>NZ_VTHL01000006.1:0-197866 GCF_008271285.1 Hymenobacter lutimineralis | reverse complement strand
CTGCTCGTTCAGCCGGTGCTTAAAGATGCACCACGTCCGCATCCAACTTGTTATTGACGAGCATAACCGGCAATGCGAACAGAAACGAACATTCAGCAAAACCACCTTTTAGACCACCGCCAAAAAAAAGACAGGCAGCGACTACTGAAAGTCCCTGCCTGCCCTATGGGAAGCGCCCGTAAACCTTACTCCGCCAGCAGCTGGTCGATGGTTTTGTTGAAGTCGGCTTTTTCCTGCTCGTAGTACTTGCCGGTACCGGGGCCGGAGTATCCCGTATGAATCTTGCGCACTTCGCCTTTCTTGTCCAGGAAGATGGTGGTGGGGAAAGCCAGCACCTTGGCCAGCTGCGGCAGGGACTTGCTGGCTTCGGCCGCCGAGGCCTGGCCCGCCACGGCAATATCGTAGCCGATGTTCATGCGCTCCTTCATCTTCAGCAGCTTCTGGGACGCCACTTTCTGGTCAGGCGTGCGCTCGTAGCCCAGACCAATGATTTCGACCCCGCGCTGCTTGTTCTTCTCGTACCAGGGGGCCAGGAAGTTGGTTTCATCCATGCAGTTGGGGCACCAGGAGCCCAGAATCTGCACCACCACCACTTTGCCCGTGTACTTGGGGTCGGTGGGGGAGATGCTGCCGCCTTCGTAGATGTTGGGGAACTTGAAGTCGAGGCGCTTCTGGCCGGGTTTCATGCCGGTCAGGGCGTTGGCGTCGGGTAGCTTGGCGTTGGGGTCGGGCGTAGCGGTCCAGGTTTCGTGGCCTTTCTTGCCGGAGTAGAACTCGCCGAATAGAGTATTAGGGGCGTAGTCTTTCGTAATGTCGATGGGTTCTTTCGGGCCGTTGTGCGCCGTGAAGAGGAAGCCGTGGCTGCCATCGAACGTGCTGAGTTTTAGATTAGCGCCATCCACTTGCCCGGCTAGGTAACGGTAGTCACCAGTCGTGGTCAGGAAAGTGCCGGTTACGTCCGAACCAGTCTGCTTGAAGATGCCGACTGCCGGATAGGTTTCCCCGTCGTCGCCCTTGAAAGTCACTTTCCAGGTGCCATCAAACGAAAGCGGCTTGCTGGCTGCAGCTACGGGAAACAGCTTCTGTGCTCCTTTGGTAGCCGTAAACGCCACCCGGTACGGCTCCTTGCCGTCGTACTTCACCCAGGCGCCTTTCAGCTTGTCGGCCCCATCCTGGCGAACCACCAGCGCGGCATCAAACACGCCCATGCGGATGGTGGTGGAGTCGCCGGCCGAGCTAATTTCGTCCAGCTTCAGGCGCTCCTCGCCGTTGCGCAGCGTTACCACGGGCTTGCCGCCCTGCTCGCTTACTTCAAACAAAAACGGAATTTCCTGCCCTTGCGCTGAAAGTACGCCCCGCCACTTGCCGGCCGTGAGCTGAGGAGCGGTGCCGGTACCCGCCGAAGCGGCGGCAGGTGGAGTAGCGGTGGTTTCGGTGGTGGTAGTAGAATTGGACTGGCAGGCTACCGCGGCCAGCGCGAGTCCGGCCCCGGTTACAGCCTTGCGAAACGAAAAGGCGACGGGCATAGTGAAAGAGGTTATTTGTTCGGGGCTAAACTACGGAGTAGGGTTGATAGTTTAAGGAATACGCCCTTGCCTGGCCAAAACGGCGGCCAAATGCCAAAATATTGGGCTGCGCAACGGGCGGTACCTATATTTGCGTACCTGTCTCTGATAGGCACGTTCTCTCCATCTTTTTCCCTTTCGCATTATGGCGTTTGACTTAGAAATGATCAAGGCCGTGTACGCCGGTATGGGCTCCCGCATCGAAGCGGCCCGTACTGCCGTCGGTCGTCCGCTCACCCTCACGGAAAAAATCCTGTACGCTCACCTGTACGGCGGCACTGTTTCGCAGGCGTTTGAGCGGGGCGTTTCCTACGTCGATTTCGCCCCCGACCGGGTAGCTATGCAGGATGCCACGGCCCAGATGGCGCTGCTCCAGTTCATGCAGGCCGGTAAGCCCCAGGTGGCCGTGCCCAGCACCGTGCACTGTGACCACCTCATTCAGGCCAAAGAAGGCGCCGACGAGGATTTGGCCATTGCCAACGCCGAAAACAAAGAAGTATACGATTTCCTGGCTTCGGTCTCCAATAAGTACGGCATCGGCTTCTGGAAGCCCGGTGCCGGTATCATTCACCAAGTAGTGCTCGAAAACTACGCCTTCCCCGGCGGTATGATGATCGGCACGGACTCGCACACCCCCAACGCGGGCGGCCTCGGCATGATTGCCATTGGCGTAGGTGGCGCCGACGCCGTAGACGTGATGTCGGGCATGGCCTGGGAGCTGAAGTTCCCCAAGGTTATTGGTGTGAAGCTCACCGGCAAGCTGTCGGGATGGGCTTCGGCCAAAGACGTTATCCTGAAAGTAGCGGGCATCCTGACCGTGAAAGGCGGTACGGGTGCTATCGTGGAGTACTTCGGTGAAGGCGCCAACAACCTGTCGGCTACTGGCAAAGGCACCATCTGCAACATGGGCGCTGAAATTGGGGCAACGACCTCGGTGTTCAGCTACGATGAGAAAATGGGCGACTACCTGCGGGGCACCGGCCGCGCCGAAATTGCCGATGCCGCCGCCGCCGTAGCCGCGCACCTGCGCGCCGACGACGAAGTGTACGCCAACCCCGCCAACTTCTACGACCAGCTCATCGAAATCAACCTTTCCGAGCTGGAGCCCTACGTCAACGGCCCATTCACCCCGGATGCTGCCTGGCCAATCTCGCAGTTTGCCGCGGCCGTGAAAGAGCACAACTGGCCCGCCAAGCTGGAAGTCGGCCTCATTGGCTCCTGCACCAACTCTTCCTACGAAGACATTACCCGCGCCGCCAGCATTGCCAAGCAAGCCGCCGACAAAGGCCTGACGGTGCAGGCCGAGTACACCGTAACGCCCGGCTCGGAGCTGGTGCGCTACACCGTGGAGCGCGACGGACTGCTCGACACTTTCGCTCAGATGGGCGGCGTGGTGCTGGCCAACGCCTGCGGACCGTGCATCGGGCAGTGGGCCCGCCACATGGACGACATGAAGCGCCCCAACTCCATCATCACGAGCTTCAACCGCAACTTCGCCAAGCGCAACGATGGCAACCCGAACACCCACGCTTTCGTGGCCTCGCCCGAAATCGTGACGGCCTTTGCCATTGCCGGCGACCTGACCTTCAACCCCCTCACCGATACGCTGACCACCAAAGACGGCCAGCAGGTGCGCTTCGACGAGCCCCAGGGCATTGAGCTGCCCCCCCGCGGCTTCGATGTGGAAGATGCCGGCTATCAGGCGCCCGCCGAAGATGGCTCGGGTGTACAAGTGCTGGTAGCGCCTACTTCCGACCGTTTGCAGCTGCTGGAAGGCTTCAAGCCCTGGGAAGGCACCGACCTGCACGGCCTGCGCCTGCTCATCAAAGCCCAGGGCAAGTGCACCACCGACCACATTTCGATGGCCGGCCCCTGGCTGAAATACCGCGGCCACCTCGACAACATCTCCAACAACATGCTCATCGGGGCAACCAACGCCTTCAACGGCGAGACGAACTCGGTGAAGGATGCCCTGACCTCGGGCACGCCCTATGGCGCCGTGCCGCAGGTAGCCCGCAACTACAAGGCCCAGGGCATCGGGTCGATTGTGGTAGGGGATGAAAACTACGGGGAAGGCTCCTCGCGCGAACACGCGGCTATGGAGCCCCGCCACCTGGGTGTGCGCGCCGTGCTGGTGAAGTCGTTTGCCCGTATCCACGAAACCAACCTCAAGAAGCAGGGCATGCTGGCGCTGACCTTCGCCAACAAGGCCGACTACGACCTGATTGAGGAGGACGATACCATCGACATCCTGGGCCTGACCACGTTCACGCCCGGTCAGCCCCTGCAGATCCGTCTGCACCACGCCGACGGCGACACGGACCTCATCACGGTGAACCACACCTACAATGAAGGCCAGATCGAATGGTTTAAAGCCGGCTCGGCCCTGAACCTGATTCGTCTGAAAGAGTCCGGCGAAGCGCAGTTGTCGCAGAAGTAATTTCTGCGGGCTTCGGCTAACACATGGAAACGGCCGCTTCTCCGGTAGGGGAGGCGGCCGTTTTTATTGTGGAATATAGCCTACGTCGGCATCGAATAGGTAAATATTCTAGTCTGTGTACGATGAAGGGTTACGTATTGGGTTTACTATTGCTCGTAAATGGGTTTTCGGGGATGGCCCAAGGAATGGTTCGGGGCGTGGTACGCTATAAGAAAAGCCTTTTGCCGGGGGCAACAATTGTCGTCATCGGGACAGATACCGGTACTACAACAGACTCTGAAGGCACTTTCGCCATAGAACTTGCGCAGGATTCGGCAACGCTGCAAATCAGCATGATTGGGTTTGTAACGCAAAAAGTGAAAGCAGCTGTGGGCGACACGCTACAAGTGCAATTCAGAGAATCCTGTAGGTGGGATGATCATATAAACTTCGACGTCTTACAGATTGGTCTTTCTGGCGGGGCAAAGTATACGCCACTGGGAGGAAAATGCAGCTACGGTACCTTCCCCTTTTTTAACAATCAGTATTCGGATGTGACACTTGAGGTGGCAGCCGAGTACCAAACAAACCGCCAGCGTACCAATCAAGTAGTGGAATTCGAGGCTGGGGTAGGCCATCTGATTGCTCCTTGCAACTGGCCGACCTTTGGCATTGCCTTGAACTACGCGTTGGTAGAAACGCCCCAGTTTCACTTCGACCGCCGGATGCTGACGATTAATTCCACCGGGTTTTATGTAGGGTACGACCAACTTCTAGTGTCGCTGGGCTTAGGTGCCGCTTCCTATCAGCTAGAAAACGGGCTGTCGAAGAGCTGGGGTATCGAAGCAGGTACCGGCTTTACAAAGTCGGGTAACGTAGCAGATGTAGCGCTGGCAACTAAGCTGGCTTGGTGGCAGCACTACTGGCAATGGAGTAGCTCGCTTACTCTCGATAAACGGCCATTTTCGGCGGGTATTACTTATAAACAACTTGGCCGGCTCTATAGTGAAGTAGGCTTTCAGTTGAGTGTCAGCTTCAGGAACCCTAGCATTAGGTTTGGGTCTAAACCCGAGAAGTAGGCGCGTTAGCTTGGGCTTTTCGGGCAATTACTGCCAGATATCAGGAAGCAGCAGACTGCAAACTATCTTTACTGTCCTCCTGAAATCTTGTTGAAGTATTCTCTGTGTCCTTTCTCCGCGTTTCCCACCTCAGCCTGCAAGAAGCCACCCACCAGGCCCTGACGGACGTCAGCTTCTTGCTGGCCGACGGCCGGCGGCTGGCGGTAGCCGGCGAAACGGGGGCCGGTAAAAGCACCCTGCTGCAAAGTATTGCCGGCCTGATTCAGCCCACCGGAGGAGAAATATGGCTGGAGGAGCGCCGCGTAAAAGGGCCCCAGGAGCAATTGATGCCCGGCCATCAGGGTATAGCCTACCTCTCCCAGCATTCCGAGTTGCCGAAGTTTCTGCGGGTGGAGCAGGTGCTGCGCTATGCCAGCACGTTGCCCGCTCCAGAGGCTGGGGCTTTGTATCAGTTGTGCCGCATCGACCACCTGCTGCTGCGCCGCACCGACCAGGTTTCGGGCGGGGAGCGGCAGCGCATTGCCCTGGCCCGCCTGCTGCTAGCCCGTCCGCGCCTGCTGCTGCTGGATGAGCCCTTCTCCAACCTCGACCGGGGCCACAAGCAGCTGCTCCAGGCTGTATTGCACGATGTAACCACCCAGCTGGGCCTCACCACCCTTCTCGTTTCCCACGACCCGCAGGATACCTTGTCTTGGGCCGATGAGCTGCTGGTACTGGAAAAAGGTGTGTTGGTACAGCAGGCTGCCCCCGAAACCATTTACCGGCAGCCGGTGAGTGCGTACGTGGCGGGTCTTTTTGGGGAGTATAGCTTGCTTTCTGCCGCAGCTTCCCGCCGTCTTACGGGCGACCCAGGCCGGCGCAACCGGCGGCTGCTGGTGCGGCCCGAGCAATTACAGCTGGCCGAGGTAGGAACGCCCGCACTAGTACAGGAAGTCCGGTTCTACGGCAGCTACTACGAAGCGCAACTTACCCTGGCCGGGCAGCCCGTGCGGCTGCGCACCCCGCAGGCCGGCCTGCAAGCGGGCCAAACGGTGTCGGTAGCCCTGGCAGCTGGGGCAGCGTGGTACGTGTAGTTCGAAGGAGGAGCAACGTACGTCGGCTACTATAGCGCAAAAAGGCTTTTTGAGCTTCCGAAGAAGTGCTGGTTTTTGATGCCAGCCTACTTATTACTGCATGCAAAACAGGTACTACAACTGCCTGCCTGGAAGGAAAGGGGGGCTTCTTTTTAATTAAACTTTGAAATACAAAGTACTTTATAATATGTTTGTGACGTTCTGCCTTTTTAACTACCTGATCTGTACGTGATGCGCTCTGTTCTGCAACCCCGGTGGCTATTTTTAGTGAATACATTACCAGTGCTGGTTCTACTGGCTCTGGGCTACGCCCAGTTTTCCCTGATTGAGAGCCTGCTGCCAATAAGCAGTGTGCGCACTTGGTGCTGGCTGGGTGGAAGCTTGGCGGGGCTAGGCCTGCTCACGCTAACCTACGCGGTGCGGCAGATGGTGCGTCGCCGCCCGGTAAGCCTGGGTTATTGTGTGGTGGGGTTGGTAACCACCATCCTATGGCTGCTGGTGGCTATGCAGCAGGATTGGGAGTTGATTCCCTCAGAAATTCCGCGCTGGCTGGTGCCCACGGATGTTTTACTCTATGCCTACACCTTTCTGATGCCTACGCTGGCTCATGCGGTGTTTGTAGCCGTGGTACGCCTCACGCCCGCTAACCAACCTCAGTCGGCCTTACAGAACTTTGGCTTAGCCTTTTTGTCACCTATTCTGTGGGCATGTGCTGTCATATTTTTTTGGGCAGCGTTAGGCCGCTGGGTGCCCATGGCGCTCGAACAAACCCTGATGCGAATAGGCTTTGCGCTGGGCGCGGCCTGCTTCCTGTTTTTTCTGGTGCGCGCCGCTTACATCATGGGCCTGCGCCGGCTAGAACATGGCCTGGGGTTGCACACGGGTTGGAAAGTGCTGGTTGGGCTGGTGATGCCCGTCCTGGGTTTGTTGCTAAACTCCGGTATCCTGCTAGGAAGCTGGACGTGGAAAGAAAGCGGCCTTTTCGGCAATTTCAACAGCTTCTCGTTTTATGCGCTGGCCGTGCTCAACGGCATTTTTGTGAGCTTGCCCCCCTCACCACGTCGGGGCTGGCAACTGCTGCTTATGCTGGGGCGGAGCATTCTGCTGGCGTATACGCTTTATTTCTTTCTGGTATTTCTGCCGTTTCTGCCGCTGGCGCTGCCAGCGGTGCTCCTCTTCGGTTTGGGGCTGTTCATGCTCACACCCTTACTGCTCTTGGTGGTACATGTACAGGCACTTTCCCTCGATTGGCAAACGCTACGCCCCATTACCCCGCGCGCTACGCGTTTAGCCGTGTTGGTAGGGGGCGGGCTGGTGTTGCCGTTGGCTCTCACGCTGTACTACCTGCATGAGCGGCACACGTTGCATCAAGCCCTCAGCTACCGGTACTCCCCCGATTATCAACTGCACCCCAGCCTTGATGAGCAGACGCTTGCCCGTACCCTGCAGCAGGTGCGCCGCAACAAAAACAACCAGGGCGGCCCGTGGGACTCCGGGCAAACGCCCTATCTCTCCCTCTACTTCAACTGGCTGGTGCTCGATAACCTGACGCTGTCGGAAACCAAGCTGGCGGACCTCGAACGAGTATTTATGAGCAAACCGGTAGCAGCGGAGGAGGTGCCTTTTACGCTACCCCCACCGCCTCCCTCATCGTTTCAGCCCGGCATCACCGACCTGACCACCCGCAGTAGCTATGATGCCCGGCAGCAAGCCTGGGTGAGCTGGGTGCACCTGCGCATAGCCAATGCCAACCCGCAGGAGCAGGATGGGGAATTTACGACAACGCTGGAACTGCCCGCCGGCTGCTGGGTCAGCGACTATTACCTGGATATGAACGGGCGGCGTGAGCAAGGTATCCTAGCCGAAAAGAAAGCAGCTGCGTGGGTATATGCCCAGATCCGCAATGAGCGTCGGCAGCGCGACCCGGGCCTGCTCATGTACCAGAAGTCGGGCCAGCTAAGCCTGCACGTGTACCCGGTGGTGGGCGCGGCCGTGCGCACTACCGGCTTGCAGCTGCTGCACCGGGACCCTCTCACGCTGCGTATTGGCCAGCGGCGCGTGGTACTGGGCGACTCGGTAGCAACCCCTCTGCAACCAACTGTGGTGGCAGCGCCGGGTGGGGCCGTGGCTTACGTAAGCCGGGCTGCCAAGCAGCGCCTGCCGCTGGTGCGCCGCCAGCCCTACTATCATTTCCTGCTCGATGTCTCGGCCCGGCAACAAACCGCGGCGGCTACCTATGCTAACCGCCTGCGTCAACACTATGGCTCGGCCGTGCTGAACAACCCACAAACCCGCTTTACGCTGGTCGATGCTTACAGCACGCCCGTAGCCGCAGGCCAAAACTGGCAGGCCGCTCTGCGCGCGCACCAAGGCCGGGGTGGTTTTTACCTCGATGGTGCTCTACGGCGCCTTCTTACGGATACTTACCTGCATCCTGCCGCCACGTATCCCGTACCGGTAATCGTAACAGACTCCCTGCAGCATGCCATTCTCGGGCCTGATCTCGCCGATTTGCGGGCCGCGTACCCTGAGTCGGACGTATTTTACGTGCTGGGTCCAGATGGCGAGCCTGAGCCGCATGCCTTAAGCCGGCGAAGTGCTCAGCCGCTGGATGTAGTGGATCAGATCCGGCCGGTGCGGGCTTGGCCCTCCGCCTTCCAGGCCCGCGCCTATCTCCCCGACGATGGGGCCGGCGAACTGGTCCTGGCTAACCCGGCTGCACCATTAGACCCCGCACTGGCTTCGGCCAACCGCTGGCAAACGGGTTTGCTGCTGCACGGCTATCAGCAATGGCAGGCCTTCCACCCCGAAGTAGAGGAGAGCCAGCGGTGGCCTTTTGTGCAGGCCAGCTTCCGCGCCGGCATTCTTACACCCTTCACGGCGTATCTGGCCCTCGAAAATCCTGCTCAGAAAGAAGCCCTGCGCCGCAAGCAGCAGCAAGTGCTGAACGCCGCCTCGGCCCTGGATCTGGAAGAAGATTCTGCCAATCCTACGGCAGTGCCCATCGACCACTACGCTGGACTTCTGGTAGTTGCTGCGGCCCTGCTGGCGCTGTGGCAGCTGCGCCGTACTGCAGGTTGAAGCCTGGCCGAGCGGGCTATAGCAAGCATGAGCCCGGCTGCTGAAGGATTACGCTAGTTTTGCGGGCATATAGCCGTGGCTCTACTCCTTCTACATGAAACTAGGCATACTCTCTGGTGCTTTATTGTTCATCACCGCCACCAGCCGGGCCCAAACGCCCACTGCTTCAGATACGACCACGGCCCTGCCCGAAGTGACGGTGACGTACCGGGCGGCCGCCCGCACGCCCGTCACGTTTCTCAACCTGAGTGGCCGGGCGCTGGCGGCCCGCAACGTAGGACAGGAGCCGTCGTTTTTGCTCACGGAGACGCCCGCCGTGACGGCCTACTCCGATGCGGGCAGCACCCAGGGCTACGCCTACTTCCGCCTGCGCGGCATCGACCAGACACGCATCAACACGACCCTGGACGGAGTGCCGCTGAATGAGCCCGAAGACCAGGGGGCTTACTTTTCCAATTACCCCGACCTGTTTACCTCCCTGAGCGGACTGCAGCTTCAGCGGGGCGTGGGCACCACCCAGAACGGGGCGGCCAGCTACGGGGGCAGCCTGCAGCTGTTCTCGGCTTCCCTGCTCGATTCGGCCCGGGCCACCCTGGGTGGGGGCTATGGTTCCTTTGGCAGCTACCGGCTGTTTGGGGAGGTAGCCAGCGGACGGCGCGGGCGCGTGGCCGGCTACGCGCGGGCCTCGCAGGTGCACTCCAACGGCTACAAGGACCGCTCGGCCAATACTTCCCGCTCGGTGTACCTGAGTGGGGGGCTGTTCTACGATAAAACCCACTGGAAGCTGAGCGTGCTGGCCGGACAGCAGCGCAACCAGCTGGCCTGGCTGGGCGTGCCCGATTCGGTGTTGCGCAAGAATCGACGTGCCAATGCCAATGGACCGGAGAATGACTTGTTCCGGCAGGCCCTGGTACAACTGCAAAACCAGTGGCGGCCCACCGCCCATGCCGAAGTCAGCACCAGCGTGTACGCCTCGGGCCTGCGCGGGGGCTACGACTTCGACTTAAACAACTTTCTGGGTTTTCCATCCACCAACGAAATGTACCGCTACGATTTTCGCTCAGGGCTGCTGGGGGCTTTTAGCACCTTTACGCACCAGACCCGGCGGTTCACGTGGTCGGTAGGAGGCAACCTGAGCACCTACCAGCGCCGCCACTTGGGCAGCGAGCGGACGACCGGCGAGCTGTACCGCAACACCGGCTACAAGCGCGAAGGCAGCGCCTTTGGCAAGCTGGAGTACCAGGCCGGCCTGCTCACGCTGTTTACGGATGTGCAGGCCCGGGCCGTGCGGTTTCGCTATGCGGGCGACGTGCCCCTGGCGCCGCTGTCGTGGCAGTTTATCAACCCCAAAGCCGGCCTAAGCCTGGCCCTCACCGACCGCACTACGCTGTACTACAGCTGGGGCCGCACCGGCCGGGAACCTACCCGCAACGACCTGTTCGGAGGCAACGACAACCTCTCAGTCGACGAAGACGGGCAGGTCCTGCTCTACAGCACCCGCGCCGAGTACGTGCAGGACCACGAGTTGGGCCTGCGCTACCAAAGTCCTCGGCTTGAAGGCAGTGTGAATACCTATTACATGGATTTTCGGAACGAGATTGTGCTAAACGGCAAGCTAGGCCCCAACGGGTTGGCTTTGACCGACAACGTGGAGCGCAGCTACCGAAGCGGCGTAGAAGCCACGGTGCGCTACCAGCTCACCCCACGGTTTTCTCTGCTCAACAACTCCGCCTTCAACTACAGCCGCATCCGCGAGCAGGCCGAAACCTTTCGGCCAGTTCTTACCCCGGCGGTGCTGCTTAACCAGGAAGCCGCGTACGCCACCGGACCCTGGCAACTGGCCCTGACGGGCCGCTACCAGAGCCACTCCTACCTGGATTTTGCCAACTCCGCTACCGTGGCAGGCTACGTGCTGCTGAACGCTCGCGCGCAGTATGCCTGGCGACAATGGGAGTTCACGCTCTTTGGCAACAACCTCACCAACGCCCGCTACTTCAACACCGGCTACGTGGAGGCCGACGGCACCCGCAAGTACTTCGTGCAGGCCCCGGCCAACATTTACCTGGATGTGAAACTACGCCTCTAGCGTAGTCCCGTTTTAGGTTAAGCGTTAGCTGAGGCCCGCGTAGCCGAAGCCTCTCTGCCTTTTCGTTGAATACTTGTACAAAGCAGTCGGGATACTTCGGCCAGCTCAGCATGACGTTTAATTTAGCATGCTTCGGTTTTTCCATTGCATAGCAAGAGTTCATCAGAAGCGTTATCCGCTATGACGCACGCCTTAGTATTCGGGAAGTTTCTGCCCCTGCACCGGGGGCACTTGGCCCTCATTGACTTTGCCCGCCGCCACTGCGACCACCTAACGGTGCTGGTATGCGCCAGCGACCTGGAGCAATTGCCGGGTAGCGTACGGGCCGGCTGGCTGCGCGAAACTTACGCTGCCCACCCAGAGGTACATGTGCAGGTATTGGACTACCGCGAAAACGAGCTGCCCAACACCTCCGTTTCCTCCGAAGCCGTGGCACACGCGTGGGCCGAGCGGTTTCGGCAGGAGCTGCCCACCGTTAATCTAGTCGTCACTTCGGAGCCGTATGGGGAAATGGTGGCGGCCTGGCTGGGTATCCGGTTTCTGAATTTCGATCCGGCCCGTGTGCAAGTACCTGTTTCCGCCACCGCCATCAGAGCCGACCTACAGGCACATTGGCAGTACCTGCCGGGCAGCGTGCAGGACTATTACCGGCGCACGGTAGCAATTCTGGGTACGGAGTCAACCGGCAAAACCACGCTGACGCAGCAGCTGGCGGCACACTTCGGGGCCTCCTCCGTAGCCGAGGCGGGCCGGGACTTGGTGGCCCACTCGACCGAAATCAGCCGGGCCGACTTGCTGGCGGTGGCCTCGGAACACGCCCGCCGCATTGCGGCGGCCCAGGCCACAGCCGGCCCGCTGCTGCTGCTGGACACCGATGTGCACATCACGCAGTCGTATACCCGGCTGCTGGGCGAAGATTACCTGGAATTGCCGGCCGAGCTGTATGCCATCAACCGGGCCGATCTGTATTTGTACCTGCAAGCCGATGTGCCGCTTGTGGATGATGGTACCCGGCTAAGCCAGACCGAACGGCTGCGGCTGGATGCTTTGCACCGGCAGACGTTGACGCATTTTGGCATCCAATACCACGAAATAGGTGGGGTGTGGCCCGAGCGGTTTGCGCAGGCCGTGCAATTGATTGAGTTGCTGCTGAAGCAGGCGGCTACAGCGTAGCCACCTGCTCCGGCCGGTTCTCGCGCGGTTTCTGCACCAGGTAGTAGAAGGCCAGCACCAGCAGCCCGGCTCCGAACGGCACCAGCGCCAGGTGCTTGCCCGTGACGGAGTGCCACACCAGCACCTCATCGAAGTGAAAGAACTCACTGATCATCCAGTAGGAGTTGGCCGAAATCCAGAGCACAATGGCCAGGTTGTGGGCCAGCTCGGAAACCAGGTGGCGGGTGCGCTAGGTAATCATGATAGCAATAGCCAGGGTGGGCACAACCATGGCCAGGCCCAGGGGCTTCCACACCATGCACCAGCTCACGTCTTTCAGCAGCCAGAACACGATGTGCAGGTTTTCCATGCGCCGGTACGCGGCCGGAATGACGTAGTGGGCGTCGGACGATTCGGTAGCCATTTTTCAGGGGAAATAGGGTTTCAAATGTACACTGCACCGCCGTACTTGCGGCCCGCTATGCCCACCATTTTCACCCACGCCGCCGTAGCCGTTGGCCTCGGCCGCAGCCTCTCTTCCCAGCCGCGCCCCGCGGGCTTCTGGTGGCTCCTGGCCCTGTGCGCCATCCTGCCCGATTTCGATGCCGTGACGTTCAAGCTGGGTATTCCTTACGCAAGTATGTGGGGGCACCGGGGCTTCACGCACTCGTTGGCATTTGCTGCGCTGGCTGGAATTATGCTGGCCTTGCTGGCGCCGGCGCGGTTGCGCGGTACGTTGAGCCGGATAGAGCTGGCGGCTTGGCTGGCGGCAGCCACGGTTTCACACCCACTGCTGGATATGCTCACTAGTGGCGGCCTGGGGGTGGCGCTGCTGGCCCCATTTAGCGGGGAGCGGTACTTTTGGCCATGGCGCCCGGTGCGCGTTTCGCCGGTGGGGGCGGGCTTTTTCTCTTGGCGAGGGGTAGTCACGCTGCTGAGTGAGCTACGCTGGCTGTGGCTGCCTACGCTGCTGGTCCTATTAGCTACGCGGTGGGCCCGCCGAAAAGAACAATAACTTTCGGGCTCTACCTCGTATGAGGGCTGGTCTGCTATATTCAAGCTCAACCGTTCTGAATGCCAAACACGCTAAAAAAAGTATTGAAAGGAGCCGCCTGGACGGGTGGAGGTATCGTGGGTGCAGTAGTCGTATACCTGGCTGCTTCAGCCGCGTTGTCGGCGGTGCCGGTGGGGGAGCGGAGCCAGCCTGAGACGGGCGCCATTGAGGCCTGGGTGCTGTCGAACGGGGTGCACACCGATATTGTCCTGCCCGTGCGCACCCAGTACATCGACTGGAGCCAGCTGGTGCCTTATAGCCACACCCCGGCCGCCGACAGCAGCCGGCAATACGTGGGCTTCGGCTGGGGCGACAAAGGATTTTACCTGAACACGCCTACCTGGGCCGAGCTTAAACCCAGTACCGCCGTGCGCGCCATGTTCTGGATGAGCACCACGGCCATGCATACCACCTTCCACCACCGCCCCCAGGAAGGCCCGCACTGCGTGCGTATTTACCTCAAGCCGGCCGAGTATGAAAAGCTCATTGGCTTTATCCGGAACAGCTTCGAGCCCGATGCCCAGGGCCGGGTGCAGCACATTGCCGGCCACAGCTACGGGCAGTACGACGCTTTTTACGAGGCCCGCCGAACCTATAACCTGTTCTACACCTGCAACACCTGGGCCAATGAGGCCCTAAAGGTGGCCAACCAGCAAGCCGCCCTCTGGACGCCCTTTGACTTCGGCATTTTCTGGCACTACCGGTAGGACCAGCGAAGCCGATGCAAAGGCGGGCAGAAAAAGAAAGCCCGGTTGGGCTGCTTTAAACACGCAGCGCCAACCGGGAAGATGAAAGAGAAATAGGCTGGAACCTAGTTCAGCCAGACTTCGGCGACGGAGCTGAAGCGGTGAGCGGCAAAAGCTCCATAAGGAGCCTCGGCATAAAACCCCAGAACGTGGACCTGGGGCTTGCCAGTGCGGACGTTGCGCCGGTATTGCACGGGGTACACATGGCCTGCCTCCGGCCACTCGCCAACGTAGTCTGCGGGCCGGCTACTAGCATCAATGCACCGCGCAAACTGCTGCACGGGGGCTGGTACAGGAAACTTGACTTTCGACATATCCAAAGATACAAATACAACGGTAAACTAACAAAATTGGCGGTAAAAATATACAGGTTTATTACCAGATAAAAAGCCGTTTATTGGCTATTATTGCCTGATTAATGCTATTTTAATACCAGTTGTACAGGCGCATAGGAGAAACATACGATGTGGGTAAGCTCTTGGATTTGCTAATATTTTTAGTAAATAGCGGCGGCGTAATTCCTGCTGCTACCCATGCATCCATTGTCCTTGTATACCTTGCCCCAGCAACCGTTGGCCTTGGCGCTACCATTGCTGAGCAGCTACTTACCAGCGGGTTTTGCCTCACCCGCTGGTAAGTAGCTGGAGGGGCACCTCGACTTAAACCAGCACCTGATCCGGCACCAGGCGGCTACCTACTTTGCCCGGGTGCGCGGCGACTCTATGCAGGAAGCCGGCATACAGGATGGCGACTTACTGATCATCGACCGCGCCCTCACGCCCGCAAGCGGGCTGGTAGTAGTGGCCGTGGTGGATGGGGAGTTTACCGTGAAGCGGCTACGCCTGGCTAGAGGGCGGGTATGGCTGGAGCCGGCCAACCCCAAGTATCAGCCCCAGGAAATACTGCCCGGAATGAACTTCTCCGTGCGCGGGGTCGTCACCCACGTCATTCATTCCATGAACACTACTGCCGGCTTGCGTGCCGGGGATGGTAATCAGATATCCGCTGAGTAGTTATGGTGGCGCTGGTCGATTGCAGCAACTTTTACGTGTCTTGTGAGCGGGTTTTCCAGCCCCGTCTGGAGGGCCGCCCCGTGGTAGTGCTCAGCAACAACGACGGGTGCGTGCGACCTGTTGCCTGTGAACTCCATAAGCAGGCGTTCTTTAGCTCGGGCTAAAGAATAACTATCTGTCTGGTGCAGAGCCAAATTCTCTGCCGTCCTGATGAGCGGGCGAAAACGCTTTCCCCACTTGCCCGATGTGGCAACCCGGGCGGGTGAAGCGGGAAAGAAAGCGGGTACGTCGGAGACTGGCCGGCTATCCCTGCGAGTGTGAAAGTATGCGTAAGACCTTCTGAATCCATTAATCATCGTTACGTTGAACAAGCTTACCCAGTATAACAAGCTTGCCCAAAAGGGACTGGTTGTCAGGGCTTCGGTATTGCATGACCGACCGAAGCCGCTCATTCACAGCATAACCCGGTGAAACAGTGGGACGCTACGCTTTCGTGAAACAGACAGGTGGAACAGGGAAACCCCGAACCGGCTCTGCTTCGGCAGTGGGCCGCCGGCTACACGCCGGTTCGGGGCAGGATGGCGCAAGAAGCCAACGCCGCCGGGAAAGCCGGCGGATATGCCCACTTGCGCCCGTTGTGTATTGGTAAACGAAGTTAGTAACAGTCAAGACGATGGACACTGTGATGCCACAGATGGATGAATGGAAGGCCCTGCCCTGGAAGAAGCTCCAGCGTACGGTCTTCAGACTGCAAAAACGCATTTACCAGGCCAGCCGCCGGGGCGATACCCGGCAGGTGCGCCAACTCCAAAAACTACTGAGTAAGTCCCGGGCGGCCAAACTCCTGGCCGTCCGCAAAGTCACCCAGGACAACCAGGGCAAGCGCACGGCCGGCATCGACGGGGTGAAATCGCTCACCGACAAGCAACGCCTGCGGCTGGGCCGTCGGCTCTCGTTTCGGTGGGCGGCCAAACCGTTGCGACGGGTCTGGATTCCGAAGCCGGGTTCGGCCGACAAACGCCCCTTGGGCATTCCCGTCATGCGCGACCGGGCCTTGCAGGCGCTGGTCAAGCTGGCGCTGGAACCCGAGTGGGAAGCCCGGTTCGAGCCCAACAGCTACGGCTTCCGGCCCGGCCGGTCGGCGCACGACGCCCTGGCGGCCATCTATACCTGCATCAACCAGCGGGCCAAGTGGGTGCTGGACGCCGACATCGAAAAGTGCTTTGACCGCATCGACCACCCGCGGCTCCTGGCCAAGGTGGATACCGTGCCCCGGTTCCGCCGCCTGCTCAAGGGCTGGCTGCGGGCCGGCGTGCTGGAGGGCGACGTGTTTCAGCCCGTCGAGGCCGGGACCCCGCAAGGCGGGGTTATCTCGCCGCTGCTGGCCAACATCGCCCTCCACGGCATGGAAACGGTCCTCCGGACGCACTTCCGACAACGGCGCATCAGCCCCACCCGCCTGAGCCCGAAAGTGACGCTGATTCGCTACGCCGACGACTTCGTGGTCCTCCACGAAGACCGCGCCGTGGTGGAAGCCTGTCAGCAACTACTCGCGGACTGGTTGGCGCCGTTGGGACTGGCCATGAAGCCCGCCAAAACCCGGCTGGTGCACACGCGGCACGCCACGGCCGAGCACCCGGCGGGCTTCGATTTCCTGGGGACCACCGTGCGGCAGTTTGTGGTGGGACGGACCCATTCGGGCAAGGACCAACAGGGGCACCTGTTGGGCTTCAAGACGTTAATCAAGCCCTCGCGCACGGCGCAGCACCGGCACGGCCAGCGGCTGCGGGACATCCTGTTTCGGCAACGGGCTTCGCCCCAACAGGCGCTGATTCGGGAGCTGAACCCGGTCATCCGGGGCTGGAGCCAGTACTACGCCGGTGTGGTGGCCAGAGACGTCTTCTCCCGCATGGACTACGTGCTCTACCACGGGCTGCGCCGCTGGGCCATGCGCCGGCACGGCGGCAAGCACCGCCGACGCATCGTGCGCAAGTACTGGCGGTTGGAGCAGGGCAGTTGGAACTTTGCCACCCCGGCCGGGGTGCAACTCCGCTACCACAGCTTCACCCGCATCCAGCGCCACGTCAAGGTGGCGGGCACCCGCTCGCCCTTTGATGGCGACTGGCCGTACTGGGGCGCGCGACTGCGGCAGTACCACGGCCTGGACCGGCGCACCTGCCTGCTGCTGAAGCAGCAAGCCGGGCGCTGCGCGTGGTGCCACCTGTGCTTCACGGACACGGATGTGCTCGAAAAGGACCACCGCGTGCCCCGAATACGCGGCGGGAAGGAGGAGTTGACGAATCTACAGCTGCTGCACCGGCATTGTCACCACCAAAAGACGAAGCAGGACGGCAGCCTGGCAGCTCGCGGTAGCGGTGCACAACGAGGAGCCGTGTGAGGTGAAAGTCTCACGCACGGTTCTGAAGTGGCAGCCGGGGGAGCGATTCCCCGGCTGACCATAACCTTATTTCCCGCTCGGATGAAGCCAAACAGCTAGGTTTTGCTATGGGAGAGGCCTATTTCCAGGCGCGGGGCCGTCTGCGTGAGCACGGCGTAACGGTATTCTCCTCCAACTATCCGCTCTACGGCGATATGAGCCGGCGCGTCATGACCATCCTCTCGCAGTTTTCGCCGGAGGTAGAGGTGTACTCCATAGATGAGTCGTTTCTGAACCTGGAGGGGCTGCGCTACTGCGCCCCCGAGGGCCTGCAGGCATATGCCCATCGGATTCGGCACACCGTGCGGCAGCAAACCGGCATTCCAACGGCTATTGGCATAGCTCCCACCAAGGTGCTGGCTAAGCTGGCCAACCGGCTGGCCCGCCAACTACCGGAAACGGAGCGGGTGTGCTTGCTGGCTACGCTGGAGCAGCAGCGGGCGGCGCTGGCCAGCACGCCGGTAGAAAATGTCTGGGGCATAGGTCGCCGATACGCCGCTAAACTGCGCTTGCACCAGGTGGGCACCGCCGCCGAGCTAGCAGCAATGCCCGAAGCCTGGGTAAGGCGTCACCTAGGCGGCGTGGCCGGGGTGCGCCTGTGGCGAGAACTGCGGGGTGAGAAAACGCTTTCGTGGCACGGCGAAAATCTGCTACCCGAGGAAGGCGAAAAAACCGAGCTGGCGCGGCCAAGGCACAGCGTGATCTGCACCCGCAGCTTTGGCAAGCCGCAAACGGCGCTGGGCCCCCTGCAGGAGGCCATTGCCACCCACGTGGGCCGCGCAGCCGAGAAGCTACGGCAGCAGCAACGGGTAGCGCATCTGCTAACCGTGCTCCTGGGCCGCGACCGGTACACCGGGGAGCCCGGGCCTTACACGCTATCCACGGTAGTACCCCTGCTGGTAGCCACCAACGACACCCTGTCTTTGACCAAGGCCGCTTTGCGAGGCCTGCGGCAGTTGCGCCAGCCCGGAGTGGCCTATACCCGGGCCGGGGTTCTGCTCACCGGGCTAGAGCCCGCCGGCCAGCCCCAGCTGAGCTTATTCAGCGCGGGCGAAACGGAGCAGAGCGCCGCCTTGATGTCTACCTTTGACGCCCTGAACGCGCGTTTTGGCCGCGGAACCGTGCGCTTGGCGGCCAGCGGCCTGGACCCCAGCGCCTTTCGCTCCCCGGCCTACACCACCGACTGGCAGCAGCTCTGGCATATTTAGGCCAGGCGTTTTCTCATCTGCCTAATGCAGCTCTGGGCTAAAAGACCTATGTAACGCTTGCAATAGCCGGCCGCCTGATTTTCTCATTTATGAACAGGTGCTTCGCCTGTTACGCCGCCCTGTCAGTTGGGCTCCCATAGCTCGAGCTTATTGCCCTCGGCGTCCAGAATGTGCACAAACTTGCCGTAGTCGTAGCTGGCAATAGCATCGAGAATGGTGACGCCGTTTTCCCGGAGTTTGGCTACCAACCCTTCGATGTTCTGAACCCGGTAGTTGATCATCAACTCTTTCTTAGAGGGCGCGAAATAGTCGCTTCCTTTTGGAAAGGGGCTCCACTGCAGCTGGTTTACCTCATCGGGGTTGGCGGCATCCCGGGAGGCAAAGGTTGCGCCCCAGTCATTCAGCTCGAACCCCAGGTTTTGGGCGTACCAGTCCTTCATTCTCTCTGGGTTATCGGCCAGAAAGAAGATGCCACCAACACCGGTTACCCTGGGGCTGATGATATTACTGGCAGCAGACGCTGCGTTGTCGGTATTTTCCATTTTCCTGGTTTGTTTGCGCGACTACAAATTGCAAATACTATTACAGGATAAGTGCTTCAAAATCTTGGAGCCTCCAGGAAGGATTTGCTGAGCCCTGGCCGCCGACCGGACTGTGCCCTGGAGCGACTAAGGGCGCACCAGCACTTTGCGCACCAGTACGCCGCCTGATCCTGTTACCCGCAGCAGGTACAAGCCGGCGGCCGAGGGAAGCTGAAACGCTTGGCGACGCTGCCCGGTCCACGTCCAGCTCCGCACCGGCCGGCCCAGAGCATCCAGCAGGGTAACCTGACGGGCAGAAAAGGCGGGTGGCACGTCTATTACCACGCGGCCCGTGGTGGGGTTGGGGTATACTTCCCACCGGGTCGCAACTGCGCCGGGCGGCCGCACGGGTGTAACGGTGCCCAGGTATTGCTGCCGGGCAATATCTGCAGTGGCCCGCAGGCTATCCAGGGAGCCACCGGCCAGCAGGGCAAAGGCCACCAGAGTAGAGTCGCCGGGGGCCAGGGCGGGCAGCTCGGCCCCTACTACGTGGGATACATCGGCACCGGTGGCCGTTTCGCCCGCGGTGGCTTGGGTAGTACCGCTGCTCAGCATCAGAAACTTCTCCGCGCTACTGAAGCCATCAGCCAGCCGGATGGGCGAGCCTACCGGCGCATTGTTGTTAATAGCATAGCTGACGGCGGTACCGCCCTGCAGCAACTGCACGCCGGTGTGCAGGGTGGGGGCGAGGCGGTCGTACACGTAACCCAACTGGCGCCCCGCATCCCAGGCCGCGGCGTTACGGCTGCTGGCCTGCGGCAGGTCCCAGTCCATGAACAGTCCCGCGTACAGGGGGCGCAGCGTATCGGTGGTGATGTTGGTGAGGCGGTACTCCAGCACCACGTAATTGCGGCGGAGCGAGTCGGCCCAGGCGTAGGCCCGCTGCCGCACGCGCACTCCCACCGTACTGGCCGAGGGCACGTCCTGAAAGCGCCCGGCTATTTCCTGATCGGCCTCCCGGGCCGCGGCTACAAAGCGCAAGGGCTTTACGCTCACAAAATCCTGGTCAACGCTTTTGACCTCGTTCAGCAGCCGGTCCGACACGCGACTGGGCGTAGTGCCTACCAGCAGGCTGCCGCTGGACAGCAGCGGCGGGCCGTTGCGGTACGTGACGCCCTCGCCCACGGCCGAGTTGGTGGCTTCGTAGCCGATGTTGCCCTGGCTGGTAACCGATACGTGGAGGTTGCCGGCCGTGAGCGTAATAAAGCCCGGGTTCAGGGTCACCGTCACAAACTGGTCGTCCTGGTAGCCATTATCGGCTTCAAAGTGAAAGCGCAGCACTGCCATAGTGGCCTGGGGAACGTCTGGTGAGACAAATACCTCAAAGGGCTCCAGGCTGTTGCTGGCGTTGCTGAGCGTGAGCATGTCGCCCACCACTACGCTGCCGTGCAGCACGCGCAGGTAGGGGGAGGCCGTGGTCAGGGAGATGCGCAGGTTGGCCACCGGGGTAAGCACGTTTTGCAGCTCCGCCACAATCCGGGTGGTGTCATCGGGCTGGAAGCTGGGCTGGGGCTCGTAGCGCAGCTTGGTAAGCTGCACGGCGTAGAGCACCGGCTCGGTGAGGGCGCGGTGCATGTTGAGGCGGCCCGTGCCCAGCTTGTGGCGGTACACGGCATTGCCAGTGACGGTGTACAGCGAATCGGTGGTCTGGCGCAGGCGCGCCATTACCTGCTCCGAGGTGTAGCCGGGAAACTGCGTGCGCACCAGGGCGGCGGCCCCGGCTACCAGCGGGGCCGAGAAAGACGAGCCGCCCACGTCTACGTAGGCGCTGTCGTGGTTGAAGACGGTAGTGAAAATCTGCTGCCCGGGGGCCGATAAGTCGATGTGGTAGCTGTAGGTGTTGGAGCGCCCTTTCTGGTCGTTGGGCTCCAGGGCACCTACCGACAGCACGTGCTCGTAGCTGGCCGGGTAAAAATCCAGCTCGGCATTGGTATTGCCGGCCGCGGCCACCACTACCACGTCCCGGTCCACGGCGGCGTAGGTGATGATGTCCTGCTCATATTGCGACTTACCCCCGGCGCCGCCCCAGGACAAGTTAATTACCTGGCAGCCGTGGTCGGCGGCGTACACAATAGCTTCGAAGCCGGCGAAAAAGCCGCTGGCCGTGCTAGGGTAAATCTTCAGGGGCAGGTACTTGCAGGAAAAGCCGGCTCCGGCTATGCCCTTGCCGTTATCGGTGCGGGCCGCCGCTACGCCCGTCACCAGAATACCGTGGCCGCGCTGGGAAGTCAGGGCGTCGGGCGAAGGGTCGTTGTCGTTGTCGGCCAGGTCCCACCCCCGGAAGTTGTCGATGTAGCCATCCTCATCGTTGTCGATGCCGTCAATCGGGTCGTTGTAATTGCGCTTTTCCTGGCCCCTCAGGTCCTGGTGCGTAAACCGGGTGCCGGTGTCCAGAACGCCGATAACCACGTTGGTGTCGCCCTTCGACACGTCCCAGGCGCGGTAGGCGCTTACTTTTTTCAGGTAGTACTGCACATTTTTGGTGCGGGTAGAGTCGGCGTAGGGGTCGTTGGGCTGGTAGAGCGGCTCCCGCTGGTAAAGCGGCTCCACGTACTCCACCAGGCCGGTTTGCAGCAGCAGCGTCCGGGCTTTGGCAAAGGAAACCTCGGCCGGGTACTCGGCCTGGTAAATCAGCTGCAGGTCGACGGCTGGCTTTTTCCGGGCCAGCGGGCCGCGGGCGTGCGGAAACTTTGGCCGCACCGCCGTAGCGCCCAGCTGGCGCACGGCCTTTTGCCAAGCCGGGCTGGTGAGGCGCTGGCCCGCGGAGAGCCCGCCCGTGGCCGCCTTTAGTCGGAAAACCAGTACCCCAGGTGCAGTGGGGGAGACTGTTTGGGCCGAGGCTGCACTTGGCAAAAGCCAAATCAGCGCCCAAAGGAAAGCAGACAGAACAGGTAGCCGTGGCAGCATATAGGTGGGGAATTCAGTAGGAAAATATACGGGGTAATTGCCGTACCAAGGTCAACTATGTACGGGCTTTTCGCTAAAGCAGGCAGTTTTCTCCGCGAGTTAGTTTGTGGCTCAGCCTGAATAATTTATGCCTGGCGAAAGCGCGGATGAAACAGATAAAAAAATCCTGCCTTAGTACCATCGTACCAAGGCAGGATTGTGCCGGGAACAGGCAGCCGCCGACGCGGGGTTAGTTGTTCTTAGACCGTTTCACGGTCTTGAATTTGTTGGGATTCCGGGAGTTCATATCAATGCCCAGTCCCAAACTGGATTCGCCCGGCTTGCGCTGAGCTTTCTTGTTGTGAGGGTTGCTCTTTTCCGTTTTGAAAGAAGATGCGGGGCGGGCCTTAGGGGTATGGAGGGCTTCGCGGTCCTGGGAGCAGGAAGCCAGCAGAAGCAGACAGCCGAAGAAGGGTAGAAGCAGTTTCATAAATGCTGCAGTACAAAAAATGAGCCAGTACCACTCCAGGTACTTACTGCCGTGTACTGCGGAAGTCAGCAAAAAGATACATAATCTACAGGCTCAGCATTTCCCGAAACCGCACCGACTGCTGCCGCGAAACTTCCACGGCGGGGCCGCCGCGCAGGTGAATTTTCAGCGAGTTGCTGAACCAGGGCTCAATGCGCTCTACCCATTTCAGGTTGATAATCTGCTGGCGGTTGGCGCGGAAGAATACACGCGGGTCGAGGCGCTGCTCCAGGTGCTGCAAGGTGCGCGGAATCAGGGGGCGGTGCTGGTCGAAATACACCTGGGTATAGCTGCCATTGATTTCGAACAGGCGAATGTCGGCCAGGCGCACAAACCAGCACTGCTCCCCATCCTTTACAAACACTTGGTCCTGCTCCGTGAGTGGGGGCAGCGCCGGCTCCTCCGGGGCCGAAGCGGCCCCGCGCGCCGCCGTTGCCGCCCCAGCCACCTTGGCCTGCGCCTTAGCCAGGGCCGCCGCCAGGCGGTTTTCCTGAATGGGCTTGAGCAAGTAGTCTAGGGCGTTTACCTCAAAAGCCCGTAGCGCGTACTCGTCGTAGGCCGTGGTGAAGACGACGTGGGGCGCCTTTTCCAGCGAAGCCAGCAGCTCAAACCCGGTTTCGCCGGGCATATGAATATCCAGAAACAGCAGATCCGGCTGCGTCTGTAGCAGCAGGGCACGGGCCTCGCCGGCGTGGCGGGCTTCCCCCACAATCTGCACCTCCGGAAAAGCCCGTAGCAGGTGGCGCAGCTCGGTGCGGGCCAGGCGGGAGTCGTCAACTAACAGCGCGTTCATACAGCGGCAGGGTGGGAAAAGGATGGCGAAGCCGCAGTGGGCGCGTGGACTGGGAGCTGCAGGCAGGCTACCACCGTATCGGGCTGGGTAGGGTCGTTTTGAATAACCAGCTGGGCCGCCTGGCCGAACAGCAAAGCCAGCCGCTCGCGGGCATTGCGCACGCCCACGCCCGGGTGGTCCGGCTGGGGCGCGTACTGGCCCGTGTTGCGCACCCGCACGTGCAGGGTGCCGGAGTCGTTGAGCTGGGCCGTGAGCTGCACAAAGCCCCCGGCGGGCCGGGGGGCCACGCCGTGCTTGATGGCGTTTTCCACCAGCAGCTGCAGCGTCATGGGCGGAATGGGTACGTGCAGGGCGGCGGGGTCCACGTCCAGGGTGTAGTGCAGCCGCTCTTCCAGCTGCATGGCCTCCAGCTGCAGGTAGTGCTCCACAATTTCCAGCTCCCGGCCCAGGGGCACCTGCTCGGCGCTGTTGAGCTGAATGGAGTAGCGCAGCAGGTCCGCAAGGTGGGTAATCATGTCGCGGGCGCGGCCGGGGTCTTCCATCACCAGGGCGCGGATGTTGTTGAGGCCATTGAACATGAAGTGCGGGTTGATCTGGGCCTTGAGGGTGCGCATTTCGGCTTCCTGCACGGCGGCGGCCAGCTTCCACTTATCTACCTCGGCCTGCCGGAAGCTGCTCAGGTAGTGCCAGCCAAAGTAAAATCCTTCCCAGAGCCAGAGCAGAAAGTTCACGTTGAACACGTAGAACACAAACTGCCCCCAGCCGTGGGGCCGGCCATCGGCAGCGGGTCGGATCAGGAAGTAGATAATGGCCCAGATGATGACCTGGCTGAGCACGGCGAGCAGTACGTTCAGCACCAGCAGGCGGCTGAGCAGGGGCACCGGCGCCAGCTTCACCCAGCCACTGGCCCGCAGGTGGTAGCGCAGTCCGTGGCTGATGAGCACCAGTGGCGCCACAATGGCCAGCTGCATGAGCAAGAGCTTCCCGCTAAGGGGCGTCATCAAACTGAACATAGCTATGTTCAGCAATAGATACAGGCCCCAACCCAGGGCCTGCAGGCGCCAGTACAACCGGCCGGGCGCGGGCACTGCCGCGTAAGACTTCAGAGCAGCCATGCAGGTTATCAACCGTTAAGCCGCTGCCAGTTGGCCCGGGCTTAGCTGGGTGTAGGCCGCCCGCTGCCGGCAGTAAGCCCAGTACAGCAAGCCCGCCAGCACTAGCAGCATAGCCGCGACAAAAGCCGGCACCAGATAAAGCGTGGGGCCGGCCGTGCGCAGTCCAATCACCAAACAGCCCACCGAAATTACCCCCGCCAGCACAGCGTAGGCGCGGGTATTGTAAAACCAGGCGTACGGAAAGAAATGCGCGCCCGTGATGATGCCGTACGTCATGATAAAATACGCCGGGTACTTGCTGAAGATGAAGATCAGAAACGGGAAGTAGAAGAGCTGGGCAATGTTCAGCCACAAACCCAGGGGCTGCAAAGGGTTGTGCGGCAGCTTCCAGTTGGTGCGCAGGAGCCGGGAAAGCAGCCAGGCCAGCGGCAGCGTGAGGGGGCCAACAAAAAAGGTGATAAGCCCCTTTTGCGCTACCGGGCCGGGCAGCAGCCACACCCCCGTAATAGCCACCCACACGGCACTGGCCGCCAGGATGAAGTCGAGGCCATTTTTGGCTTTCACCGATACTTCGAGCCGCAGCACGGCAAATTCGTGCTCGAAAGGAGTAGCGTAGTTTTCCATAACGTAGGCGCTGGGTTTTTTAAGCAGAGAAAACGATTCGACCAAACGAGGACATTGCTGGCCTGGCCGCAGGCCAGGCCAGCAATGCCGCAAGATGGCGAGTTACTTTTTTGCTACCGCCTGCTCCCGCAGAAACGCGTCGGCCTGTTGGAAAAACCACTGCATATCGTCGTACATAAGAAAGTGCTTGCCGGCTTCCGACATTTCCACGCGGTGCCGGGGCAGCTGGGCATATTGCTGCTCGAAAATAGCGCGGGTGCTTTCTTTGGTCGAGCCATAGGCCTGGTAGGCAGCCCAGGCCCCCAGCACCAGCACGGGCTGCTGAATGCGCGCTACCTCGGGGCGCAGGTCGGTGGTGTACATGTCGTACATGGCCTGGGCCACGGTAGCGGGGTCGGAGGCCAGGCCCCAGCGCGTTACCTGGGTAATGCGGGCCGTATCCGTAACAAGGCCGCTCACCATCTGGCGCTGCTGGGCAGGCTGGGCCTTGCTCTTGCTCATTTGCTGGCGCATGCCCTCGGCCATGGGGCGCACCATCTCTACCGTGGCGGCCGGGTTCTGCACGGCGCCGATAAACGGCAGCGAATCGACAATAACCAGGGGGCCTACGGCCTCGGGGCGGGTGCTGCTCATCCAGAGGGCTACAAACCCGCCCAGGCTGTGCCCCACTACGGTGGGCTTGGCTAGCTTCTGCGTCTGGATGTAGGCAAGGAGCTGGTCGCGCACGTTCTGCAGCAGTTGGCTGGTGCTGGCCGGCGCCGCCGTGCCCCCAAACCCGGCCAGCGACACAATGTGGCACTGGTACTGCTTCTGGTAGTGGGCCACGGTTTCGTCCCACACCGCGCCGGGGCAGGTCAGGCCCGGAATCAGGAGCATGGGCTGGCCTTTGCCCACCACACGCACCGTAAAGCCGGGGTGCGCAGCAGGATTATCGGGCGTGGCGGTGGCTTGCTCGGATGTGAAATGCAAGGCAGCCGCGGCGGAGCGCGGGGCGCTGAAAGCCGCAGAGACTAGCAGTAGGGCGGCGCAGACAGGGCGGAGGGCAGTGGTAAGTTTCATAGGAAGTAGGGCTTTGTGGCTGATTGATAAATCAAATCTAGCACCCCGGCCTTCCTGCCTGAAACTACTTTTTCGCGAACGGTAAATACCCCGGCCGAACTGCCGAAAAGCCCCGGCGAACGGCACCACGGATTCGCGCGGATTTTTCGGATTCCGCGGATTTTGTAGTCGGTGCGCTTTATCCGTCTGTCATCCTGAGCGTAGCGAAGGACCTTATCACGCCTGAACGAAACTGTTCTAACGTGATAAGGTCTTTCGCTACGCTCAGGATGACAGACAACAAAAAGGCCTCGCACCATGCGAGGTTTCTTTATTGAACGACAATTGCCCCCGAAATCCGGGGAATCCGAAGCCGCCGCCGGATGCGTGTCTCCGATGTCTAGATAATATTGCGCAGGTCGTTGCGCAGGTTTTCAATACCCTGCCAGATTTCTTCCCAGGTCGAGCGGTCGGTGGGCGAGGCGCTGTCCTTGGCGGGAGCATCAGCCGCGGCGGGGCCCAGACGCTCCAGGAGCCCGGCGCGCTTTACTTCCAGCGCCGCAATGTGCTCGTGGTAGGTGTGCGGGGAGTTGGCGGTGGTGGTATGGGCCCGGTTGCGCAGGGTCTTGATTTTTTCGTCCAGCTCAGTAAGTGCCTGGCGAAGGTGGGCATCGGAAAGGTTTTCCGGTACGCGCACGTGCTGGGGGGAGGGAGTATGCGACATAGGGTGAAGAGGTTGAGCGGAATGGCGCCGCGGGTAAGTAAGCGGGATACTCAAACTACTGTTTTTCGCCGGGAAAGGATACCGGAATGTTACCAACCTCCCCGCAACACAACCATAACGCAGCGGTGAAGCACCGCGCTCGGGGGGCGCCTACTTTTGCCTTCGTCCAACGCGCTATCTAGCCTGGCCTTATGAAACAGCTGCTACTTACGTTCCTGCTGAGTACCACGATTTTTGCCGCCCGGGCGCAGCAGCCCAGCCCCCTGGCGCTGGTCACCCCCGCCACCGAGCCCGGCTCGGCCGCCGCCCGGCCCGCTGCTCCTAAAGTATACGTGCTGGCCGAGGAAATGCCAGCCTTCAAAGGGGGCGAAAAAGCCCTGCTGCTCTTCATGCGCGAAAAGGTGCAGTACCCGGCCGAGGCGCTGCAGCAGAATATTTCGGGCAAAGTGTACGTGCGCTTCGTGGTAGACGAGCAAGGCCGCATCCGCGACGCCGAGGTAGTGAAGGGCCTGGGCCACGGCCTCGACCAGGAAGCCCTGCGCCTGGTGCGCATCATGCCCTGGTGGACGCCCGGCCGCGTGCAGGGCCAGCCCGTGCGCGTGTACTACACCCTGCCAGTAGCCTTTCGCACGGTGGATTAAGTATTGAACTGAAGGGGCACGCCCAGCTCCCGGGCCAGCGGGGCGGCGGCCGACTGGTACAGTTGGCTGAGCACCTCATTGATGGCCGGGGCTAGCTCCACGTGGTAGTCTTCGTGCAGCTTGTAGGCCTGCCGCAGGGTGTCGTGGGTGCGGCGGGCCAGGTGCTGGAGCAGGGGCTGGGTGGGGCCGTGCAGGCGGCTCACGGCTTCGGGCTGGTGCCGGAAGACGTTGCCGAGCAGGCGCAAACTCAGCTCAATTTCGCCCAGCAGGTCGTCGGTGATTTTGGTGTGGTAGGTGAGGCGCTGCTGGAGCTGGCGCACAATGTGCAGCAGGTCGTTGGGGGTTTGGTGGTAGCCGCGCACGGGGTCGTCTACCTGCTGCCGCAGGCGGTGGCGACGCTGCTCCAGGGCATCGTCACCTTCCAGCAGCCGGAAGCTGAGCTGCTCTACCAGCACGGCATCCTGGGCCACGAGGCGGGCCAGCAGCTGGTCTTTTTCTTTCTGAGGAAGGCTGAAAAGGGCTTTGCGAAGGTCGGGGGAGAGGGCCGGCATAGGTGTGATAACAACGTTAGCGAACTTCTGATTCCGCCTGAACCAGCCCCAGTAGCGCGGCCCGGTTTTTTTCTTCGTCAAACGCCCCTTCGCTCTTGGCCACCACCACCGTCGCCACCGCGTTGCCGATGATGTTGGTAATGGCCCGGGCCTCGCTCATAAACCTGTCTACGCCCAGCAGCAGGGCCATGCCCTCTACCGGAATAACTTTGGTGGCCGCCAGTGTGGACGCCAGCACGATAAAGCCCGAGCCCGTGACGCCGGCCGCGCCCTTACTCGTGAGCATGAGAATACCGATGATGGTGAGCTGCTGCCCCAGCGTGAGCGGCACCCCAAACGCCTGCGCCAGGAAAATGCTGGCAATGCTGAGGTAAATAGTGGTGCCATCGAGGTTGAAGGAGTAGCCCGTGGGCACCACCAGCCCCACCACCGGCCGGGCGCAGCCAAAGGCCTCCAGCTTGTCCATCAGCCGCGGCAGCGCCGACTCCGACGAGGACGTGCCCAGCACAATCAGCAGCTCCTCTTTGATAAAACCCAGCAGCCGCCACAGGCTGAACCCGTAGTAGCGCGCCACCGCGCCCAGCACCCCAAATATGAACAGGGCCATGGTGCCGTACACCGTGAGCATGAGCTTGCCCAGCGGCAGCAGCGTATCGAGGCCGTACTTGCCAATGGTAAAGGCCATGCCCCCGAAGGCGCCGAGCGGGGCCAGCTTCATCACCATGCCCAGCACCGCGAAAAACACGTGGCTGAGCTTTTCAAAGGTGCTGATGAGCGGGCCGCTCACCGTGGGCGCTACGCGTGTAAGGGCCAGCCCAAACAGCACGGCCACCAGCAGCACCTGCAGCACGTCGCCCTGGGCAAAGGCCCCCACGAAGCTCTCCGGAATGATGTGGGTAAAGAAGGCTACCCAGTCCATGTGGGCCGCCTTCTCGGCGTACTGCTGGGTTTCAGCGGCCTTGGCCGCCACACCCCGCGTATCGATGCCCGCGCCGGGCCGGGCCAGGTTGGCGGCGGCTACGCCAATGAGCAGAGCAAAGGTGGTAATGAGCTCGAAGTACAGCAGGGCCTTGCCGCCCACACGCCCTACCTTCTTCAGGCTGCCCATGGAGCCGATGCCCAATACCACCGTCAGGAAGATGATGGGCGCAATCAGCATCTTGATGAGGCCGATGAACACGTCGCCGAGGGGCTTGAGGGCCGCGCCTACGGCCGGAAACAACGCGCCTACTGCTATGCCCAGCGCAATGGCCGTGAGTACCTGAAACGTGAGGTTGCGAAAGTGTTTGGGCATACTGAAACCGGCCAATTAGTCCCGTAAGGTAGCTACTTGCCGCTACACCCGCCGGGCTACCTAGCTTACTCCTTATCCGTCCTGGGTATTCAACCGGGATACTTCCGCCAGCACCCCCAAGTAGTACTATCCTGTGATGAAAGCCTGCTCTGAAGCCCACCAGGATTCGTTGTTCCTTCGATGTAGGTTCGATGAAGCTTCGTATAAGCTTCGATGCAGATACGAAGGCGCATTAGTTGGACGATACAAAGAAGCTTTGCCAGCAACCCACCGGTAAGCCGGGTTACCGACAAGCTGGCTAGACTACGCATTTGTACCTGCAGAACGACGTAGAGACGCGACACTTCGCGTCTCCTCATTGAATGACCCGGAGCCGCTTAGCCTACAAAACGTCAGCAACGACGAGACGCGAAGTGTCGCGTCTCTACACCGTTCTACGGAATCAGAAAAATAAAAAAGCCCTGCCGGAATGGCAGGGCTTTCGATGGTAGCCCGCTGCTACCCCTTCTTCTTACCCGGCTTGGCGTCCTTGCCGCCGGCGTAGGTCACGCGGTAGATTACGCCGTTGGTGTCGTCGGTGATGAGCAGGGAGCCGTCGGTGTGCTGGATGATGCCGCACACGCGGCCGAAGTGGGCTTTGTTGTTATCCACCAGGAAGCCGGTCAGAAAATCCTCGATGCCGGTGGCTTGGCCCTGCTCGTTGTAGCGCACCCGCACCACGCGGTAGCCGCTGGGCTGGGCGCGGTTCCAGGAGCCGTGCATGGTCACGAAGGCGTCGCGCTGGTACTCCTTGGGGAACTGGCCACCGGTGTAAAACACCATATCCAGCGGGGCCGCGTGGGCGGCGTAGAGCTGCACGGGCTTCACGGTGCGGGCGGCGTATTGCTGGGGCGTTTCGCCGGCGGGCTGGGGGTGAGGCGGGATTTTGCCGTCGGCGTACACGTAGGGCCAGCCGTAGTCGGCGCCTTCCTTGATTTCGTTGAGCTCCTCGCGCTGGTCCTCGTCGCCCAACCAGTCAATGCCGTGGTCGAAGCCCCAAAGGGCCTTGGTGCTGGGGTGCCAGTCGAAGCCGATGGTGTTGCGCAGACCCTTGGCCACTACGCGGCGGCCCGAGCCATCGGTATTGATTTGCAGGAGCGTGGCCTGCTCCTTGTTGCGCTCATCGCAGGCGTTGCAGGTGCTGCCCACCGAGAGGTAGAGCTTGCCATCGGGCCCGAAGTGCATGGTGCGGTTTGGGTGCTGGCCGGCGTCGGGTAGGTCGGTGTACAGGGTTTTCAGCTCACCCAGGGTGCCATCAGCCTTGATGTCGGCCACCAGCAGCTCCCGAATGGTGGTGAGGTAGAGCTTACTGCCCTGCAAAGCCAGCCCGTGCAGGTCGGGGCGGCGCGCCACCTCGCGCGTCACGTCGGCCTTGCCGTCCTTGTTCGTGTCGCGCAGCAGGGTAATGGTGCCCTTGGTGCGGTCGGAGAAATACACGTCGCCGTTGGGGGCCACCGTGAGCATGCGCGGGTTGCCGGTTTTCTCGGCAAACTTGCTCACCGTGAAGCCGGCTGGGGCTTTCAGCTGGCTTACGCGGGCATCGGTGGCCTCTACCTGCTGGGGCTTAAACACGTTGACGGCGTAACCGTCTTTCACGCTTTGCTGGTAGTCGTTTTGGGCCAGGGCCGCGGAAGCGGAAAGCAGGCCCGCTGCTAAGAGGGAATGTCGGAGGAAGTGCATCGTTGAAGTGCTGAGGAGCTTTCTTCAACTGCGAACAAAGGGCTGGGGTTGCGTAGCAGGTCGGGTAAATGGTCTGTGCTGGGAGTGCGAGGCTGGGTCAGACGCGGGCTAGTTGCCGCAGCTTCCGGGCGGTTCTATGTGCTTTTTAATTTAAGCTTAGTTCGGCGCTTTAGCCTGTGAGGTCAGTTGGACAGGGGGCAGGGCCAGACTCTGACCAATAGATGGGGGAACTTATAGCCGTTTCAGGAACGGTGCAGAGACGCCTACTTGCGTCTGGGCGTTCGCGCCGCCTGGGCATCAATCGTTCAACGAGGAGACGCAAGTTGGCGTCTTTACACCTGCTACACCATCCGTAAATCCGCTATAGGCTCTGGGGGTGGTCTGCCTAGTTATGCAGAGCTATTATTTGCTTAAAAAATCGTATAAAATACCAAAAATATTGTGCATGGAATGGACCAGGGCTGTTAGGAAAATAGCAGATTCAATAGCCCGGGTATACTGCTGGGCCAACCCATTAAACAGATAAGCATATAGTACACCGGAGACAAATGATTTGACTATGTAAGCGGAGTTATAATAATGCGAAATAGAAAAAAGTAAAGCTGAAAACAGAACATAGTATACAGGATAAATCCGCAACTTTTTGCATAAAAAATAAATCAAATACTGAAAAACTGCAACTTCAGTCAATGGGGCAAGTATAGTCAGAATAAAGATATTTATTGCATCAATATCGGTAAAATATTGCGGCGGATTAAGATTTGGGAAACCTGCATATACAAGCAGCTTTGGCGTAATAAGAGAATTGAGTATAAGAAGAACCAAGACAGTAACTGCCTTTTTTAAAGGTGCCATTTTAAGGTAGCATGCTTTTGAACGTGTCCCAATTCTTGAATATGAATATCGCTATAATGAAGGAAAATATACTAATCAAAATTGAGTACTTGTTCTTTCTCATGGGATTTTCTCTTGGACTTTAAATTTGATCCTCACAAGGTACAAAGCCCCAAAATCTGACGATTTCGTGCACGGAGCAACCATCACTTGTTTACTTCATAGCCAAGGTTGAAGCCCGACCGGGCAGGGGGATAGGGTTTGCGAAACCGCTGAGAAGATAGATTATACAAAATGAGGCAGCCCAGAATCTGCCTGGGCTGCCTCACTTTTTAGCATCCGCACATTACTTTGTTCACGGCGTAGTCTACAACGGCCGCAGTCTGGCCATAGATTGCGTACATACCCAGAAAGCGGAGCGCTACCCCAGCGTCGTGTCCAAAGCTTCCGCCGGATGTTTCAGCAAGATCTTGTTGAGTCAATTCAACTACTTTAAAATCAGAAGAATCCATTGTTAATGATTTTTTGAGAAAAAAGGTTTATAGTTTGGGGCCTTACGCTGAACGGCATTCAGTTACACCAACTATTTGATTGGAACAGCGCAAATCAGTCGTTGATTTGCATGACTGTTCTACTGTCCGTAGGGCCGCCTTATGCTCATTTAGTTAGGGCAGCTTCCTGATAGACCCGCCTTGAAATCGTCCCAGTCGGCAAGTATTTGTACGCCTGCAGCTGCGGCTACTCCACCAACAATTCGAATTACCACAGGCCAGAAGCCCCCATTAATACCAGTTAACTCGGTGGTATTAATTTCCACAACCTCAAAAGAATCCAGATGAAAATTTTTCATATCAATGTTTGCTATACACGCATGGCGTGTGCTTAGGAGAAAAAATACAACAGATTGTAGGTCGCGACACGTACTGCTGTTTACTATGCAAACATGATACTCCGGTTCATATCAACCAATAGTAGAAGTATATTAAAAAACAAGTTGCTAGGTAGTATAGTTGGCGGTGGTCTAAAGAGAGGTGATTATGATTTTGCAGATAGAATCAGTAGCCGCGAAGAAGGAGTGTCGGAGCGAGGGCATCTTGAAGTGCTGAGGAGCTTTCTTCAACTGCGAACAAAGAGCTGGGTTTACGTAGCAAACCAGGCATATGGTCTGTGCTGGAAGTGCGAGGCTGAGTCAGACGCGGGCTAGTTGCCGCAGCTTCCGGGCGGCTAGTAGTGTCAGCACTAGCAGGAGCAGTAGGGAAGAAGCGCGCCAGGGGGAGGAGAAGAGCAGGGCGTAGAGCCCTATTTCGTTGTTGGGGGTGTAGCTGGCCGTTTCGGGAAACACTGCTGGAGTAGAAGTATCGAAGGACATGGACATTCCCAAGCATTCTACCGGCCCTAGCAACGGCTGCGGATGAAGGACAGCTGCCAAGCCCGGGCTGAGAGATTTGTGAACCACGAATCCAACGTTGGGGTAAGTTTGTAATCGGGCCACCGTAGTGACCAAAGCAGCATAAAAAGGGTGAGGTTTGACTAAAACGGACAGATACGACTGGCTGGTAGCATTACCCGCTGAGGTTATAAAAGCATCTAGCTGCTGATAAATAAAATAATCTGCCCACATAGAATCTCCCACATTAAGAGTGGGCTCACTATACTCCTGTTTGGCAGCCAAGACATCCGCGTAAAAAGTAGGCCCTAATGTGGGTGGATACAGGGCAAACACTTGTTCTGGCTCTCTATAATTATCGTGATGCCTGGAAATTACCCCACACCCCAGCCACAGCAGCCACGCCAGCGCCAGCAAACCCGGTGGGAAGAATAAGTGCCGACGGTGGCGGCGCGGCAGATGCAGTGGATAAGGCATAACAGCAGTCAAGTACAGAATAGCGCAACGGGTTACTATACGCTGTGGCTCCGGCTTTTCGTATGCCTGTTGCGAACGGCCCGCCAACATATCGTGGCCAGAATAGTTAAGCTAGCTTCACAGTAGTACCTTGCCGGGCTTCTGTCTGCCTGACCTATCCGCTTTTGCCCTGTTGCGCTTATGACTACTCCTAGCCTGGAAACGGACCCTATAATCCTACGTGAAATAGAATCATTTACCAGCGTACTGCACCAAAATGGAGTACATGCGGCCCTGGAGTTTCTGAACCGCCGCACCCCGCACCGCTACACCGGCATCTACCGCTTCGATGCCGACGTGCTGCGCAACGAGGCGTTGTTTGACCGGTATCAGCCCACACCTCAGCAGGCCGGGCCCGTGCCCATGGCCGTTACCTATTGCTCCCTGGTGGGCCAGCGCCAGCAGCCCCTCGAAATCCAGGACGCCAGCACCGATGCCGACATCCAGGGCCTGATCGACACGCCCGTGGTTTCTTACTGCGGGGTGCTCATCCGCGACGCCGAAGGCCAGCCATACGGCACGCTCTGTCACTACGATATGCAGCGCTGCCAGGAGCGTACCACCGACCTCCCGCTGCTGGAAGCCGCCGCCGCGCAGCTCTACCGGTATATCCGTCCGGCCAACCTCTAAGCCGGCTTCCGCGTTCGGGGCAATACCTTTTCTTTGCCCACATGCTTTTTCGCTACTCTTTGCTGCCGCCGCTGCTGTGGCTGCCGGTGCTGCTCTGCGCCCAAACCCCTTCCCCCGACACTACCCGCACCGTGCGTCTGCCCGAAGCCACCGTAACGGGCTACGGGCAGCAGCTGCCGCTGCGCCGCACCGCCGCTGCCGTGGGTGTGGTCGATGCCGCTGTCTTTGCCCGCTTTAGCGCGGCCAACCTCACCCCGGCCGTGAACACGTTGCCGGGGGTGCGCCTGGAGGAGCGGGCTACGGCCAGCTACCGCCTCAGCGTGCGGGGCAGCACGCTCCGCTCCCCGTTTGGGGTGCGCAACGTGAAGGTGTATTACAACGGTCTGCCCTTCACCGAAGCCAGCGGCAGCACCCCCCTCAACCTACTCGATGCAGCGACCATTGGGCGCCTGGAAGTCATTAAGGGGCCCGCCGGCTCGGTGTACGGGGCCGGCACGGGGGGCGTGGCGCTGTTCTCTACCCCGGAGCCCACCCCCGGACTAACCCGGGTTGAAGGGGGGATTACCGTCGGCTCCTTCGGATTGCGCCGGGCTACCGTGGCCCTGGAAACCGCCGACTCCCTGCAGAGCCTGCGCGCCCAGTACGCCCACCAGACTCTGGACGGCTACCGCCAGCACAGCGCCCTGCGCCGCGACGTGCTGACCCTGGATGGAAAGTGGCGCCCCAACTCCCGGCAGACCGTTTCCGCGCACCTGCTGTATTCCGATATCAACTACGAGCTGCCTGGCTCGCTCACCCGGGCGCAGTTTGCGGCCAACCCCCGGCAGGCCCGGCCCGCCACGCCCACTGCGCCCGGCACCGTGGAGCAGAATGCCTTCTACGCCTCGCGCACGGCTTTGCTGGGCGGTACTTATGAGTACCGCTTTAGTGAGCAGGTCACACTTACCAGTACGCTCTACGGCAGCGGCAGCGCTATCCGCACCCCCTTTCTGGTCGACTATGAGCGCAACACCCAGGTAGGTGGGGGCGGACGCACGGCCCTAGGCTACCGCACCCGGCTGGCGGGCCGGGTGCTGCGCCTGGCGGCCGGGGCTGAGGGGCAGACGTCGTTTGAAAGCTCCCGCAACTACCGTAACCGCGGCGGCCAGCCCGACACCCTGCGCTACGACGACGAAATCCAGACCAGCACCGGCTTCGTGTTTGCCCAGGCCGACTGGGAGCTGCCCGCCGGCTTTCTGCTAACGGCCGCCGCCAGCTACAACCGCCTGCGCTACCGCCTGGGCCGCCTTTCGGGCCGGGCCCGCGCCGCCGAGGAATACCAGCTCACCCGCCGCTTCCGCCCCGAGGTGTCGCCGCGGCTGGCGCTGCTGAAGGAGCTGACGCCGCTGGTATCGGTGTATGCCAGCGTGAGCTCGGGGTTTTCGCCGCCCACGGAAGAGGAAATCCGCCCCTCGGATGGCTCCGTGAACCAGCAGCTGCAGGCCGAGCGCGGCACCAGCTACGAGGTAGGCACGCGGGGGCAGCTCGGGCAGAACCGGCTTTCCTTCGACGTGGCTGCTTACGATTTCCAGCTGCGCCAGACCATTGTGGCGCGCTCTAACGACCAAGGCGTGCAGCTGTTCTACAACACCGGCCGCACCCGGCAGCGCGGGGTAGAGGCGGCTCTCAGCGGCTGGCTTTGGCGTAAGCGGTTCGTGCGGAACCAGTATTTCCGAGGCGGGAGTCATCAGCAGAATTCCTACCAATATGGCCTGCGGGCCTGGGCTAGCTACGCCTACAACCACTACCGCTTCGGGCAGTACGAGGCGGGCGGCAACAATTTTAGTGGCAACCGCCTCACGGGCGCGGCGCCGCATACCCTCTCGGCGGGCCTCGATTTCTCGGAACGCCTGGGATTTTACCTCAGCCCCACGCTCAGCCACCAGGCCCGTATTCCGCTGAACGATGCCAACACCACCTTTGCGGCCGGCTACTGGGTGTTTGGGGCCCGGGGCGGCTGGCGCCACCCACTGCCCGGCCGCCTGGAGGCTGACCTCTACGCCGGCCTCGACAACGCTACCGACCGGCGCTACAGCCTGGGCAACGACCTGAACGCCTTTGGCAACCGGTTTTTTCAGCCGGCCCCGGGCCGCAGCTACTACACTGGGGCGCAGCTGGCCTGGCGCTGGTAGCACAAAGCTAAATTGCTGGAAGAAAACGGCAGGAAGCCGGATTAGCGGCCCGACAAGGGGTGGCTGGTCCGGCTTCTCCGTGCTGGTACGGAGGACAGCTACGGGGTAGGGGGTAGGGCAAAATGCCGCATGGCTCGGATTGCGGACGGGGGGGCAGAATGCCCACTTTTACCCCAGCCGGAGCCCCGCCGAAGGTTGGGCCGGGAATCCTGCTTACTAGTCGTTTTTGTCACTTTTCGCTGCTTTCTATGCACCTGTTGTCTACTGCTTTCCGCGCGTTGCGCCGGCCCTGCCTGCTGGCGGGCCTGGCTTTGCTTCCCAGCCTGGCCCTGGCCCAGAACCCCGACGATGAGGGCGGCCCCGCCCCCGACGATGCCACCGCCGTGCCCATCGACGGCGGCGCCAGCCTGCTGCTGGCGGCCGGAGCCGCTCTGGGCGTGGCCCGCCTGAAAAAGCGCCGCTAGTTACCGGCTGCCTTTCTGTTTTACTCACCTATCACCCCACCACCACTACCATGAAAAAACTGTACGCTTCCCTGCTGCTCGGCCTGAGCACCCTCCTCGTTGTTTCGGGGGCCTTTGCCCAGACCATCCGCCGCGTCAATAACAACGGCATCACGGGTACCAATATCTACAGCACCATTCAGGCCGCGCACGATGCCGCCGCCGCCAATGATATTATTCAGGTGGAGCCTTCGACGACCACCTACGGTAGTCTTACCTGCACCAAGAAGCTCACCATCGTGGGGCCCGGCTATTTCCTGGATCTGAACACCGGCCTGCAGGCCAGCCCCATTCCGGCCAGTGTGTCTTCCATTGATTTCCAGTCGGGCAGCGCGGGGTCATCGGTGTCGGGCCTGACGCTTTCGAACATCTACTTGCGGGCCAACACGGTATCTATCACCCGTAACAGAATTGATTATCTCTACGTGGGGTACTATGGCGAAAGCAGCCAGTGCATGGTACGGCAGAACTACATCTATTATATGACCACGTACGGCTATACCAGCAATGACCTGCTGATTACCAACAATATTTTCACCTATTACGTGGCCCTGAGCAACGGTGCTACCAAAGGCGAGTTCAACAACAACACGGTAATGGCCAACGCTGGAGCCTCGTTTGATGGCTTCACGGTGAAAAACAACTACTTCGGCTACTCCTTCACGCCCACCAGCAACACGTCCTGGAGCTATAACAAACTCGCCCAGGCTTCCTTGCCCGCCAGCGGCACCCAGAGCAACAACACCGCCAACGTGGCTTACAACACCATTCTGACCTGGGGCTCCGGCACTCAGTACGACGCCTGGTATAAGCTCAAAGCCGGTGGCCCCGGCATCGGTGCCGGCGAAGGCGGCGTGGACATCGGCGCGTTTGACTCGCCCACGGGCTACGACTACAAGCTCTCGGGCATCCCGGCGGTGCCCAGCATCTACGAGTACAACCAATCGGTGAACGGCAACACGCTGAACGTGACCTTGAGCACGCGCTCCAACAACTAACCGGCCCGCCACTATGCATACCGCAACCCACTCACGCAGGTGGGGGCGGGCTGGATGGGGCCGTTGTGCCGCCGGACTCGTGCTGCTCCTGAGCAGCCTGCTGCCCGCGCGCCTACTGGCCCAGAACATCACCCAGGCTGAGTACTACCTGGATGGCGGCCCCGGCAACGGGACGGCCACCGCGGTACCTATTGCCTCGCCCGCCCCCAACCTCAGCAACCTGGCGTTCAGCCTTAACCTGAGCAGCCTCTCCGCCGGCTTTCACTCCCTGGCCGTGCGCACCAAAGACGCCAACGCCCAGTGGAGCCTGGTGCAAAGCCGCTCGTTCTACTACGAGCCGCTGGCGGCCACGGCGGCCAACCTCAGCCGCATCGAGTATTTCATCGACACCGACCCCGGCCTGGGCAGCGCCACCAGTGTGCCCTTCACGGCGGGAGCCACCGCCAGTGGGGTAACGTTTGCGGTGAACCTGAGCAGCCTGAGCGCCGGCTTTCATTCCCTGGGTATCCGCGCCAAGGATGCCAACGGCAAATGGAGCCTGACCTCTCAGCGCACGTTCTACTACGAGCCCCTGGCCAGCACTACCTTGCCCAACATTACCCGGGTTGAGTATTTCGTTGACACGGACCCGGGCTTTGGCAGCGCCACCAGCGTGCCCATTACGGCCGCCAGCAACGTCAGCGGCGTTACGTTTGCGGTGAACCTGAGCAGCCTCAGCACGGGCTTTCACTCCCTGAACCTCCGCACCCGGGATGCCAATGGTAAGTGGAGCCTGGTAACGAGCCGCACCTTCTACCACGAAACGCAGGCGGCTACGGCACCCAACATCACCAAGGTTGAGTACTTCCTGGACGCCGACCCCGGCTTCGGCAGCGGCACCAACGTGCCGGTCACGGCCGGTACCAATGTCAGCAATATCTCCCTGAACGTGGCGCTGGGCAGCTTGTCGGCGGGCTTTCATACGCTGAGCGTACGGGCCAAAGACGCCAACGGCAAGTGGAGCCTGACCACGGCCCGCACGTTCTACTACGAGCCCGTGCTAGCCGTAGCGCCCAACATCAACCGGGTGGAGTACTACTTCGACACGGACCCTGGCTTCGGCAGCGCCACCAACGTACCCATTACGGCCGCCGCCAACCTGAGCAGCGTGAACGTGGCGGCCGACGCCACCGCCCTGGCCGACGGTGTGCACCGCCTGTTTGTGCGGGCCCGCGACGCCAATGGCAAGTGGAGCCTGGTAACCAACCGTCGCTTCCTGAAAAACGGCTGCGCTTCCTCGCCCAACTTCGCGGCCGAACTGCCAACTGGCAACTACGGCTACGGGGGCAGCACCAACGGCCTGGCCGAAACCGCCTTTAACACCGACCCGGCCTCGCCCAACACCAGCAACTCCTTCTACGGCTACAACGGCAGCCTGCTCCAGGCCGACCTAGGCAGCTCCCAGACCATCAGTGAGGTCCGCTACAAGCTCACGCCCAGTAGCTCCAGCAGCTTTACGGTGCTGGTGCAGACGGCTCCGAGCGTGGGCGGCACTTACACCACTGTGGATACCTACACGGCCAGCTTCCTGGCCAACACAACTACGCCCGTAGCCCGCACCCTGGCCACGCCCGCAAGCGCGCGGGTGCTACGCCTGGTGGTACAGAACGCGGCCGGGCAGTATGCCATTATTTCGGGAGTCGGTGGGTACTACTTCAACTGCGCCGGGCCTACCATCGTGTCCTTCACACCCACGGGCGGGGCAGGGGGCACCAGCGTAGCCATTACGGGCACCAACCTCACCGGGGCCACGGCGCTTACCTTCAATGGAGTGGCGGCCCAGAGCTTTACCGTAAATTCGGCCACCAGCATCACGGCCGTGGCGCCGGCTGGCGGCTCTACCGGGCAGATCTGCGTGACCACGCCCGGCGGCACGGCCTGCTCGGCGGCTTCCTACGTGTACCCACCCACCATTACCACGGGGACGGTATCGCCGCAGTCGTTTTGCAGCACCACCTATATCTCGGTGCCGTTCACCACGAATATGGCCTCCTATACGGCCGGCAATGAGTTTCACTTCCAGCTTTCGGATGCCAGCGGCAACTTCACCGAGGGCAGCCGCCTGTATGGCTACCTGAGCAGCCAGAACGCCAATGGCGGGGTGCTTACCGACTCCATTGCCTTCCGCACGCCGGTCGGCACGGGCTACCGCGTACGCGTGGTGGCCTCAAACCCGGAAATTACCGGCACCAGCAACAGCCAGAACCTGACGGTGCGGGCCACGCCCCTGGCTACGGCCGGCGCGGCCCAGACCACGGTGCCCTACAACGGCACCATCCAGCTCACGGCCGGCCCGACGGGCCAGAGCAGCTACCAGTGGTACGTGCGCTACACCAACGGCGGGGGCACCAGCTACGTGGGCAGCGGCCAGACCCTAAACCTGACCAAGGCCCAGCCCTCGCAGAGCGGCCGCTACTTTGTGTACGTGCAGAACAGCCTGGGCTGCCAGGACTCGGCTTCGGTGCGCGTGACGGTGCAGCCCTCGGCTCAGCCCATTCTGAGCATGGCCCAGTTCGGGTACTCGGGCTGCGCGGGTCAGCAGATCAGCTTTGGCTTTACGGTGCAGGGCAACAACTTCCAGCCCGGCAACGTCATCACGGCCCAGCTGTCCAACGCCAGCGGCTCGTTTGCCACGCCTACCAGCATTGGCACGGCGAGTTTTGAAGGCCAAGGCTCCGGAGCTATTTCGGTGACCATTCCGGACGGCACGCCTACGGGCACGGGCTACCGCATCCGGCTGGTGAGCTCCAGCCCCGGCGTAACCAGCCAGAACGACAACGGCTCCAACATCAGCCTGACCACCAAGCCCACCGCGGTGCCTTCCTCGAACTCGCCGGTGGCTTACGGGGGGACTATTCAGCTCACAGCCCAGACGGTGGCCGGGGCTACCTACCAGTGGTACGGGCCCAACTTCTTCTCTACTCAGCAGAATCCCACCATTACGGGGGCCTCGCAGGGCGCCAACCAGGGCACCTACACGCTGTACGTGACGGTGAATGGCTGCCAGAGCGCGGGCGTGGCTACGCAGGTGACGGTGAACCCCTCCACGGACCCTATCCTGACGATGACCAACCAGCCAAGCGGTACGCTCTGCGGGAACACGGGCATTACCATGAGCTTCTCGGTGACGGGCAACTCCTTTGCGGCGGGCAACACCATCACGGCTCAGCTGTCGAATGCCAGCGGCTCGTTTGCGGCGCCTACTAACCTGGGCAGCGTGGCTTTCACGGGCCAGGGCAATGGGTCATTCGCCATTTCGCTGCCGGCCAATACGCCGGCCGGCACGGGCTACCGCCTGCGCCTCGTAGGCTCCAGCCCGTCCGTCGTCAGCATCAACGACAACGGCTCGAACCTGACCATTAACCCAGCACCAGCGGCTGTGGCCTCCAGCAACTCGCCGGTAGCCGACAACGGGACCATTCAGCTTTCGGCGCAAACCGTGGCGGGGGCCAGCTACCTCTGGGGCGGCCCGAATGGGTTCAGCTCCACGCAGCAGAACCCCACCATCGACTTCGCCAGCCAGGCCAATGCCGGTACCTACACCCTGACGGTGACTCTGGGCACCTGCGCCACGAAAACTAACACAACCGTGACCGTGCAGCCTGGCGCACCTACGCTCACGCTGACTAGCAACGCTGACCGGCAGATCTGCGCCGGCAACTCCGTGGGCCTGGGCTTCACGGTGGGCGGCAGCGGCCTGACCTCGGGCGGCACCGTGACGGCGCAGCTTTCCAACAGCAGCGGCGCTTTCACTTCGCCCACTACCATTGGCTCGGTGAGCTTCACGGGCGCGGGCAGTGGCTCCGTGAGCGTGACGGTTCCGGCCGCCACCACGGCTGGCACGGGCTACCGCGTGCGGCTCGTAAGCACCAACCCCGCCCTGACTTCCACGGAAAGCGGGCTGTGGAGCATCACCAACCTGACCACGGTAACGGCTTCCTCGAACTCGCCGGTAACGGCGGGTGGTACCATTCAGCTCACCTCGGGCGGTGTGCCCGGCGGCGCCACGCTGCAGTGGTCGGGGCCCAACGGCTTTAACTCCACAGCGGCTAACCCCACTATTGACTTCGCCGGCTCGGCCAACCAGGGCACGTACACGCTCACGGTTAGCCAGAACAACTGCTCGGTGGAGCGCCAAGTGGCCGTGACGGTGAATAACCCCGTGGCTTCCGTTACGACGGGTTCGGTATCGGGTGGGTTCTGCCCCGGTTCGGGATTGAGCGTGCCGTTTACCAGCAGCGGCACGTTTGCCAGCGGCAACCAGTTCCGGGCCATTCTTTCCAACAGCAGCGGCTCGTTTGGCTCGGGCACGCAGGTGATTGGCACGCTCAGCCAGAGCGGGGCCGTCACCAGCGGCACCATTGCGGCAACCATCCCAAGTGGCGCGGCGGCCGGCTCCAACTACCGCATTCGGGTGGAAGCCACCAATCCGGCCGTGACCAGCGCCAACGACAACGGCAGCAACCTGACGGTGCAGGCCGTGAGCTACACCTGGACGGGTGGCTACAACACCGACTGGTTTGACACGCGCAACTGGAGCTGCGGCCAAGTGCCCACCAGCACCAGTACCGTCACCATTGGCGTAGGTACCTACTATCCGGTGATTGTGGGCGCGGGTGCGGTGGTACGCAACATCACCGTGGTGTCGGGGGCTTCGTTCCGGGTATCGTCGTCGTTCACGATTTACGGGAACGTAGTGAACAACGGCACCTGGACCAGCGGCGGCTCCTACGTCTTCGCCGGCTCGGGCACGCAAACCGTGGGCGGCTCCTCGGCGGTGTACTTCGGGGGCGTGACCATCAACAGTGGGGCTACCATCAGCCTAGGCACCGGCATTTACGTGGCCGGCAACTGGGTAAACAACGGCGGCTTCGTGGGGGGCACGTACTTCGTGAACTTCAACGGTACCGTGGGCCAGATCATCGGCGGCTCGGTAGTCACGAACTTCTACCACGTGGTGGTGTCGAATACGGTGGGCCTCACGCTGAACCAGAACATTTACGTGCTGGGCAACTGGACCAACAACGGCGTATTCGTGGCCGGTACCTACGGGACGACCTTTGGCGGCTCGGTGGTGCAGCTTATCGGTGGCACGAGCCTGACGAACTTCTACGGCCTGACGATTCTCAACAACGTGGGCGTGACGCTGAACGCGGGCATCGGCCTGGGTGGGCCGTTTGTGAACAACGGGGTCTTCACGGTGAACACGCAGACGGTGGTCTTCAACGGCACGGTGCTGCAAACCATTGGCGGCACCACCGAAACCACGTTCTACGACGTCATCATCAACAACACGGTGGGCGTGAAGCTAGTATCGAGCATCCTGGTGCTGGGTGACTGGATCAACAACGGGCAGTTCCTGGCCAACTCGTACAGCGTCATCTTCGGCGGTACGCTGGCCCAGATCATTGGCGGCACGCAGGTGACGAACTTCTACGACGTGACCTTCCAGAACCCCGTATCGGTGACCTTGCACCAGAACATCTACGTGCTGGGCGGCTTCGTGAACACGGGCGTGTTCTACGGCTACTACACGGCCGGCGGCGTGACCAGCGGCTACTGGGTGCGCTTCGGCGGCACAGTGGCCCAGGTTATCGACGTGAACAGCACCACCTACTTCTGGCACTTCTACGCCGATAACGCGGCGGGCATCAGTCTTGCCTCGCACATCTACGTAGCGGGCAACTTCTACCTGTACTCGGGCACTTTCGCGCCGGGCACCTACACCGTGTACTTCAACGGTACGGGCGGCGTGGTGCAGACGGTGGGCGGCTACGCGGGCCTGAGCTTCTACGGCTGGAACATCGGGAGTGGGGCCTCGGTCCGGCTGCTGCAGAACGTGACCTTGCTGGGCGGCTTCGTGAATGCGGGCACCTTCTACGGCTACAACCTGGTGGGCGGCGTGTACACGGGCTACACCTTCGTGTTCGGCGGTTCAGCGGCGCAGCTACTCAGCGGCGTGGGTACCTACAACTTCTGGCACGTAACCTGGAACAACGCCGTGTCGGTGACGCTCCAGCAGAACATCTACGTGCTGGGCAACTGGGTGAATACCCGCGGCTTCCTGCACGGCGGGTACACGGTGTACTTCAACGGCACGGTGGCCCAGACCATTGGCGGGGCGGTGAATACTACCTTCCACCACATCAGCATCGGCAACCTGGTGAGCGTGACGCTCAACCAGCAGATTGCGGTGCTGGGCAACTGGCTGGGTACGGGCAAGTTCCTGGCCGGCCTGTACGCGGTGTACTTCCAGGGCACCACGGCCCAGACGATTCTGACCGGCTCGGCCACGCGCTTCTACCACCTGTACTTCGACAACCCCACGTCCGTCACCCTGCTTTCGAACATCTACCTGAACGGGAACTGGGTGCATAACGGCGGCTTCGCGGCGGGTACTTACGAGGTGTTCTTCACGGGCACCACGCTGCAAACCATCGGCGGCACGGCCCTCACGCGCTTCCACCACATCAGCATCGGCACGGGCGCCAACGTGCGCCTCGACCGGGCCGTGACGGTGCTCGGCAACTGGACCACCCACGGCACCTTCGGGGCCAACGGCTACGTGGTGACCTTCGGCGGCACGGTGAATCAGCTCATCGGCGGCACGGTGATAGTGCCCTTCTACGGCGTCATCATCGACAACACCACCGCCGGCGTCACGCTGGGCCAGGACATCCGCATCGTGGGCGGCAACTGGACGAACAACGGCGTGTTCTCGCCGGCTACTTACCGCGTCATCTTTGAGGGCACGGTGGCTCAGATTATCGGCGGCACGGCCACCAGCACTTTCCACGGCCTCACTATCCTGAACAACGTGGGCGTGAGCCTCACCGGGCCTATCTTTATCAAGGGTAACCTGGTGAATGATGGCGTGTTCAGCTGCGCGGGCTACCTGGTGACGTTCAACGGCACGGCCGCGCAGAGCATCGGCGGCTCGGCCGTGACGGTGTTTGGGGGCGTGACCTTCAACAACGCGGTGGGCGTGAGTTTGCTCCAGGACATCCGGGTGCGGGGTGATTTGCGCAACCTGGCCGTGTTTGCGGCCGGAGCCCGCACCGTGTACTTCGACGGCTCGGCGGCCCAGGCCATCTACTGCCCCTCAGGTACGCTCACCTTCCACCACGTGGTGTTCAGCAACCTGTTGGGCGTGACGCTGCAGGACAACATCTTCCTGACCGGCAACTGGCTCAACAACGGCGGCTTCGCGCACGGCGGCAAGCTGGTGACGTTCAAGGGCTCGGTGCTGCAGACTATCGGCGGCTCGGTGGCCACGGTGTTCCATCACCTCACCCTGGCCTCGGGCGCCAACGTGCGCCTTGACCGGGCCATTACGCTGCTGGGCAACTGGCTCAACAACGGCGCCACCTTCGCGGCCAATGCCTTCACCGTGTTCTTCAACGGCACGGCTCTGCAAAGCATCGGCGGCACGGCCCTCAGCGTGTTCCACCACCTCACCCTCAACAACACGGTAGGGGTGAACCTGGACTTCGACATCGACCTGACCGGGAACTTCGTGAACAACGGCAAGTTCTGCGGCTGCGGCCACCGCACCCGCTTCCTGGGCACGCTGGCGCAGACCATTACCTGCTCCTCCGGCCAGACGCGCTTCCACGACGTGACGTTTGCCAACGTGGCCGGCGTGACGCTGCTGGATAACATTGGGGTGACGGGCAACTGGGTCAATAACGGCGGCTTCGTGGCCAATGGCTACCTGGTGCTGTTCAGCGGCACGGCTCTGCAAACCATCGGCGGCACGGTGCTGTCGGCCTTCCACCACGTGCAGATTACCAACGCCGTGAAGGTGCAGCTGCTGCGCGACATCACGGTGGGCGGCTACTGGCTCAACTCGGGCATCTTCGCGGGCAATGGCTTCGGGGTGACCTTCAACGGCACCGCCCAGCAAACTATTACCACCACGGGGGCCTCGGCCAAAACCACCTTCCACCACGTAACCTGGGCCAACCTAGTGGGCTGCCTGCTCGGCGGTGACATCTACGTGGCCGGCAACTGGCTCTGCAACGGGCCCTTCAACCCGGCTACCTACACGGTGTACTTCACCGGCACCGTAGCCCAGACCATGGGCGGCTCGGCCACGCTGCGCTTCCACGGCCTGAACGTGCAAAACACGGTGGGCCTGACCTGCAACGGCCCGGTGTACCTCTACGGCAACCTCACGAACGGCGGCCTGGTGAACGTGGGTACTTACACCTGGTACTGCGTGGGCACCTCGGCCCAAACCCTGGGCGGCACGACCACCACGCCCATCCGCTTCTACGACCTGCACGTGCAGAACGGCAGCGGCGTAGGCTGCACCTCCAACCTGGGCGTGACGCACATGCTCACGCTCACGACCGGCAACCTGGCGTCCGACGGCCACCTGACCCTGCACTCCAATGCCTCGGGCACTGCCATGGTAGTGAACCCCGCCGGTGGCGGCAGCGTAACGGGCCGCGCTACGATGGAGCGGTTTATCACCGGTCTGGGCGCCCCCGGCTACCGCCATTACAGCTCGCCCATGCAGCTCGGCACGGCCACTGTGCAGGAGTTTGCCGACGACCTGCCAGTGTTTGAACTGAACCCGGCTTATAACACGGTGGGCAATACCGTGAAGCCCTTCCCCACCTTGTTCCGCTACGAGGAAACCCGCCTCACGGCCGAGAAGAACACTTTCTCCCAAGGCTGGATGGTGCCTTCCGCCAGTGAAAACCTGGTGCCCGGCCGCGGCTACTCCGCCCAGACGCTGCCTTCCACAGTGGTGGATATTTCGGGTGTGCTTGGCAACGGCAACGTGAGCTACTCCATGACGCGCGGCGCCCAGCTGGGCGCCGGCTGGAACCTGGCCGGTAACCCGTACCCCGCCCCCATGGACTGGGACGTGGTGCGCCACACCAGCGGCATGCTCTCCGGCGTGGATGATGCCCTCTACGTGTTCGTGCCCTCGGGCAAGTACACGGGTGCTTACCGCGGCTACGTGAACGGCGTGGGCCAGAATGGTGGCAACAAAGATGTGGCAGCCATGCAGGGCTTCCTGGTGCGGGCCTCCTCGGCCTCGGCCAAGATGAACCTGACCAACGCTGTGCGCCACACGTCCTATACCAGCCCCGCCTATCAGCGCGGCACCGCCGAAACGCGCCCTGTCATCCGCCTCGAAGCCCGCAGTGCCCAGGGCTTGGCCGATGAAGCCGTCTTCTACCTGCAGGAAGGTGCCGGCGAAGGCTACCAAGCCAACTTCGATGCCTACAAGGTGACGCAGAACGGCGCGGGCCGCCCCACCATCTGGAGCCAGGCCGGGAACGATGCCCTGTCCATCAACGGGCTGCCGGCGCTGCCCGGCCAGGCTATTCCGCTGGGCGTACGGGTAAGCGAAGCCGGCCGGCACACCCTCGTGCTCACCAGCCAGCTGAACCTGCCTGCCGGTACCCGCGTGCTGCTCGAAGACCGGCTGCTCAACCGCAAGCAGGACCTCTCGCTCGACTCGGTGTACGCCTTCACCCTGCACCCCGACTCCGTGCGCCAGCGCTTCTACCTCTGGTTGGGTGCGGGCTCGGTAACGGCTACCGCGCCGGCGGCGCTGCAGGCCGGCACTGCCCTGTATCCCAACCCCACTACAACCGGCTTTGCCACGCTGGAAGTGCACGGGCTGAAAGAGCAGGGCCCAGTAACAGGTAGTATCTACAACAGCATCGGCCAGCGGGTACAGCAGCTCACCCTGCGCCCCCGTCAGGGCGTGGTGCGCCAGCAGCTGGACCTGCGGGCCCTGCCTACGGGCGTGTACACGGTGCGCCTGCAGGCGGCCGAGGGCACCGTTGTCAAGCGCCTCGTGAAAGACTAGCCGCCTCGTTTTTTCATGCATTCGAGCACCCCGGTGGGCTTCCTGCCGGGGTGCTTTTTAATTAAGCGCAGTGCTTAGGCTACTGGTGATGGTAGCTTCTAAGCGCCACAATAGGCAAGGCCTTTTGGTGGTATGAGAAAATAATATCTGTTTTGAGTAATATACCTTGGGTATCGGATAAAAATCTGGTTTCTGACGGTAGTGCTGTTCCCAAACTTCTGGTCGACATATACATGCGTGCTTTCGTTGTTGTAACTGCTGGTCTATTGGCGGTAGCCGGTCTACTGGACGCTTTTCCGGCGGCGGCCCAACCAGACGCGGGCCGCAATGCCCGCCTCGATTCGCTGGAGGCGCGCCTGCCCCAGCAGCCGCAGCCCGACACCAATCGGGTGAAGACGCTAAACGAGCTGGTGTGGGAAAACCGCAACAGCCGCCCGCAGCGGGCCCTGGCGCTGGCGGCTGAGGCCCTGCAACTGGGGCAGCAGCTCAGTTACCGCAAGGGCCTGGCCAAAACCTATATTCTGCGGGGTATTCTTTACGCTACCACGGGCCGCTACCGGGAGGCCATTGCCGATTTTGAAGCCTGCCGCCGGGAACGGGCCGCCCTTGGCGACTGGCAGGGCGTAGCCGGCGCCATCAACAACGTGGGGGAGGTGCTGGCCATGCAGGGGTATTACCGGCAAGCCGTGGAGCACTATATCCGGGCGCTGAGGCTGGAAGAAAAGTACGGCACCCCCGAACGCATTGCCGCCGACTGGGCCAACATCGGCATGGTCTACCAGCAAATGGGGCGCTACCGCGAGGCCCTGGCGTACCACCGGCAGTACCTGTATCTGCCCGGCCGCACCCGCGATGCGTACAACGATGCCCAGGCCCACAACATCGTGGGGCAGGATTTTGCGAAGCTCGGCCAGGCCGACTCGGCTCAGGTTCATTTTCAGCAGGCCCTGCGCATCAGCCAGCAGGCCGCCGACCGCCAGAACCAGGTGCAGGCTCAGGCTGGGTTGGGCGGTTTGGCCCTGGCCCGGCGGCAGCACGAACTGGCTCAGGCCTACTTTCAGAGTGCCCTCACCCTGGCCCGCACCCTCGACGACCAGGCGGCCGTAGCATCCCAGCTCAACTCCCTGGGAGAGCTGGCGCTGCGCCAAAATCAGCCGGCCGCCGCGGTACTCTATTTTGAGGAAGCGCGCCAGCTAAGCCGCCGTATTCGCTCGGCCGAGGCTGTACGTACAGCCCTGCAAGGCCTGGCTGCTGCCTACGCTCGTATGAGCCGCTACCCGGAGGCCTATCGGTATCAGCAGCAGGTGATGCAGGTAAAGGACTCGTTGCTGAACGAAGCCAGTGCCCGCCAGATTACGGAAATGCAGGTGCGCTATGACACGGAGCGCAAGGAAGCTCGCAACCAGCTGCAGGCTGCCCAGCTGCGCACCCAGCAGCAACTGCTGCGCCGCCGCAACGTGCAGCTGGTGGCCGGACTGGCCGTGGTAAGCTTGCTAGTGCTGGTCGGGTGGCTATTGTACACGCGGCAGCGCCTGCGCGAGCAGGTAGCCCACGAGCAGGAGCGTCAGCAGCAGGAACGTCAGCGCGTGGCGGCGGTGCTGGAAGCCGAAGAAAACGAGCGGCGCCGCATCGGCTCCGACCTGCACGACGGTATTGGTCAGCTGCTCACCGCCGCCAAGCTCAACCTCCACGCCCTCGAGCAGCGCGGCCCCCGCTCCGAGGAACAGGCTGCCCTGCTGCACAACGCCATCGACGTGGTGGATGAGTCCTTTCGGGAAGTGCGGGGAATTTCGCACAACCTCATGCCGAATGTGCTGTTGACGCGGGGTCTGCCGGCTGCCGTGCGCGACCTGGCTGCCAAGATGACTACCTACCACACCGGCCCCCAAATTGTGGTAGAGGTGTTTGGGCTGGAAGAGGAACGCTTGGCCTCAACTACGGAAAGCGTCCTGTTTCGCGTGATTCAGGAGTTGATGCAAAACGTCATCAAGCACGCGCAGGCCACGCGCGTAAACCTGCAGCTGGTACGCAACGAGCAGGAGCTGACCGTGGTAGTAGAGGATGATGGCATCGGCTTCGACCCATTGCAGCCCGGTAAAGGGGCTGGTATCGGGCTGCGCAACATGCGCACGCGTCTGGCTTACCTGGGCGGGGAGGCCCACATCGATGCCACTCCTGGCCATGGTACCACCATCACGCTGGAGGTACCGTTAGTGCCAGGCCAGAGGTACGTTGCTAGCCGTCCGCTGAGCAAGTCGGCCTAGTTATGCTAATCAGGCGGGGGCGGCTTCGCCCGTAGGAAAAGCCGCCCCCGCCTGCGGGATGCTCAGCGCGGCTATACCGAAATCAGCTTGTAGCGCAGCGCGTACTGAATCAGGCCCACAATGGACTTGGACTTGGTCTTGGTGAAGATGTTTTTGCGGTGGGTTTCCACCGTCCGCTCGCTAATAAAGAGCTTCTGGGCAATATCGGCGTTGGAATATTCGCCGGCAATCAGCTGCAGAATCTCCTGTTCCCGGAGCGTGAGCGGCACGGGCCGGTCGCCCTGCTCCCGCGTGACGGGCACGTCGAGGTGGTCGAGCAATGTGGCGCCTACTTCGGCATTGAAGAACGTGCGCCCGGCGGCCACCCGCCGGATGGCGGTGCTCAGTTCCGCCGCGTTGGTGTTCTTGAGCAGGTAGCCCGAGCCCCCGGCCGCCAGCACTTCCTGCACCGAGGCATGGTCGTGAAACATGCTGAGAGCCAGCACATGTACCCCCGGGTGCGCTTCCCGGATGGCCTGCGTAAGCTGCACCCCCGACATCTGCGGCATGTTCAGGTCCACCACGGCCACCTGCACTTCGGGGTGCTCGCGCAGGCGGCGCAGGGCTTCCGCGCCCGAGTTGGCCGTGGCTACTACGGGTAGGTCGGTTTCATCCTGCAACAGCACCCGCACGCCTTCCAGCACCAGCTGGTGGTCATCAACCAGCATCACGGGAATGGGCAGCGCAGCAACGGAAGCAGAGGCAGGATACATAAGGAAACTAAAACGGAAGGCTGATTACGTACCGAGGCACGGACCGTGGAGGCTGCAGGACAAGCTCTGGGAAGGCAGGGCCAAAGGGCGGCTACTTTACTCCAGCGGCATCTGGCCAAACCACAACGTTTTGCCAGTCTTGTTCTCGCCGAAAAATACCACTTGGCGGCCACCATCCCCAACCGGCAGCAAAGGAAATTTATTGCTCATGTAGTACTTGCCTTCCTTGGATACGCCAAACGTCTTTTGGGCGCTGATGGTGGCGCTGGCCAGCTCGATGCGCGTGACGCTGGGGTAGCTGATGGTTTCGCGCTGGGTAGGCTCAAACAGCCCGCCCCGGGCGCCATCCTCCGTCAGGCCATTCACCGTGCGGAACCCATCCAGCTCCTGCACTATCCAGTACACGCTCTTGGCATCGGGGGTGGCGCGCATAAACTGGCCCGTGGGCATGGCCTTGGCGGTGCTGTTGTTTTCGGCGCGGCGCAGGCCATACTGGGCCCGCAGCTGCCCTTGCTTGTCGAAGTGAAACAGCAGCAGGTCCCCATAGGTGGTTTCAATGGCGTCGTTACCGGAGGCGCGGCCATTGGCCAGGGTGTTGAGCATCTTGTTGCCCCCGCCCGATACTTTGTAGTTCTGCCCGCCCACGAAGATGTCGCCGTTGGGCGTTTCGGAGGCCAGGTTGATGCGGAATCTTTTGCCCGTGTAATCAGGGGTACGCTTCTGGCCCTCGGGCACGCGCTGCTTTTTCTCGAACTCCTTGAGGTCGGTGGCGGTAAGCCAGGCCACGCGGCCCTGCTGCACTTTCAGCAGCTGGAAATGCTTGCCCTTGAACTCGTCGCCGGTGGGCACTTCGGTGTGAAACTTTTTCTGGTCGTCGATGGCGGGACCGTAGGCCAGCACGCCGCCGTCGGCCATGGGCACAAAGCCTGCCACCTGCCAGCCGCTGTTCGGGGAATTCACGGCCAGCTTTTCCTTTACCTGTCCATCGGCCGAGACGCGCAGGTACTGGTAGTCGGTGGCTTTGTGAGCATCCTTAAGCTTACCGGCGCCTTTGGTGTAGGCCAGCATAATGGCCACATCGGGGGCCACTGTGAGCTGGCTGTCGTCGGCATCCTCGTCGGTATCCAGGGCAATGGGGCCCATTTCCACGAAGCACTGGGCCACATCGGTTTCCAAATAGGTGTCGCGCGCCAGTTCCAGCTGGCTGTTGAAGTACAGCAGGTGCAGGCCAATCTTCATGCCCTTCACGTTGCTAAGCTTCACGTTTTCCGAGGCCAGCACCAGCACACCCCCGTTCACGTCGTCGTCTACGTGGCTGAGGTAGTGGTAGCCGGCTCCGCTTTCCGTTTTGGGCTTTTCGGTGTTCAGCAGCTTCACCTTCTTGCGGTAGCCCCCGCCCAGCCAGCTCCACTTGTAGTCGATGCGCTTGCGGCGAAGCAGCAGGGTGCCGGCTGGGTTTTTCAGGGCACTCACGAAGCTGGCCCCCGGAATCATGCTGGCCGCGCCCCCGGCCATGCCCGTGCTGACTTCCATGGTCACGGCTTCCTTGCTGAAATTTTCGCCGCGGTAGCCTTTTACCTTTTCCATGGGAATGGTCGCCTCATCAATACCCAGCAGGTTGTACTTGGTATCGAAGTGGTAGGTCTGAGTGGCTACCTGCTTGTCGGTTGATTTTGTCACGAACAGCATGTCCACTTTCCCAGCCTCGTTGTTCACGTTCACCTCTGATAGGTAGCCGCGCTTGGCCTTGCCCGACACGTCGTGGGTTTTTTCTACCTCCAGGTGCTGGGCAAAAACGGGCGTACCCAGCGTGGCAGCCAGGGCGGTGAAAAGCAGGGTGCGGTGCGTAAACATTGGGCTGAACGTGAGGAAAAACAAGCAGTATTGCTTTCCTCAAAGGAACAGCGCCCAAAGGCCGGCGTCAATCCGCGCTACGGGGCATTTTATCTGCCAGCTACCCCGCAGTAAGGGCTCCGTGCTGGTACGGAGCCCTTACTGCAATTTTTTCGAAAAGAGCCACTGATTGCCGGCAAAGCGCCTTTCCAGCCCCAGGCAAGCATGCCGGGGCACCGAAGCTGGCCGGGTCTCTATTCCGTGGCTGGCAGGGCCAGCACCGGCAGGGTAGCATGGCGAATAACGTCGGCCGTGATGCTCCGGTGAAACAGGCTGCCCAGCACGCTGCGGCGGCGGGCCAGCAGCAGCAGCAAATCGGCCTGGGCATCGTGGGCGGCTTCCCGGATGCCTACCGCCACTTCCAGGTGGCGCACCCCGCGGGGGCGCACCTGCTCGAACCCGGTCAGGATGCCTGCTTGCAGCATGCGCGTATGGGCCGTGGCGCAAGAGTCACTTTCTTCCGGCTCTACCACGTGCACCAGGGTGAGCACAGCATCCGGGGCCAACAGTTGGCGCGGCAGCGCGGCTATGGCCGCAGGTAGCTGCACGGGGTAGTCGTCGGCGGAGAGCACCGCTGCCCGGGGAGGCACGGCGGCCGTGCTGCCCACTGGTACAATCAGCAGGGGAAGCCGGCACTCGCGCAGCAGGTCCAGGGAGGTGGTGTGCACCAGCGGGTCGGGAATAGCTTCGCTGTCGGGCTTGCCTACTACCAGCAGCTGGGGCTGGTGGTGAGCAATAACCTCGCGGGTAGCCTGCATCATCTGGGCCGAGGCTACTTCTACCCGCACAGGCACCTGGACAGCAGCCGTGCGCAAGGCCAGCGCGGCGGCAATTTCTCCCTCGCTGAGGTGAGGAATTTTCCCGGAAAAGGTTTCCGGGTCAAGCCAGGAGGTCCGGCGCACGTGCAGCAGCACCAGGGAAGTGTTCAGGTGCGCAGCCAGCGCGGCGGCGTAGGCCAGGGCCTGATCGGCAGCGGGCGAGAAATCCGTGAGAACGAGAAGAGGAGCAGCCATACGCAGGGCAAGATAGAAGGCAAGAGAAAAACGAGCAACCCTACGAGAAAGGCACAAACATACCAACGCCGCCCGGCAGCTGCCGGGCGGCGTGGAAGCCAAGCTTCAGCAGCTTAGCGGTTGTTGTCGTCGATGGGGTTGTTGAAGTCCGGGTACAGCCGTTCTTCGCCCTGGGTATCGGTATCGGGGTCGGGGCCCGTAACGGAGCTGCCGGTCGGGATACCGGTGGTTTCTTCTTCGAGTCGGGCGGAGGTATCGAGGGTACCTTCTTCGTCGCGCTTATAGCCGTACAGCTCCTCGCGGTGCTTGCGCTGCTCTTCCGTGAGGTGGGCGCCGGCCTTGGGGTCGAGGGCCCCGGCCGGGTCCTGGGGGTTGGGGTTGTCAGTTGCCATGGGAGGGAGAAAGTAAAATCAAACGAAAAGAGCCGGCTTATTTGCCCGGAATGCCTTTGCCGTGGTCGTCGCGCAGGGCGCTGAATTCGTCGGGGTTGTCGTTGCTGCCGTCGTTGTAGTTGGGCAGCCGGTCTTCGTTGGTCTCAGCGGGGCCATTGCTGTGGTTGGCGGGCTCGGCAGTTTCCCAGTTGCGGGTGCCGCTGCCATAGCGCGGGTCGTCCTTGGCCCAGCCTTCGCGCTGCTCGGTGTATTCGGCGTCGGACACGGCCCGTACTTCCTGGGAGTCCAGGTTCTGGGGCACACTGCCGCGCTGCTCGGGCGCCGGGGTAGAGGGAGCGGCTACGCCACCCGGGTTGGCGCCGGCCGGGCGCTGGCCTGAGGGCGAAGCGGTAGGCGTGGCGTGGCCAAACTCGCCGTACTGAGGGGTATGGTTGGTGCGCGGAGTGCCATCCTGCGAAAAGGCAGCATCATCGGGCGTAGGCGTCAGGTTATCGGGTTGCTCTTGCATGGGAGGGAAACGTGAGGGAGTACAGAGAATACATCAGGGTACGCAGGAGCGTACCGTCCAGTTGTGCCGGCGGGCACTAGCGAGGCCGGATAGCCCCGCGCTTGGTAGTTGCGTATACGAGGGGGCCACGCTAGTGGATATTTTTCGTTGGTTTTTCCAGTCACCTTTCCTTATATGCCCAACGCCCGTATTCAACACCATCCCCAGGATCAGGAATTTACCGCCGAGCTGAGCGGAGCTACTGCCGAGCTGGCTTACAGCCGTCCCGATGAGCAGACCATTGACTTCACCCACACCTTCGTGGATGAGGCCCTGCGCGGGCAGGGCGTAGGTGAGCAACTGGCCCGCCACGGCCTAGCCTTTGCCCGGGAGGAAAAGCTGCGGGTCCGGACCTCCTGCCGCTTCATGGAAATTTTCGTGAAAAAGCACCACGAGGAGTACGCCGATTTGCTGGCTGGATAAGCACTGCCCCGTCAACCCGTCCGAAAAGAAGCCGGCCCGGCTCTGCTCTTTCTTCGTGAAAGAACAAAGCCGGGCCGGCCCTTGGACTGGTGTGATGTTAGTGGCGTACCACTACCCGGCCCGTGTACCGGACGGGGCCAGCCTGCACTTGCACGGAGTAGAGGCCCGCGGGCAGCCCGGCCGTGCGAATGGTAGTGACGCTGCTGCTAGCCAACTGCGTGCAGACGCGCTGCCCCACCGTGTTGAACAAGCTGATGGTAGCACCTGCCGCGCCCTGGGGCAGACGTACCAGCACCGATTCGGAAGCCGGGTTGGGGTAAAGCTCCAGGCCGCCCAGCGCAGTAGTGGGGCGGGTGCCGGTCGTAGTGCAGGCTGTGCTGGTGTAGCTGCCTACGCCCGTAAAGCTGTTCGTGCCAACAGCTTGCCAGGTGGCGGCCGCAGCTTCGTTCCAGCGGACCGAGCCCATGGTTACCGTGGGCAGGCGCACCAGCGTGTTGTTGAGCGTAGTACCGCCAGCAACGGCCCAGCCTACGGTTGCGCCCGGGTCCTGGCCAGGCTGGCCGATAACGTCCAGGGTATCGGTGCCTGAGAACAGGGCTATAGCGTCGTTGCCGTTGAAGAAGGTTACCTGGGCCGTGGTGTTGTCGGCCTGGGTCAGCACGGCTGCATCGGAGCCCCCGTTGGCAATAACGTACACGTCGTGCGCGGCCAGGGTACCCGTCAGGCTGAACGAATACAGAGGAGTTTTGTCGCCATTGGCAAACAGCTCCACCCGGTGACCAGCCAGATCCACGGCATTGGCCGAGGGGTTGTAGATTTCCAGCACTTTAGTATTCCCGCCCGACGACTCAATATACTGCGAGAAGTACAGGGAGGCGCAGGGCGTACCGGCCGGCGTCAGGTCGTCGTTGACGATGGTAAGCGCGTGCGTGGAGGGCGTGCCGAGTACGGCATTGCCGCCGGTGGGCGTACCCAGGCGCAGCAGTAGGGTTTCGCTGGCTTCCGGGGTTAGGTCGCCGCGTACAATCACGCCCACGGTCTGCCGCTGGGGTACGGGCGCGTTGGTAAAAGTGAGCGTGGTTTTCTCCAGGGTGTAGTCCTCGCTGCCGGCCGTGGTACCGGCCGCGTCAAACAGTAGCGGCACCTGAATATCGGTGGCCGGAGCCGCTCCGCTCAGGATTACTTCAATGGTATAGACCGAGGTGCCGTCGTTGCCTTCCGTGGCGGAGCCGGTGGCTACCTGGAAGCTGAGCGTGGGCACGTCGCCGTCGTCGTTGGTAATGGTGAGCGTGTGCGTCAGGTTGGTGCCGGAAGCCAGGCCCGCTGAAAGGCTGCGCAGCTGCAGCTGTACTGTTTCACTGGCCTCGGCCGTAGCATCACCCAGCACCGTGATGGTGACGGGAACCGACGTGACCGTGGGTGAGAAGGTGAGTGTCTGCGTCGAGAAGGTGTAGTCTTCCGTCGCCGTTGCCGACGACTGCGCCCCCGCCACGGCCACTTCCACCGTTTGGGTGGTAGTGGGAGCCATATCCAGGCTCACGTTCACGGTATAGGTTTTCGTGCCGCTGTTGCCTTCGTCTATCGTGCCCGTCGCCGCCGCAAACGATACACTCGGGCTGGCCGCAAAGCCCCAGGCGCGGGCTACCAGCTCGGGATAAGCAATGTAAGGGTTGAAGTTGCCCTGGGCCTTGGCGGCGCGCCGGTTCCGCTCCGTCTCGTGCTTGTCTACCGGGTCCTGCAGGTGCCATTTGTAGAGTGTTTCCAGGTCGGCCACGGCCGTGATAACGCCCTTGCCCGAGTCGAAGCTCTGGCCGGCATGCATGGTGTAGAAATAGAAGACGGCCCGGGCCAGGTTGCCTTTGTGGTCTTCGCGGGGCTCAAACTGGGAGCCGGTATCCTCGCTGTACTCCTCGATGTTGGCCGTAGGCTTGGCGCTGGTGCCCTGCGTACCGCGGATCCACTTGGTGGTTTTGTCGTCGGGAATGTCGGCGAAGGGGTCGGAGCCCCGGTCGCTGTTCCACTGGTCGTAGGTGGGAAACAGGTGGTGGATGTCGGACTTCATCCGTTCCACCTCGTTAAACCACGACTGCGGCACGGTGTGCTCGCAGTTGATGGGAGCCACTCCCGTACTCGTGCCGGTGGAATCAAGCTTAAACGACAGCTGGTAGCCCGAGTACACGCACGTGAGCTTATTGTCGTAGTTATCCACGTAGTTGTACATGCGGCCCCGGGCCAGGTTGTAGCCCAGCACCTGGCGCTTGCCGTCGTACCAGTTTTCCCGAAGCCAGGTTTTGAGGGCCTCGCCTTTGAGGCTGGCGTCCGGCGCAGCCGGGAGCTTGGTTTGGGCATGTGCCGCGCCCGTAGCCAGCAGCAGCCCGGTCAGACACAAGGAGAAAAAGTGTTTCATACGCAATGGTGAGATGAAAAAAACCGCGGGCCTAGCCCGTAAATGTCGGGAATATGCGCGGGAAACTGCCAGCCGGCGGGCACAAAAAAAGCCCGGCGAAAAGTTTCGCCGGGCTTGCGTACCCCGTACGGGGGCAGAGGGTTAGCGCGTGGGCATCAGCACGGTATCCACCACGTGCGTGACGCCGTTGCTGGACACTATGTTGGGAATCGTTACGGTAGAGGTGCCGCCTTTGGCATCCTGAATCGTTACGCTGTTGCCGGCGCGGCGCACCGTTAGCATTTCGCCTTCCACGGTCGTCAGCTGCTGGCCGTCTTTCAGGTCGGCCGCCAGGTAGCGGCCGGGCACTACGTGGTAGGTAAGGATGGTGCTGAGCTTAGCCTTGTTTTCGGGCATCACCAGCGTCGAAACGGTGCCAGCCGGCAGTTTGTCGAAGGCGGCGTTGGTGGGCGCAAATACCGTGAACGGGCCGGCGCCCTGCAGGGTGCCTACCAGGTCGGCGGCCTTCACGGCGGTTACCAGGGTGGTGTGCTCCGAAGAGCCCAGGGCATTGGCTACAATGTCCTTGTCGGGCGTCATCATGGCGCCGCCCACCATCACGCCGGCCGAGGAGCCCATGCTGGCGTTGCTCATGCCGTTGCCCATGTCGGTAGAGGCTTTGTCGCCTTTCATGGGCTTGGTGGTGGCCTTCATCTTGTCGCCCTTGCCCGATTTGCCCTTCATCTTCTTCTTGCCATCCTTGGCGTCCTTGGTTTTCATCACCATGTCGCCATCTTTGGTCTTGGTCTTCTCATCGTCCGTTTTCGTGCTGGTTTGCGCGCGTAGAGCGGGGGCGGTGGCTACTGTGAGGGCAAGGCCCAGGGCCAGCGTGGAAAAGAGGCTTTTGATCATCATCGTAAGGAAAGGTTAAGTGAAGGGTGGGAAGATTTGACCCTTACATACGCAGGCCCGCGCAAAATGGCTTGCGCCGCCGGCCACCCCGGCACGGTCGGCGGTGCGGGCAATACAAACTAGCCTGCAGCATCCACCACGTAAAGTGCTGCCTGCTAAGCTCGACGGTTGCGGCGGGCCGCACCTGCCGGGCTCCATCTCCCGCAAAAAAAGAATAGCGGAAATCAGCCGCCAGAAAAGTAGCCGACGGGGGAGAGGCCGCTTTTTAGTGCTTGCCGGATTTCCGGCCCGATGGGTGCGGCGGGTAGTAAGCAAGCCTCGTGCTCCAGCGTCTGCGAAAAGCCGCTGGAGCACGAGGCTATATCTTTCACGGCTTTGCAAGTAAGCAGCACCCTTTGGCCCCGGGTACTGCAGCCGACCAACTGATTGAGGCCGTTAGCCGGCGGCTACTAAAATTTCCAGGCTTACAAACCGGCCCTGCTCAAACTGATACACCAACTGGCTGCCGGCCGGCCCAAGCACCTTCTGGTCGTCGGGCTGCACGGTGAGCGTAGCGACTCCCTGCTCCGAGCCTTGCAACTGAACCGGCACACCAAAAGTCTGGGCCAGCAAGGCCTGCGTTTTCGTTAGGTCGCTCATAGAATAGGGTGGGTGAAGGAAAGCGGATATGGAAAATGCTGAACGTGAAAGTACGGCCTCAGCCCGCGTTGGGGCAAGCTGCACGGCAGGCTGACTAGGCTGGTTGGCTGCCGGCTAGTGGGAGTTGGTGTTGGTAAGTAAATGGTAGGCTGGTTGCACCAGGGTACCCGCTGCTTGGGCTCCAGGCAGCGCCTACCGTAGCGCCGCTAAGGGAAGTTGCAGGAGCTCCGTAGTTTTCTTTTGAGCCTACTGAATTACCGCGGGCTCCAAGATGAAATCACGTAAATTCAGCTTCCAAGGGTCTTTTTTGCAGCTCGCGGGGCACCGATTCCGTTTGAGAAATGCACCGGGGCGGCAGCTGCTGCCCCGCCACGTAGCCAACCTCAGCTCCTATGAAACCCACTGCCCGCACCTCCGCCCAGCGCCCGTCGCTTGCGAGTCGGCCCACGCCGGCTCCTGTGCCCCGCAATTCCTTCTCCATCGAAGACCTACCCCTGCCCGGCGAGTAGGATCAGGATTTTCTTCCTCTGCTGGCGCACCCACTGTCAGCGGGACGCCTGGAGATACTTGGCCGCCCACGCTGGTAGCCCGCGCTGCCTGCGCTCGGGAGCCCCTCCACCCCGGAGGGGCTTTTTTGTAGCCGGTCGGGCCAAGCGGGCGGCAATAGCGCAGCAGGTTGAAGCAGCCTGCCGCCCGTCAATGGTCCGTAGCCGGGCAGAGCGGCACACCCGCCTCTGGTCCCGGCAACGCTGTTTTCTGCTTAAGTTCGGCCTTTCTTACCCTGGGTTCTGCGCTCGTGAATCAGTATATACGTCTGCTGTGGGTGCTGCTCACGGCCCGCTTTCGCCCCGCATGCCCGGTGCTGGGTCCTTGCTACACTTCCTTCCGGGTAGGCCTGACGGATCTGGATATGCTGCGCCACGTCAACAACGGTGTCTACTTATCCATGGGCGACGTGGGCCGCATGGACTTGCTGCTGCGCTCCGGCCTGTGGGCCCGGCTTAAACGGACGATGCCCTTCGCCGTAGTGGCGGCCGAAACCATTCAGTTCAGCCGCCCCTTGAACCTGTGGCAGGCGTTTCGCCTCGAAACCTGCGTGCTTGGTTGGGATGACCGGTTTTTCTACTTGCAGCAACGCTTTCTGCGCGGGGAGCAGGCCGTGGCTACCGCCGTAGTAGCCTTGCGGTTCCTGCGCCGAAGCGGGGGCACGGTGGGGCCGGAGGAAGTCTTGGCCACGGCCGGTCAGCAACTGGCGTCGCCGGTTCTGCCCCCGTGGGTAGCCAACTGGAGCACGGCCATGCGCGGCCTGCGCCAGCAATAAGTGGGGCGCTTTGTGCCCTTACATTTTCGCTCTTAAGTAAACCAGCGCATGAGTACAAGCAACGGCCCCCGGTTTCAGACCCCGGCAGGCGTGATTATCGGACGGCGCGATGGAGCTATGGTGCGGGCTACGGGTATTCGGTACGCCCGCGCGGCCCGGTTTCAGGCCCCCGTTCCGGAGCCCGATACCGCCGCACCCATGGAGGCCACTACGTCGGGCCCGGCCTGCCCCCAGGTAGTCGACTCTATTCTGGGCCAGGCGCTGGGGCCGGTGCTGGCGGGCGTTACCTACAGCGAAGACTGCCTGCGCCTCTCCGTAACCCTGCCCGCGGATGTGGTGCCGGCCGAACAACTGCCGGTCTTGTTCTGGATTCACGGCGGCTCCTACGTGTCGGGGGCCGGCGACCTGGCCTTCTACGACCCGGTTCACTTAGTGACGGAGCAGCGGATAATTGTGGTGGCCGTGACGTACCGGCTGGGGCTGTTCGGGTTCCTGGGCACGGCCAACGGTCCGGCGAACCTGGGGCTGTTGGATTTGCTGGCCGCCCTCCGCTGGGTACAGCGCAACATAGCGGCCTTTGGCGGCCACCCCGGCAACGTTACTTTGCTGGGCCACTCCTCCGGGGGCGACGCCGCGGCTCATCTCATGATTGCGGAAGGGGCGCAGGGACTATTTCAGCGCGTAATCCTGCACAGCGCCCCGCTAGGTCTGGCCCGCAACCGCTCCGCCATGACGCGCGCCATGGCCGCGGCCGTGGCGCCCTTGGCGGCTTCTGTCTCGACCGATGAGGTGCTGGCCCGCGAACCGCGCGCCTGGGCGGCCGCGCGTCGCTTTGGCTTGAAAAGCGGCATGCCCTTTGGCACGCAGTACGGCGCATTTCCGTTGCCCACCGAAGCACAGGCCGAGGCCGCCTGGCGCGCCGTGGCGAAAGATGTGGACGTGCTGATTGGGGACACAGCCGAGGAGCTACGTTTTTTTGCCGTCATCGACCCCAAGTTCAACTGGCTGCTCCGCGTGCCCGGGCTGGGCGCGCCCATCATCCGCCTGCTGGTAAAAGCCGGCTCCCACCGGATTTACTCCGGGCCGGCCACCACCTTTGCCCGGCGCCACGCCCGGGCCGGGGGCCGCGCCTACCGGTTCACGTTCATCTACCGGGCCCCGGGCAGCGTGTTTGGCGCCGCCCACACCATGGACCTGCCTATGCTATTTGGCACGCAGCAAACCTGGGCCGGCGTGCCCCTGCTCGGGCAGGCAAAGTGGGCCGACGTGGAGGCAGCGGGCCGCCGAGTGAGGCAGCTCTGGGCTGATTTCGCCCGTACCGGCGTGCTACCATCCCGCATGCTAATTCCAGAGGTGCTGGCGGTGCACCAGGTATAATCCCGCTCTTCGCCTCGCAGGTTATGACAAACGTAGGCTGAGGCCCCTCAGCGCGGCTTTTTTGCGCCGGCATTACAGTTTGAGGGAGGATGTTCTGACCAGCAAATCGGGCTGGAGGACAATGCGGCGGGGCGAGAACTTGCTGCCGCGTTCCTCCCGCATCTCCAGAAACAGCCGCACCGCCGACTGACCCATCTGCTCGCAGCGCTGGTCCACGGACGTGAGCATAGGCTCCGTCAGGGAGGTAAAGGTTTCGTTGCTGAACCCGGCCAGGGCAATATCCTGGGGCGACTTAAAGCCCTGCCGCTTGAGCTCCTGCAGGGCGCCCACCGCGGAAAAGTCGCTCGAGGAAAATACGGCATCCGGCGGCTGCGGCAGGGCCAGCATCTGCTGCATGCCGGCGCAACCGTCTTCCAGGGTCATGTCGCAGTAAAAAAACAGCTCCTCTTCGATGGGCAGGCCGGCTTCCAGCAGCGCGTCGATGTAGCCCTGGCGGCGGTTTTTATAGATGTTCAGGTGCTGAGGGCCCCCAAAGTGGGCAATTCGGCGGCAGCCCTGGGCAATCAGGTGCTTGGTGGACTGGTAGCCGCCTTCCCGGTCGTCGAGCACCACGGCATTCACGTCCAGGCCATCCAGCACCCGGTCGAAGAACACCAGCGGAATTTCCTGCTTGCGTACTTTCTCAAAGTGCCGGAAGTCCCGGGTCGTGCGCGACATCGACACCAAAATGCCTTCTACCTGGGCGCTTAGCAGCGTTTCGATGTTTTTCCGCTCGTGGGTCACGTCCTCGTTTGACTGGCAGATCATGATGTTGTAGCCCGCCTTGGTGGCAATGGTTTCGATGCCTTTAACTACTAGGGTAAAGAAGTGGCCGTCGATGTGGGGCACCAGCACGCCCAGCAGGTTGCTGCGGCCCTTGCGCAGGCCGGCAGCCAGGTGGTTGGGCTGGTAGTGCAGCTCCTTGGCCAGCTTCCACACCCGCTTTTTGGTGGAGTCGCTGATGCCCGGATGGTCGCTCAGAGCGCGGGAAACCGTCGAAACGGAAACTCCCAGCTGTAGGGCCAGATCCGTAATAGATGCTTTTGAGCGTGCCAAGGTATTGCGGCTAAAGAGAGAGGCCCTTTGTGCTGGCAGTAGTGCAAAAGGCGTGCAAAAATTTATGCAAAAGTACGCAATGATCTTGCAAGCCGGCCGGCTTCTTTTTCCAGCGCCGACGGTTGAGCTTAGGAAGCCGCTAGGGCAGGGGCTGCGGCCTGTAGCTGGGCCCCTGGCAGCGGGGGCCTTGCGTAGTCCAGGTTAGAGGATCAATGCACAGCTGGCGCTCTGTCATTTCCTTGTTCCAAGCATGATACACCAAGTATTCGGTTTTTCCATCAGGACTGAGAACGTGGGAGTGGTGGCCCGGGCCGCGCACGTGGCCCGCCACGGCGGCCAGCACGCGCGGCCCCTGGCCGCCGCCAGCCTCGGAGTAGGGGCCCATGATGGAGTCGGCAACGCAATAGTCCACGCCGTAGCGGGGCGTCAGGAAGTTGGCGCCGCTGTAGAAGCAGTAGTATTTGCCGCCGTGCTGGCGCACAAAAGGTCCTTCCAGGGTGTGCCACTCGGGGAAGGTCTGACCGCCGTACAAAGGCATGGTGCGGTTTTTCTCGAACACCGTCCAGTCGTGGCGGGCCCGCATGACCGTGCTGCTTTCCCCGGCCAGGCGCGTCATGTCCAGCAGCCGGTCCACTACCAGCCCGGTGCCGGGGCGGTAGCCATCCGCCGAGTCAATAAAGTCACGAGCATAAAACAGGTACCACTGCCCGTCGGTATCCTGAAAGGGGTGGGCATCGATGGTGAACTTGCTTGCAGGCACATCCAGCAGCGCCGCTTGGGTGTAAGGCCCTTGCGGGGTGGAACTGGTGGCTACGTGCAGGCGGTGGCCCACACTGGCGCCAATGGCCCCGCCACCCATGGAGTAGTACATGTAAAACGTGCCGTTGTGAAACACTACCTCGGGGGCCCAGAAGTCGGCCCCTTCGGCCCCGGCCGGGGGCATGAGGGCCCCGCCGGCCGGCTTCCAGTCGACCAGGTTATCGGAGGTGAGCAGGGTGAAGATGCGCCCATCAGGCGTGCGCCCCTGCCCGGTGGTGCCGAAGGCGTAGTAGCGGCCTGCGTGGCGTAGCACGAAGGGGTCGGGAAACTGGCCGGCATATACGGGGTTGGTATACATGCGGGCAGCTGCGGCGCAGGCCGTCTGGTTGAGCAAGGCCAGGGACGCCAGGCCAGCGGTGGCCTGCTGCAGGAAGGTGCGACGGGAAGGCATAGAAAACGGGAATGTAAAGCGACGAGGCCGCTGGGCTACTTCGGAGGCCGGGCAGCACAAGGAGTATAAGGAAATGGCGGAAGAAAAGGACGGGAGCAAGATGCAGATAAAAATGCAAACGTTTGCATATTTTCTTGGCGGGGCGTAGCTTGCGCCACCTCTCCGTTGGCTGGCCGTCGGCTCAAGCCCTTTCCGGCTGGTTCCGGGGCGGTTGCCAGATACCCCGTCACGGCTCGGGCTGCGCCGCTCGCCCCGGGTATGGGACGCACTTGTCTACCTGAGCCACAGGTAGCTGCTCTGCCCCTTTTTCCTGATTTTCTTCCTCGCCTGACATTGAAACCTGCATGAACAAGCTGCTGCTGATTCTTTTCCTGCTGACGTCAACCAGCACCTTCGCCCAGAAAACCAAAATCAAAACCAAAGGCCCAGCGGCTACTGTCGCCGCGCAGGGCCAGCGCTGGTCGGCGGAGCGGGCCAACGCCTGGTACCGGCAGCATCCCTGGATGTCGGGGGCCAACTTCACGCCCAGCACGGCCATCAACCAGTTGGAAATGTGGCAGGCTGAAACCTTCGACCCCGCCACCATCGACAAGGAGCTGGGCTGGGCCGAGGGCATCGGCTTCAACACCATGCGCGTCTTTCTGCACAGCCTGGCCTGGCAGCAGGATCCGCAGGGCTTCAAAAAGCGGGTGAACGACTACCTGGCTATGGCCGACAAGCACCACATCCAAACCATTCTGGTGTTTTTCGATGACTGCTGGAACAAAGATGCGAAAGTAGGCCTGCAGCCCGCGCCCAAGCCGGGCATTCATAACTCCGGCTGGGTGCAGGACCCGGGCGACCCGGCCTCCCGCGACTCGGCCACGTTCGTGAAGCTTAAGCCCTACGTGCAGGACGTGCTGCGCACCTTTGCCAACGACAAGCGCGTGCTGCTCTGGGATTTGTACAATGAACCCGGCAATAGTAATAAGGGAATTTCGTCGATGCCGCTGCTGCGCAACGTGTTTGCCTGGGCCCGTGAGGTAAACCCCAGCCAGCCCCTGAGCGTGGGCCTCTGGAACTGGGGCTTCAAGGAGCTCAACACCTTCCAGGCCCTGAACTCCGACGTGCTGACCTACCATAACTACGATGAGGTACCCGCCCACGAGCGGGTGATTGAGCTGCTCAAAACTCACGGCCGCCCCATGATCTGCACCGAGTACATGGCCCGGCCGCGTAACTCGCGCTTCGTTAACATCATGCCTCTGCTGAAGAAAAACAACATCGGCGCCATCAACTGGGGCCTTGTGGATGGCAAAACCAACACCAAGTACCAGTGGGACGTGCCCGTGGCCGACGGTGGGGAGCCTGGCGAATGGTTCCACGAGGTATTCCGCAAAGATGGCACGCCCTACCATCCGGACGAAACCGACCTCATCCGCAAAACCAACGGCAAGTAAACGGGGTGACACAGGCCTTTGGGCAACCTCAGCGGCTTCTGCGCAACCATCTGCGTCCTCTGCGGGAACCGCCATCAGCAAACACGGCAACTACCGCCTGAAAAAATGCTTGTATGAAACCATCGTCCCTGCTGCTACTCTTGGGGCTGCTGGCTGGCAATTGTACCCGCGCTCCGCAGCAACCCGCTGCCACGGTCACTGCAGCTACCTTCACCAATCCGCTGCTGCCCGCCGGGGCCGACCCCTGGAGCATCTACCACCACGGCTACTACTACTACACGCACACTACCGGCCACAACATCACGCTCTGGAAAACACCTTCACTGAGCCAGCTCAAAACCGCCCCTAGCAAAGTGGTGTGGACGCCGCCGGCCACCGGCCCCAACTCCCGCGAAATATGGGCCCCGGAACTGCACCGCCTCAACGGCAAGTGGTACCTGTACTACGCCGCCGACGCCGGCCGCAACTCCGACCACCGGCTGTTCGTGCTCGAAAACAGCGCCGCCGACCCGCTGGAAGGCACCTGGGAAGACAAAGGCCAGCTGACCGACGCCACCAACAAGTGGGCCATCGACGGCTCCGTGTTCGAGCATCGCGGGCAGCTGTACTTGGTGTGGTCGGGGTGGGAGGGCGACGTGAACGGCCGCCAGGACATCTACCTGGCCCGCCTGAAAAACCCCTGGACCATCGAAGGCCCGCGGGTGCGCGTCTCCACCCCAACCTACGCCTGGGAGCGAAACGGCGACCTGAATAACCCCAACGACCCGCCGCACGTGGATGTGAACGAAGGCCCCGAGGTGCTCAGCCACGCGGGCAAGCTCTACCTCATTTACTCCGCCAGTGGGTGCTGGACGGATACCTACGCCCTAGGCATGCTCACTGCCTCCGCCCAGGCCGACCTGCTGCAGCCCACATCCTGGACCAAGTCGCCAACGCCGGTTTTTCAGCAAAACGCGGCCAACAAGGTGTACGCGCCCGGTCACAACTCCTTCTTTAAATCTCCCGATGGCAAGCAGGACTGGATTCTGTACCACGCCAACGATGAGCCCGGCCAGGGCTGCGGCCGGTTCCGCACGCCCCGCGCCCAGCCCTTCACCTGGAACGCCGATGGCTCCCCCAACTTTGGCAACCCCGTGCCGGTAGGCCAGCCGCTAGCGCGGCCTTCGGGGGAGCAGTAACGGGTACGTGGATTGAGAAATACCAATAGAAGGGGCCATAAAAGCGCCTGTCATCCTGAGCAAAGCGAAGGACCTTATCACGCTAGAACAACAGGCGTGACAAGGTCCTTTGCTTTGCTCAGAATGACAGACGTTTCCAGTTAGTCAGTCACCCGTTTACACCGTTTGCTTGTAGTGCACGGCGGGCAGCTCGCGCAGGCGCTGGGCGGCCGCCTCGGGGGTGATGTCGCGCTGCGGGTCTCCCAGCATTTCGTAGCCCACCATAAACTTGCGCACCGTAGCCGAGCGCAGCAGAGGGGGGTAAAAGTGCATATGCAGGTGCCACTCCGGGTGCTCTTGCCCATCGGTGGGGCGCTGGTGCAGGCCGGCGGAGTAGGGGAAGGAAATCTGGAACAGGTTGTCGTAGCGAATAGTGAGCTGCTGCAGTATGCTGGCAAAAGCGTCTTTTTCTTCGTCCGAGAGCTGGGTGATGTCCGTGACGTGGCGGCGCGGCAGTACCAGCGTCTCGAAGGGCCACACGGCCCAATAGGGCACCAGGGCTACCCAATGCGCGTTTTCCAGCACCACCCGCTGCTGCTCCTGCAGCTCCAGGGTCAGGTAGTCGGTGAGCAGGCTGCGGCCGTGCTCCTGAAAGTAGGCGGCTTGTTGCACAGTCTCCTTAGCCGGCTCACCGGGCACAGTGCGCTGGGCCCAGATCTGCCCGTGCGGGTGCGGGTTCGAGCAGCCCATTACCTGGCCCTTGTTCTCGAAAATCTGCACGTAGTTGATATCGGGGCGGGCACCCAGTTCCCGGAACTGCTCCACCCACACGTCTACCACCCCACGGATGGCCGCTTCATCCATTTCGGGTAGCGTAAGATTGTGGCGGGGCGAAAAGCAGATAACGCGGCCCACCCCCGACTCAGCTTCGGCCCGCAACAGCCCACCCACGTTCACCGTGCCCACGGGCGCATCGGCGGTAAGGGCCGCAAAGTCGTTGTCGAACACAAACGTGCCCGTGTAGGGCGGGTTCACCGCGCCGCCGGCGCGCGTGTTGCCGGGGCAGAGGTAGCAGGTGGAGTCGTAAGCCGGGCGCTGCTCAGGCTCAGTGGTTTCCTGCTGCCCCTGCCAGGGGCGCTTGGAGCGGTGCGGCGACACCAGCAGCCACTCCCCGGTAAGGGCGTTGTAGCGGCGGTGGGGGTGTTCGGTGATGTCAAACTCAGCCATGAAGAAAGGAAACAGAAGTAAGTATTAGGAAACGGCAACCGGTGACAGCGCACCTACGCCATCGACAATCGTGGTTTGGTACGTTTCCAGGGCAATACCCGTTTGCTTTTCATAGGCGGGCAGCATGGCGGCCACAAACTCCTCTACGGCGTTGGCCGCCACCAGATTGATGGTGCAGCCGCCAAAGCCCCCGCCCATCATGCGGGCACCCACCACGCCCGGCAGGGGGCGGGCCAGCTCTACCAGGATGTCCAGCTCCGGGCAGCTAACCTCGTACTGGTCGCGCAGGCCGGCGTGGGAAGCGTACATCTCCTTGCCAAAGGCCGGCAGATCGTGGGCCAGCAGGTGCTGGCAGGCGCGCTCCACGCGCAGATTTTCCTCTACCACGTAGCGGCAACGCCGGTACACCACCTCGCCAAGCTCTACTTGGTGCTTTTCGAGCTGCTCCAGGGTGGCATCGCGTAGGGAGTGTACTTCGGGATAATACTGCTGCAATACAGTTACGCCCTGCTCACACTCCCGGCGGCGCGTGTTGTACTCCGAGCTAGCCAGGGAGTGTTTTACCCCGGAGTTACAGAGCACTACATAGTATGCCTCCGCGTCGAAGGGGAAATAGGCATAGTCTAGGGAGCGGCAATCGAGGCGCACCACGTGCCCGGCCCGCCCAAACAAGCTGGCGAACTGGTCCATGATTCCGCACTGCACCCCGGCGTACTCGTGTTCGGCTTTCTGGCCGAAGCGGGCCAGCTCCAGCCGGTCGAGGCGAGTGGCCAGCAAAGTATCGAGGGCAAACGCCAGCCCGCACTCCACCGCCGCCGACGAGGACATGCCCGCCCCCATGGGAATGTTGCCCCCAAACACGCAGTCGAACCCCTGCAGCGGGAGGCCGCGCCGCTGGAACTGAGCTGCTACGCCCAACAGGTAGTTGGCCCAGTGTGTGGGGCCGGGTGCCAGCTCCCGCACATCCGTGGTATAGGTTTCCTGGTTGTCGTAGGCGAACAGACGCACAGTAGTGCCAGCGGTAAGCCCCACGGCGAAGATAATTTCCCGATTGATGGCAGCGGGCAGCACAAACCCCCCGTTGTAATCGGTGTGTTCGCCAATAAGGTTGATGCGACCGGGAGCCCGCACGAGCAGGGGGGGATGCTGGAAACGGTCCTGGAAGGCTGCCAAAATCAACTCAGCTAGCATAGTGGTCAAGAGAAAGGTGGGGCCCAGTGCCGGGCATGGAGGAGAGGTGAAGTACTAAGGTGAGTATTTAGAACGGTCCGTGCAAACGTTTGTCAAAATTCTCCACGCCTATATTCAGCACGGGTTGGGTAAAATGGCGCTGACGCTCCGGTAAAAGCATTTTATAGGATTTAACACCACTTTAGTTATCCTCATGAGCTCAGCAATAGAAGTATTTCTTTTGATATTTCTTGACAATTGCTTGAATCGTGCTTATTCTTACGCTGCCTTAGCCCAGTAGCCCAACCTGGATCCTGCACGTCCTGGGTCAGAAATCCGGCTTTCATCCTGTTTTTCGTCCTTTTTCTTCAGTCTCACCGCAGCGTAGATCCTTCTTTGCAAACGTTTGCCTTGGCAACACTAGTGCAAACGTTTGCAATACTTCCTCCCCTTACCAATCCCACAAATTCTTTCCTATGAACAAATCTTACCTTAGGCTGGGGCGGCAAGCAGCACCGGCTTTCCTGTGCCTGTTGCCCCTGGCAACGGTGGCCCCGGTAGGGGCGCAAGCAGCCATACCCACGGCGGCCGTGAACCTGAGGAAGGTGCCCGCGCAGCCAGTGTCCGGTACTGTACTGGACGAAAAAGGACAGGCCATGCCCGGCGTAACGGTGCTGGAAAAAGGCATCAGCAACGGTGTAACTACGGACAGCAACGGCCGCTACACGCTTTCCGTGGGCGACAACGCCACCCTGATTTTTTCCTTTGTAGGCTACACCACCCAGGAGGTGGCGGTGAATGGCCGCAGCGACGTGTCCATCACGCTTGGCCAGGATACCAAACTGCTCAACGACGTAGTTGTGGTAGGCTACCTGCGCCTGCCCACCGAGCAGGTGACGGGCTCCGTGACACAGGTAGGGCAGGAGCAGATTCGGCGGGCGCCGGTGGCTTCCGTCACGGAAGCCTTGCAGGGCCGTGCGGCTGGGGTGCAGGTCGTTAACTCCGGAGCGCCCGGCCAAGACCCCATCGTGAATATCCGCGGGATAGGCAGCATTCAAGCGGGCAGTTCCCCACTTTACATCATCGATGGCGTGTGGACCCGCGAAATCCGCGATATCAACCCCAGTGACGTGGAGTCGTCCACGATTCTGAAAGATGCGGCTTCGCTGGCGCCGTACGGCTCGCGCGGGGCCAACGGGGTGATTATCATCACCACCCGTCGTGGTAAGCAAGGCAAGCCCGCCGTCAACTTCAACAGCTACGCCGGGGTACAGAACATTACGCGTACCTACGACCTGGCCGGCACCGAGCAGTGGGCCGATATTACCCGGCAGATGTACATCAACGCGGGCAAGGAAGGGGAAATATACAGTGGTGCCGCCAACCCGCCCGCCATCAATACCGACTGGCAGAAGGCCCTGATTCAGCGGGGAGGGGTGCAGAGCCACAACGTGGGCCTGAGCGGGGCCAGCGAGTCGGCTAACTACAATGTGTCGCTTGGCTATTTCAACCAGAAGGGCACCATCATCGGACCCAAGTTTGACCGCTACAGCGTGCGGGTGAACACCGGTGCCAACCGGGGCCGCTTCCGCATCGAGCAGTCGGCCCAGCTTTCCCGGGCCATGACCACCCGTGTGAACGGCATTCCGTTCATCGACGTGCTGCGCATGCTGCCCATTATTCCGGTAAAGGACCCCACAACAGTAAGCGGCTACGGCATCGGCAACACCAATCAGGTGACCTTCGGCACCAACCCCGTGGGGCTGCAGGATGTGTACCACAACACCAACCTGGAAAACCGCCTTATTGGCTCCCTTGCCCCGGAAATTAAGCTGTTTGACTTCCTGAGCTACCGCCTGAACCTGGGCATGGAGTACGTGGGCTTCGTGGACCGTACCGAGAGCAAGTACGGCCAAGCTGCGGGCCTACGCATGAACGAGCCGATTCGGCCTTCGCAGCTTTTCGAAAACCGGGGCGAGCGGGTGTTCTTGCTGGCTGAAAACACCCTGAACTTCCAGCGCAGCTTCGGCAAGCACAACGTGAACGCCGTGGTGGGGTACACCGAGCAAAAAAATACGTTCCGCAATACCATTGCCGATGCCCAGGGCTTCGGCACGGGCCCCACGTACTACTGGGCGTTTCCGGGGGCAACGGGTGCGGCCAGCGTGGGCGGCGAAACCCGCCGCTGGACGAAACGGTCCTACCTGAGCCAGCTGGCCTACGACTTCGACGACAGGTACCTGCTCACGGCCGCCGTGCGCCGCGACGGAACTTCGCTGGTTGACCCCGTCAACAAATGGGGAACCTTCTCAGCCTTCTCTTTAGGCTGGCGCATCAGCAAGGAAGCTTTCTTTGAAAATGTACCACTGGTCAGCGACCTGAAGTTGCGCGCCAGCTACGGTCAGCTCGGCAACGACAACCTCCTGGAATACCTGTACCAAGGCGTACTAAATACCAACGTAAACTACCCACTTGGCGGGGGCGGTTCGCAGCCAGTGCAAAATGGCTCTATTCAGGCACAGCTGGCCAGCAAAAACCTGAGCTGGGAAGAGCGCCGCACGACCAACGTAGGCTTTGATGCAGGTTTCCTGGATAACCGCCTCACGTTGGGAGCCGACTACTACATTGCCCGTACAACGGGGGCCCTCGTGAACCCAACTATTCCGCTCTACCTGGGTAACCAGGGGGGAAATCCTTTCACCAACCTGGGCGAGTTGGAAAACCGCGGCTTTGAGTTTCAGGCCGGCTTCCAGAACACCACTGGCGACTTCCGCTACGGGGTGAATGCCAACCTGACGACGCTGCGCAACAAGGTAACCCGCCTCGCTTTTGAAGGCCAGAACTATTCCGGTGGCCCGAGCGGGGTAGCCCGTACCGAAGTAGGCCACAACATAGGGGCGTTCTACCTGCGGCACATGGTCGGCATCTTCCAGAGCGAGGAAGAAATTCAGAACTACAAAAGCGCTGATGGCAAAGTCATTCAGCCCGGCGCCAAGCCCGGCGACGTGAAGTATGAAGACATCAACAACGACGGGACTATTTCCGACCTCGACCGGCGCTTTATCGACACGGTGTTCCCCAAGCTGCAGTATGGCTTCAACCTGAACCTGGGCTACAAAGGCTTCGACCTCTCGGCCCTCTTCCAGGGGGTGTCGGGCAACGAAATCTTCAACGTAACCCGTTACTGGACCGACCGCATGGATGACAACGGGAACTTCCGCGCCGACATCCGGCCCTGGACGCCCACCAATCCATCTACCACCACGCCCCGACCCCTACTGGGAGGCGGCGAAAACGCGCTGCAGACCTCGGACCGCTGGCTGGAGAACGGGGCTTACCTGCGCCTGAAGAACCTGCAGGTAAGCTACTCTCTGCCCAAGCCCATGACGGAGAAGCTGGCTGGCATCGGCAGCGTGCGGTTTACCATCACGGCCGCTAATCTGTTCACCATCACCGACTACACCGGCTACGACCCGGAAATTGTGGGGGCTGGCCCGTTGGCCCGCGGCGTCGACGACGGCAACTACCCCAACGTGCGCACCATCACGGGCGGCCTGCAGGTAGGCTTCTAATCTCCCACCCACTTCTTGCTGATTTCACGCATGACCTTCTATAAAAAACGGCTGCTGGCCCTGCTAGCCGGCACCTTGCTGCTTTCCACGAGCTGCGAGAAAGACCTTCTTGACCAGCCCAACCCCAACCTGCCCACCGCCGAAACCTTCTGGCAGAACAGCCAGGACGCTAACAAAGGCGTGCTGGCCGCCTACAGCGGCTTGCAGCAGCTGGGGAACTACCGCCGCTGGATTTACTTTGCCTACGACCTGCGCTCCGACGAAGGCTTCTCCAGCAGCCCCTGGCCCGAACTGCAGAACTTCACTAAGTTTATCCTGGCCGACTACAACTTCGTCGTAAACACCGACGTCTGGGGGCACCACTACGTGGGCATCAACCGGTGCAACCAGGTCCTGGCCTACGTGCCGGCCATCGAGATGGACGCTACGCTGAAGGCACAACTGCTGGGCGAAGCCCGCTTTATCCGGGCCCTGCACTACTTCAACCTCGTGTCGCTGTACGGGCGCCCCGTAATGGCTACCGAGCCCGCTACGGCGGATTACCGTCCCGCGCAGGCGGCCTCGGAGCAGGAAGTCTGGGACTTCATTGTGCAGGACTTGGAAGCGGCAAAAGCCGGACTGCCCGTATCCTATTCCGGCAACGACATTGGGCGCGCTACCAAGGGTGCGGCCACCGCGCTGCTGGGCAAGGCCTACATGCAGCAGCGTAAGTGGGCCGAGGCCAGCGCGCAACTGGCCGAGGTCATCGGCTCGGGCCGGTACTCCCTGACGCCCGACTACCGCGACAACTTCCGCCACGACCGGGAAAACAACTCGGAGTCGGTGTTTGAGGTGCAGTTCACGGCCGAATACAGCGCCGACCGCGACGACGACTACGCCGGGGCCTCCGAGGCCAGCCAGCGCGCCCAGTTCTTCGGACTGCCCGGCAAAGGCTGGACCGACGGCGAAGCCCGCGCTTGGCTGATTGATGAGTTCCTGAAAGAGAAGACGGCTACCGGTAAAAAGGACCCCCGCCTGGCGGCCACGCTCTTCTTCAGCCGCACCCGCGCCGGCTACCCCAACGACCCCACCGACCCCGTGGACCAGGACGACAAGGCCTACGACAACCTAACCCTGGACCAGCGCTTCGCCACGGAAGCCTACAACCGGGGCCGCGTATACTGGCGCAAGTACGAAAACGACTACTGGAAAAATGCGGAAGGCTACTATTCGCCCATCAACCACCGCGTACTGCGCTACGCCGATGTACTGCTTTCCCAGGCCGAGTGCCTGAACGAGGAGGGCAAAACCGGCGAAGCGCTGCCGCTCGTGAACCAGGTGCGGGCCCGCGTGGGCCTGGCCCCGCTCGGCAGCCTGGGGCAGGAGGCCCTGCGTGCCCAGCTCATGCACGAGCGGGTAACGGAACTGGCCGGGGAAAGCTGGCGCTGGCACGACCTGCGCCGCTGGGGCCTGCTCGACAGCCAGGCCGGCATCGACGAGCTGAAAGCCCGCGACCCCGACTTCAACAACTTTGAAGTAGGGAAATCGGCCCTGCTGCCCATTCCGCGCACCGACGTGGACATTGCCAACCTGACCCAAAACCCGGGCTGGAAATAAGCTCCGCCGCACGCCCGGCGCATTGGCGGAGCCCTTGCGTCGGGCGTGTTTTCTTATCTGCCGCTACTTTTCCCTTGCTTATGTTTTCCCCTCTATACCGGGCGGCCAGCGTCCTGCTTCTTTCCTCACTAACGCTGCTGGGCTGCAAGAAAGACAAGCCGGCCCCCTACGTACCCAACGCGCCCACCACTAGCACCACTTTTAAGAACCCGCTCCTGCCCGCCGGCCCCGACCCCTGGGTGTACCGGAAGGATAACACCTACTACTACATGAGCACCACGGGCGGCAACATCACCATCCGCAAAACGGAAAAGATGTCGGAGCTGGGTTCGGGAGTGAGCACCGTAGTCTGGTCGCCCCAGCAGGGTGGCGTGAACCAGCGCGACCTGTGGGCCCCCGAGCTGTATTTCTTTGATGGGAAGTGGTACATCTACTACTCCGCCGACCCATTTTGCTGCGCCGGGCACCGCGTGCACGTGCTGGAGAATGCCTCCGCTGATCCTACCACCGGTACCTGGGTGTACAAGGGCCGCATTGCCAGCCCCAACCAGGACCTGTGGGCCATCGACGGCACTGTGCTGGAGCAGAATGGCAAGCGCTACCTGATCTGGTCGGGCCACGAAATTGAGGCGACCGGGGAGCAGCGCCTCTACATTTCGGAGATGAGCAACCCCTGGACGCTGGTGGGGCCCCGGGTGCAGCTATCCAAACCCGACTACAGCTGGGAAACCGTTGGCGACCCGGACGTAAACGAAGGGCCCGAAATCCTGAAGCACGGCGACAAAACCTTCCTGGTGTACTCGGCCAGCCACTGCAGCACCGACGACTATGCCTTGGGCATGCTCACCGCTTCAGCCACTGCCGACCCCATGCTGCCCGCCTCTTGGACGAAGTCGGCCACGCCGGTGTTCACCAAGAACCCGGCTGGCCAAGCATATGGCCCGGGCCACAACGGGTTCTTCCAGTCGAAAGACGGCACCGAGGACTGGATTATCTACCACGCCAATCCCCAGGCCGGCCAGGGCTGCGGCGACCAGCGCAGCCCGCGCATTCAGAAGTTCACGTGGAATGCCGATGGCACGCCCAACTTTGGTACGCCGGTAGCCCTGGGCACTGCGTTGCCCAAGCCGTCGGGCGAGTAAGCAGGCCAGGCCCGATTCCTTTTCGTTTTTAAACGCTGAGACCTTGCCACAACCCGTTTTAAGTACAACTATTCATCGTTTCGGGGGCTCATGGGCCTTGGGGTTGGCCTTGCTGGCGGCCTGCCAGCAGCCGGCCACCACCAGCCGCCCTCCCGAAACCAGCCGGCCGCAGTCCACGGCCACCGCGGCGGCTATTCCCAACCCCGTGCTGCCCGGCGACTTTCCCGACCCATCCGTAGTGAAGGTGGGCAATACGTATTGGGCTACGGCTACGTCCTCTAACTGGGGCCCCACGTTTCCGCTGCTGAAATCTACCAACCTCACGAGCTGGGAACTAGTAGGCCACGTGTTTCCGGGCGAGCGGCCGGCCTGGGCCGATTATTATTTCTGGGCCCCGGAAATCAGCCAGGAAGGTGCCAAAACCTACGTGTTTTACACCGCCCACAAGCGGGGCGGTAACCTGGCCGTAGGCGTAGCCAGTGCCGACAATCCGGCCGGCCCTTACACCGACCACGGCCCCCTAGTTGGGCAGCCCGACGGCTCCATTGACGGTTTCCCGATGCGGGACGAGAAAGGGCAGCTTTACCTGATCTGGAAAGAGGACGGCAACAGTGTGCAGCAGCCCACGCCCATCTGGGCGCAACGACTGAACGATACGCGCACGGCCCTGGTAGGGGAGAAGCAGGAGCTGTTTCGAAACGACCCCAGCACCTGGGAAGGCAACCTGGTGGAAGGGGTATCCATTGTGCAGCACCAGGGGTACTTCTATGCCTTTTATGCCGGCAACGGTTGCTGCGGCCGCGGCTGTACCTATGCTACGGGCGTGGCGCGGGCCAAAAACCTGCTCGGCCCCTGGGAGAAATACGCCCGCAACCCCATTCTTATCAACAACGACACCTGGAAGTGCCCCGGCCATGGCACGGCCGTAGAGCACCAGGGCCGCTGGTATATGCTTCATCATGCTTACCATACAGGCAGCCAGGAGTTCGTGGGCCGCCAGGGTGTGCTAAGTGAGTTTACCTGGGCGGCCTCCGGCTGGCCTGAATTTAAGGGCGGCAGCACACCAGCGGCTCCAGCGGCGCCCACGCCGGTGGCTTTCACCGATGAGTTTACGGGTAAGGCCCTGCAGCCTTCCTGGCAGTGGCCGGTAGAGCAGCGCCCTGCCTTCGCTCTGCGGGGCGGGCAGCTGCAGCTCACCGCCCGCCCCGACCATGCTGGGGCGGCCCTGGGTCAGTCGACTACCACGCCGGGCTACACCGCTACTACCACGCTGCTTAACCCAGCTAGCCTGCCCGCGGGCAGCCAGGCCGGCCTGGCCGCGCACGGCGACCCGGATAATCTGCTGTCGGTAGTAGCGGGTGGCGGCAAGGTGCAGCTCGTGCAAACGGAAAAAGGACAATCGAAAACCCTGGCCGAGGCGGCACTGCCGGCTACCAAAGCCTTGCGCCTTCGTTTGCAGGCCCAGCAAGGGAGCCGGTTCAGCTTTGCTTGGAGTGCCGATGAAGGCAAAACCTGGCAGCCCCTACCCGCCGATGGAACCACCGTTAATGGGGCATACCTGCCCCCGTGGGACCGGGGCATCCGGGCCGGGGTGCTGGCCCACGGGCCGGCTACTACCGTGGCTTCCTTCGAGCAGTTTTCTCTCGTTCCCAACCCTTAAAGAACGGGTGCTCCGACGTAAGGCTTTTTTGGAAAACCTCCTCGTCGGCGCCCCTGCTCTCTTCTTTCTCTCCTGTCTATGACATCTTTTTCCCGCACCGGGGTAGTGACAACCGGCCTGGCCAGCTTGCTGCTGACGGCCGCCTGCCAGCAGTCAGATACCACCACCGGTACATCGACTGATGCTGCCTCCGCTGCCGCTGCCGATACTACCCAGTCAGCCTCCCGTACCATGCCCACTTCCAGCGTCTTCGGCCAGATGGCCGATGGCACCCAGGTGCAGCTCTACACCCTTACCAATGCCCACGGCCTGAAGGCCACCATCACCAACTACGGCGGCACGCTCACCAGCTTGCTGGTTCCCGACAAAAACGGCAAGCTCGGCGACGTAGTCCTGGGCTTCGACAGCCTGGATGGCTATCTGGCTCCCGTTTATAAGCAGGAGGGGCCTTACTTCGGAGCCTTGATTGGGCGCTATGGTAACCGTATTGCCAAGGGCAAGTTCACCCTGGAAGGCAAGCCGTACACTATTCCCACCAACAACGCGCCCAACACCCTGCACGGCGGCAAAGAAGGCTTCGACAAAAAGCTGTGGCAGGCTACTCCGGGCACCTCGGCCGATGGGCAGACGCTGACGCTGACGTATCAAAGCAAGGATGGGGAGGAAGGCTACCCCGGCACGCTCAACGTGAAGGTGGTGTACACGCTCACGGCCGACGATGCCCTGCGCCTGGACTACACCGCCACCACCGATAAGCCGACGGTGCTTAACCTCACCAACCACAGCTACTTCAACCTCAATCTGGCTTCCAAGCAGGGAATCCTGGACCATGAGCTGACGCTGAACGCCGACCGGTTTACGCCCGTCGACAACACCCTTATTCCAACCGGGGTGCTGCAGTCGGTGCAGGGCACACCCATGGATTTCCGCCAGCCCCACCGCATCGGGGAAAGAATAAAGCAGGTGCCGGGCGCGGCCCCCGGTGGCTACGACCACAACTGGGTGCTGGCTGACGCCCAGCGCAGCAGCATTGAGCAGGCCGCCACGGTGTACGAGCCCACCACGGGCCGCACCATGCAGGTATTCACCGACCAGCCGGGCGTGCAGTTCTATTCCTCCAACTTCCTGAAGGGCAACCTCAAAGGCAAGGAGGGCGTGACCTACAACCAGTACGCCGGCCTCTGCCTAGAAACCCAGCACTTCCCCGATTCGCCCAACCGCCCCAATTTCCCCAGCACGGAGCTCAAGCCCGGCGAGACATTCCGCTCCACCACCGAATACCGGTTTAGCGTGCGCAAGTAGCCCGCCCTTTTCTCTTCTCCTTACGACGCCTGGTTTTTTGTACCGATGGGAAATGGATTTAATACCCTGGATCTAAGCGTGTTTCTGCTGTATCTGGTAGGCGTTTCGGCTTACGGATACTATGTGTACCGCAGCAAGCAGCAAGCCCAGGTAACCACGCAGGACTACTTCCTGGCCGAAGGCTCCCTGACGTGGTGGGCCATTGGGGCCTCCATGATTGCCTCTAACATCTCGGCTGAGCAGTTCATCGGCATGTCGGGCTCCGGCTTTTCGCTGGGGGTAGCCATTGCGGCCTACGAGTGGGTGGCGGCCATTGTCCTGATTTTCGTGGCCGTGTTCTTCATGCCGATCTACCTCCGGCAGAAGATTTACACCATGCCGCAGTTTCTGGAGCAGCGCTATAACTCCACGCTCAGCCTGATCATGAGCATTTTCTGGCTGTTCCTGTATGTGCTCGTCAACCTCACGGCCATTCTCTACCTCGGTGCCCTAGCTATCAATAACCTGACTGGCGGGGAGCATTTTCACCTGGTGCTTATTGGCCTGGCGGTATTTGCCCTGGTGCTCACGCTGGGCGGCATGAAGGTAGTGGGCTACACCGACGTGGTGCAAGTCACGGTGCTCATTGTGGGTGGCCTGGCCACGTCCTACATTGCCCTGACGCTGGTGAGCGAGAAATTCGGCCTCGGCCACAACATTTTCGCCGGTTTTCAGGCCATGATGCGCGACGCCGACGACCATTTTCACATGGTCTTTGAGAAACCCGGCCCCAATGCTTCGCAGGCCTACATCGGCAAGTACCTGGCGCTGCCGGGGCTGGCTATGTACGCGGCCGGGCAGTGGGTGGCCAACCTCAACTACTGGGGCTGCAACCAGTACATTACCCAGCGGGCCCTGGGCGCCAACCTGCACACAGCCCGCACCGGCATCCTGTTCGCCGGGCTGATCAAGATCATCATGCCCGTGATTGTGATGCTGCCCGGCATTGCCGCCTACGTGCTGCACAAGAACGGTAGCCTGCAGGCCGAAATGGCCCCCGGCGGCTCCTTTAACCCTGACAACGCCTACTCGGCCATTCTCAATTTCCTGCCCAATGGCCTCAAGGGCTTGTCCTTGGCGGCACTGACGGCGGCAATTGTGGCCTCCTTGGCGGGCAAGGTGAACTCCATTTCCACCATCTTCACCCTCGACATCTACAAGCGCTACCTGCACAAGGAAGCCACCGAGCAGAAGCAGGTGTGGGTGGGCCGCCTCACCATTCTGGTAGCCATGCTGCTGGCTGTGCTGCTCACTTGGGAAGACGTGCTGGGCATTGGGGGCGAGGGTGGTTTCATCTTCATCCAGAAGTACACGGGCTTTATCTCCCCGGGCATCGTGGCGGTGTTCCTGCTGGGCATGTTCTGGAAGCGCACCACGGGTACGGCAGCCGTGGCCGGGATGCTGGCGGGCTTCCTGCTCTCGGTGTTCTTCAACAACTTCGCCCCGAGCGTGCTGGGCCATGATAATGTGCTGTACACGGCCTTCCCCAATGCCCAGGGTGTCTACGAAATTCCCTTCCTGATCTGCATGGGCTGGTCGTTCTTCTTCACCGTGGTGCTGATGGTGCTGGTGAGCCTGGCCGGGCCCCACATCAACCCCAAAGCCCTGCACTTGGAGCCGGGCATGTTCAAGGTTAGCCCCCAGACGCTGACGCTGATTGTGATTACGCTGCTGCTGATTACGGCTCTGTACGTCAAGTTTTGGTAGGGTAGGTGCCTGTGGGGGGCGTTGCCTTCACAGGCCATTCCTGTTCGTTGCGCTTTCGTTTGGTATCAACTTATTCCTTTTTCACCTAATCCAACTCCCCATGAAAAACACTTTACGCCTGCCCAATCTGATAGCAGCCCTGCTGCTGGTCCTGCTCACCGCGCCGGCGCTGTGGGCCCAAACGCCCGGTATTGTCTCGGGCGGAGTATACAAGTTCACGCACAAAGGCGTGACGCCGGCCGTATGTCTCGATGTCGACAACAACCTAGCAACGCCCGGCACCCGCATTCACCAGTGGCTCGACAACGGCAACGATGCCCAGCGCTTCGTGGTGACGCTCCAGACCGACGGCAGCTACAAACTGATGCACCTGAACACCGACCAGTTCGTGCAGCCCGTGGGTGGTGCCACCGAGCACGGCACCCGCATCGAGCAAAACAACAGCACCGACGCCGATTACCAGCGCTGGACGCTGCAGGACATGGGCGAAGGCTACTACAAAGTGACGCTGAAAGGCACCAATCAGTGCCTGGAGGTAGCCGGCAACAGCCCCGACCCCGGCGCCGACGTGCAGCTGTGGGATGACAACGGCAACGACGCCCAGCGCTGGCTGATAGAGCGCATGGACGCAACCACCGGCAACAAGCGTGCGGCCGGCCCGGCGTTCAGCCTGACGGCTTCGCCCAACCCGTTCTCGCAGCAGTTGCGGGTAGAAGTGCAGGGCCTCGCCAACGGCCCGGCCCGCATCAGCCTGTGTGATATGCTCGGCCGCTCGGTGTACAGCGAAGCCGTGGAGCTGCGCCGCGGCCCGAACACGCTGCCCGTGCGTACCTCGGCACCCGCCGGCCTGTACGTGCTGCGTGTGCAGCAAGGCGCTTCGGTGCAGCAGCTCACGCTGGTGCAGCGCTAGTCGCAGCCTTAAGGTTATTTGGTAAAAAGAAAGCCCCTTGCGCGTAGCAAGGGGCTTTCTTTTTGAAGGTTGGTGCCAATCAGCTGCCAAGAAAAGCTACCACTTCACGGCGGCTGTCAAGAAGAAGCTGCGCGGGTCGGCGGGCAGGATGCCGGGGCCCGGGTAGCCCGTGGCGCGGCGGGTAAAGTAAATGGCATTGCCCAGGTTGTTCACGCTGCCTTCCAGCTTTAGCCATTTCCGCTCCCACGACACAGAGGCGTCCCAGATGTGGTAGGCCGGAATCAAGCCCACCACGGCCGAGTTGGCATCCGGCTGCGAGTCCTGGGGGCTGTTGGGGGCGTTGGTGGCTTCCGAGAACTGATCGGCCAGGTACGTGAACTGCAGCGAGGCCTTGAATGGTCCGTAGCCGCCCTGCATGCCGGTTTTCAGGTTTACCTGGGGCACAAACTCTACCTGCTTGCCCACCACCTGCGCGTTCTGGCTGGCTGTGTAGCGGCTGCGGATCAGGGCCGCATTCCCGAAAACCGACCAGCGCCAGGGCCCCGGCTCGGCGGTGGGGCGCAGCACCCGCAGCACGTCGGCCTCGGCGTAGGACTCTACGCCCAGAATGAGGGCCCGGCCGATGTTGCCGCGAAAGCGCAGGGTGCGGTCGTTGGCATCGAAGGTCTGCACTTCCCCGATGCGGTTGTTGTAGCGCAGGGCAAACAGGCTCAGGTCGTAGGTGAGCCACTGGCCCTGCTCCCCGCGCAAACCCAGGTCGGCGGAGTAGCCCCGCTCGTCGCGCAGGTTGGGGTCGATGACCAGGGAGTTGTTGGCAATCTGCATGTCGCTGAAGGTGATGGAGCGGTAGTTCTGCGACACGTTGGCGTACAGCTCGCGCTCCTCCACGGCTTTGTAGCTCGCGCCCAGCCCCCCAATCAACAGGGAGCGGGGGCTGGTGCGCTGCTCCCGGAAGGTGTTGTTGGCGATGATGTTGCCGGCCAGGTCGCGCTCCACGCTGCCGTAGCTGCCCTCGGCCTGGGTGCGGATGTACTCGTAGCGCAGGCCCGGCGTAAGGGAAAACTTCGGCCCGAAGTAGAAGATGTTTTCGGCAAACACCGCCGCGTTGTAGTTGGGGAAGCGGTAGTCGGAATAGGCCGATTGGCTGCTCTGGCCTTCCTCGGGGCGCACAAAGCGGAAATCGGCCCCGCGGCCGGCCGGCCCGAAGCCCTGCACGCTGTGGTTGTAGCCCCGGTACAGGCGCGTGCCCACCAGCAGCACTCCGCTGTTGGCTTCGCTGAGGGTATAACGGTTCAGGTAGCGGGCTTCCAGGCCCACGTTGCGAAACTGCCCCGTAATTAGGTCGCGCAGTTGCGCCTCGTCATCGGCGCGCTCCACAAAGTTGGGGCGGTAGCCCAGGGATTTGCGCGAAGCTAGTAGCCCAAACGTGGTCAGGTTGATGTTGGCCCGGGAACTCAGTTTCCAGTCGGCGGAGAGGTTGAAGAGGTTCCAGTCCACGTCAAACCAGTTGCGCGCCCGGTTACTCTGGCGGGCGTCGCGCGCGAACTGCCGGTCGCTGAGGCCCCCGGGCTGCTGGGCCAGGTAGTTCATGTGCGTGAACTGGGCGCCCAGCTTCAGGTTTTCCGTAAGCTGGTAGCGCACGTCGGCGTAGGCGGTTTTGCTGTCGAAATGGGAATTGGGGCGCCACCCGTCCCCGCGCTTATATTGGGCGAAGGCATAGTAGCTCAGCTTCTTCACCGTGCCGCTCACGCTGTTGAAGGAGTTGAAGAAGCCGTAGGAGCCCACCGTCTGCCGGGAGACCACGCTGATGGTTTTGTCGGGCTCGGGCTTGCGCAGCTCGAAGTTCAGCAAACCGCCAAACTGGGTGCCGTACTGCAAGGAAGCCGCCCCGCGCACCAGCTGAATGCGCTTAATGGCTTCGATGGGAGGCGTGTAGTAGCTTTCGGGGTAGCCCAGGGCGTCGGCGGATATGTCGTAGCCATTCTGGCGCACGTTGAAGTTGGCTGTGCGGTTGGGGTCGAGGCCGCGCCCGCCGATGCTGAGCTGCAGGCCGCCCTGGTCGCTTTCCCAGATGTTGAGGCCGGCCACCCGGGCGTACACCTGGCGGGCGTTGTTGGTGGCCAGGTTGGCCACCAGGTTGTCGGGCACAATCACCTCCGTTTTTTTGGCCGCGAAGATGGCCGTGCCTTCCACCTCACGCAGGCGCGTTTGCCCGAAGCGGGCCTGGGGGGCGGCTACCACCACCTCCCCAAGCTGCCGCTCCCGGCGCACCAGCTCAAATTCAAATGTGCCGCCGCTGGCGGGCAGCTCTACCTGAGTGCGCAGCGCTTCGTGGTCGATGGAGGAAAGCTGCAGCTGCTGGCGGCCAGGCGCCAGCCGGGAAAGGGTAAACAGGCCGGCGCTGTCGGTGCGGGCAATCTGGCGGGAGCCGCGCACGTACACCTCGCACCCCGCCACGGGGCGGTTGGTAGTGGCCTCGCGCACGCGCCCCTGCAGGGTAGCCTGCTGCGCCACGGCGGCGCTGGCCGTGAGCACGCATACGGCCAGCGCCGCGCTATAAACCGGTAATCTCATCATCGAAGGGTAAAATCCAGGACTTAGGCCGCCAGTCGTCGCGGATGCGGGCCAGGTCCACGGTGGGGTCAATAAACGCCTTGCCCAGCCGGCCGTTCAGGCTCACGTAGGCATCGGCATATACCTGCGGGGCATGCATGCCTTGGCGGGCGTAGTAGTCGTGCAGGTAGTGGGCAAACTGCACCAGCATATCGGGCTGGGTGCTCATCATCTTTTCCTGGAGCACGCTCAGGTGCTCGTAGTTGTTCACGAGCCGGGCTTGTTTGGTTTGGCCGTCGACTACTTTAAACTGCACCTGTCCCATCTTCTCCATGAGCATTACCCGCCAGGAAAACCGGTAGCCCTCCTCGGTCCAGAACAGCTCGTGGGGGTAGAGCAGGTAGCGGAAAGGCACCAGCAGCTGCACCAGGAAAAATGCGCCTAGGCCCAGGAGCAGCAGGCGGCGCACGGCCGGCCGGTAAACCAGCGGGGCCGCAGGGCGGGGGAAGGACGGAGCCTGGCCGAACAGGCGGCGCAGCTGCTGCAGCACCCGCTCGTGCCACTCAGCGGGAAAGAAAATCAGCGCGGCCACCATCATCACGTAGGGAAACATGCCAATAGGGAACAGCACCGCCGTGAGCACGTGAAACACCACCACGGTGGCGTAGGCCCAGGCCCGGGTACGGCGCCAGAGCAGGAAGAAGGGCACTGTGAGGTCGTAGAAGGCGCCGAACCAGCTAAAAGCGTAGGCCACCCAGACTTGCCCAAGCAGCGGCCCGATAAGGGGTAGGTCGTTTTTGGCCGGCAGCCAAATGCGCAAGGGCATAGCGTGTATCAGCCAGTCGGAATTGAGCTTGGCCAACCCGGCGTACACATACACGATGCCCATGAGCAGGCGCAGGGCATCCACCGTCCAGCGGGGCACCTGATTGCGCCAGCGGCTGGGGTGCCGGTGCGCGTCGAGGGAGAAGTAGCGACCGACTGGCAGCACTACTAGCAGCAGGGCCACCAAGCTCACGAAGTAGTAGTGGTTGAGGTAAGTGCTTTTATCCATGAGCTCGATGTAGGTGAAGCTCAGAAACAACCCCGCCGCCGCTGTGCGGTACCAGTAACCTAGGGCCACCAGCAGGGCGCACACGCCGCACACCGCAAACAGCCCATAGGTGTAGGGTCCCAGGGGCTTTATCCACTCAAAGCCGTAGTAGCTGAAGAAGAACTTCGGCTGCAGATACAGCTCGGCTATCCAGCCCTTGGCCCAGAAACGCACAACGCTGGCCAGTACCAGCAGGCCAAAAGCCAACCGGAACGTAGCCAGCGGAGCCGCTGGGGTAAGCGCGTGCAGGGAGTACGGCAGCCGTCGTGCGGGCATTAGTCGCCGTCGTTGTCGACGTACGTTACCGTGATGCCCAGGGCCGAGGTCATATCCACCTTGATCATGCGCACGGCTTTCTGCATCTCGTTGTAGGAAGCCACGGCGTCGGCATTCCGGGCCGTGAGGGCCGTGTACAGGTCGGGGCTCAGGGAGTACAGCTGCTGGTATGAAGCATCAAACTGGGTGCTGATCAGGCTGCTCAGTGCCTGACCCGTGCGGCTGTCTTTGGCGCCCAGGGCATCCAGGTAGCTTTTCAGGGAGGGCTGCCCGGCGCGGCCATTGAAGAATTTCTGCACCGCCGTGTGGGCCGTGAGGGCCAGCTGCAGGGGCAGGCCCCCGCGGAAGTAGTACGCTTCCATCTTGGCGGGTAGGGGAGTGCCCGTCATCACACCAGCCGGGATGCCCACTTTGCCGGCGCGCAGGTAGCGCTCAAAGTACTGGGAGTAAGCATTGATAACCCGCGAAAGCGAGGAGCTGGCATCGGTGCCGGTGTTGGCGATGAAGGTGTCGCGGTAAGAGCCGTTCCACTGGGTGTACACAGTGCCGAAGGTCTGCTCCATCTCGGTTACCACATCGGTAAGGTAGCGGCGGTGGTTAGCGGAGGTGGCAAACAGCTGGGCAATGGCCGCGTCGTCGGCCGCCGAGCCGTTGAGCAGGTAATCCAAGGCTGGGAAGCCCTGCTGGGGAATAGCCGTAGACAGCTCGAAGTTGTAGCTGCCCGTGCTGATATTGTTGTTGATACCGGTTACATCGGCCGGGTAAATGTTGAAGTGGTTGCGCAGGCTTGCTTGCTCGGCCGGGCCCACCTCAAACATTTCTACTTTCTGCCACTCCACATACGCCAGCTGCCAGGCGTCGCGCGCTTCCTGCAGGGTAGCTTGGGAAGGCGCCGCCGTAAAGGCCGTTGTTTTGGCTTTCAGCACCACCAGCTTGTCGTTTAAGCGCTGGTAGCCCGGCTTCATCAGGCTGTCGGCCCAGTACGTGAGCAGGGCCCGGCGGTCTACGGCGGCATCGGGCCCGGGCGTATCAGTACCCGCGTTCTTCTCGCAGCTGATCATACCGAGCGCGCCAAGCAGAAGCGCAAAAGCAAACAAAACGGACTTTTTCATTGACAAGGCTTTTTTCCGGCCAAGGTCAGGAAGTAAAAGTTGTCTTACTTCCTGACCTTGCGTTCCTGGCATAGCAGGGCCGAAAGTTACTGAATATTGAACTTGGCTTTGATGGCGTTGACGGCCGCGTCGGCCTGGGCGTTGGTCAGGCTCCAGGCACCCTGGCTGCCCGACATGAGCCCGGCGAGCAGGTTGTCGGAGAAGGCCGCGTCGGCGCCGTACTTGGTGCAGAACCGCAGGGAGTAAATAAAGCCGAGGCCTTCGCCCAGGGCATGCGCCTTCACATCCAGCGCCGAAGCAGCCTTCCAATTGTTCAGGTAAGACACCGCAGCCAGGGCAATAGTTTTCTCCAGCTCCGTGCGAATAATCTCGGCCTGGGCTTTCACGCCGGCTGCGTCGTTGTTTACAATTGCGGCGCGCCCTTTCAGGAAAGCCATGTACACGGCGGGCGAGGCCTGGCCGTTCTTTTCATTCAGGTAGCCAGCCAGGAAACGTTCCCGCGGAGTGGCGGCAATGTCCGTGGTCATAATGGCGTTTTTCGTTAGGAAGCCGTAGGCCAAGTCCCAGTTGTGCTCCAGCTCCGAGTAGGTTTTGCCGGCTACCACTTTGCTGTTATCAGCCTTCAGGGCGTTGTCCGTCAGCAACAGGTTGTTGATCTGGTCGAGCAGTACCGCCCCAATCAGGGCTTTCTGGATAACCTGGTTGACTTCGTACCCATTGGCATCCACGAGGTAGCGGCCCAGGCGGCCGGCGTTGCCGGGAGTAGCCACGTTGTTTACCGACTGGCTGGCCGTAGCCAGCTGGCTGATGCTTTGCTCAATGTAAGTGCGGGCAGCTTCGGCGTTTGTAGCGGGGAAGGAGGCTGCCGTGCTGCCGCGCAAAGACAGACCCGAGGTATTCAGCTCGGCGGTGGTAAAATAGCCGCCGGTGTTGGCATACAGGCCGCGCAGCTTGGCCTCGTCCAGGGTAGCGGGTACCGCCGGTGCTGCTACGGCTACCTGTGCCATGTACGTATTAAACTCCGTAAACATGTCCAGGCGCTGGTTGGCGGCCGTCAGGTCCACCGTCGACTGGCCGCTGGCGTCCTTAAATGACTCCGTATACTTAGAAGAGGCCGTCAGTGTGCTGGTGTCCATCTTGGCGCGCAGGGCCGGGGCCGTCTCGCTATCATCCTTATCACAGGACGTAAAACCGAAACTCAGGGCCAGGAGGGCAACAGCAGCAAATCTGAAAGTCATTGGAAAGAGGATTGGGTGAATAGGAGCACAAAAGTAGTCTGCTATTTGGAATCATTACAAACAGTTGATAAAATTATTTAGACTATTTCTGAAAAAGGTAACAGAGCGCATCGTTCTCCTGTGCGCGCGACGTCCTGTTTCTTCCGGGGCAAGAAGCAGAAAGCCGTCAGCTACTGCTAAACCCGCAGCCGGCCGAAAGAGTTAATCCGGCCGCCAGCTCCGTGGCCGGTACTGCTGGCGGTTTCTGCCGGCAGTACCGGCCACAACCATTCAGACAAAAAGCCATGGCGCCAAACAAGGGCCTGCTGATGAGCTTTTTTATCCAGGTAATGGCCGCTTTTCAGCTGGGTATAATACCTTAGTATTAAAATTTTATAATATTCACCAGTCTCCATATGACGACTCAGTCGGCTTGGCCTGTCAAGCGCTATTGGGCACCGATGGTCTGGCTCTGGGGCCTGTTGCTGTTCGCCGCGACCCCAGCGGTGCGGGCGGGCAGCCCCGACTGGCAGCGCGACCCAGTGCTTAGCCCCTTGCTGATTCAGCAAATGGTGACCGACCCGACGGGCCTGCGCTGGGTAGCCACCGACGAAGGCGTATATCGCTACGATGGCTACGGCTTGGTATCCCTGCAAAGCCTGGTGCGCCAGGGGCCGCGCCTGCGGGTGGAACTGGTGACGGTGCTGGCCCTCGACCGGAAAGGGCGCCTGTGGCTGGGCTCGGAGTCGGGGCTGTTTCGGTTTGACGCGCGCAGCGGGCAATTGATGCCCGTGCCGCTGCCCCTGGCTTTGGATGAGCGCCCCCGGGTGAAAGCCCTGCAGCACGACCCGCGCACCGACCGCCTCTGGGTGGGCTACGGTGCCGGAGCTGTGGCCGTGCTGGCCGCCGCTGCCCCGCTGCACCCGCTGTTTCCCGTCAGCCGGGTGGCCGATACCGACTTTTACTTCACCCTCGAAACCGGCGGCTCCGGCGCTTGGCTGGCCAACGATCAGGCCACGCTCTATCACCTCGATGCCCGAGGCGCGGTATGCCAACGCCTGCAGGCACCTGAGCTGCTGCTGCCAGTGGCGGGTACCCGGCCCCAGCGCTTCTACAGCCATCGGGCCCTCTACGCGCTGGACTCGGCCGGTGCTCTGCGCCCCGTGTGCCGCTGGCCCCGGGCGTTGCCCGAAGGCAGCGACCGGCCCTACGTGACCGACAGCACCCTTGACGTGCTGGCGCAGGGGCAGTGGGTGCACGTAAGTGGCGTGCGTGGCCCCCGCCCGCGCCTGCGGGTGACCCCCGCAGCCCTGAGCCCCGATGATAACAATACCCGCAATTATAGCCTCGACCGCGACGCCTATGGCAACTGGTGGAGCTTTGCCCGCACCTGGCGCGGCTGCTACCGCTACCGCCAGGCGCAGGCCCTGGTACAGCCCCTGGCCCGCGCCGGTGGTCAGCCGCTGAGCAGCACCCGTTTAATTGCCCGCCTGCCCGATGGCCGCCTGCTGGTCTCCACCTACGGCGGCGCTTTCACCCAGGCGGCCGATTCGCCGACTGCCCGGCTGCGGCCCTTCCCGCTGTGGCTGCGCCTGCCACCCCAGCCGCGGACATACGCGGCCGTCTTCGATGCCATACACTGTGACCCTTCCTCCCGCACGGCTGTGGTGGCCGATGAGCTATGGGGTGTGGCCCGGCTTGACCTCAAGACGGGGCTGGTGAGCAACCTGGCCGGTGGTCCGGTAAACCAGTGGAGCCGTCTCACCAACGGCCCCACCCGGGCCTACACTCTGCTGGCCGACCACGGCGGGCGCCTCTGGGCCGGCGGCCACACCGGCTTGTTCCTGCTCAGCCCCGACCGGCGCGCGCTTCGCCGTTACCAAAATAACCGCCCCGACTGGCCCCTGCACAAGCTCGACATCGTGGGCCTGGCCGAAGACCCCCGCGACCACGCGCTGTGGGTAGCCACCAACGGCGGCTTGTTCTGGTTGCCACCCAACCAGCCGGGGCACCTACGCGTGTTTGCCGTGGCCGCGAGCCCCGGGCGCCGTCTGCCCACCGATGCCCTTACCGCGGTGCGCTCGGCCGGGCCCGGCCAGGCTTGGGTGGGCACCCGCGACCAGGGCCTGCTGCTGGTTGATGCCCAGGCTGGCTTGGTGCGTCAGGTGAGTGTGAACGAGGGCCTGCCCAGCCATAGCCTGGCCTCGGTGCTGCCCGATGGGCGGGGTAACCTGTGGCTGGGCACCTACGCCGGCCTGGTGCGCTACACCCCGGGCACGGAACACTTGGCGGTTTTTGGCGAATCCGAAGGCCTGCATGACACGGAGCTAAACCGCTACTCCGGCCTGGCTGAGCCGGACGGCGCCCTATGGTTTGGCGGCACGGGAGGGGTCTTCCAGTGGCAGCCTGGCTTGATGACGGCGAGTCTGAAACGAAAGCCGCGGCTGCTGCTTACCGAGCTGGGTTTGCCCGCCGGCGCTTCCGTAAGCGTCCGGCCCCTGCCCGCCGGCCTGGTGCTGTCCCTGCAACTGGCCGCGGGGCCTAACGCTTTCGTAGAGCTGCGCCTGGCGCTGACTAATTTTTTTGCCCCTGATCAGGCCCGCTATAGTTACCGTCTGCTTGAGGCCGATAGCCGGCGGCGCACCGCCTGGCTCAACACCCCCCGGCGGCTAGTGCTGCGGGGGCTGGCCCCCGGCGACTATACCCTGGAAGTGCGGGCCGAAACGGCGCCGGGCCAGCCTGCCCTCAACCACCTGTACCTGCCCCTGCACGTGGCGGCCAGCTGGCAGCAGCAGCCGCTGGTATGGCTCCTGCTGGCCGGACTGCTGCTGGCCCTGGGCTATGGCACCTACTGGCTGCGCTTGCGCCGGGCGCTGCGCGACGCCCACCGGCGCGCCGAGCTGGCGGCCAACCTCCACGACGAAGTGGGGGCCTTGCTCACCCGCGTCACCATGCTGGCCGAGGTGCTGCGTGATCAGCACCTGCCCTCGGCGGCCTCCGCTACTGGCCCATACCCCGACTCCCGCACGACCTTTGACCGTCTGCTCTATAATAGTCGGGCCGCCGTGCAAACCATGCGCGATGTGGTCTGGGGTATTGATTCGCGAACCGACTCGATGGGTGCCCTGGTTGACCGTATGCGCGACCATCTCGACCAAACAGCCGCCGCCGCTGGCCTCACGGCCACGTTTGATTGCCAGGGGGCGAATAAGGGCCAGGCCTTGCCCACCCTGGTACGGCAGCACGTGTACCTGCTTTTTAAGGAGGCCGTGACCAACACCGCCCGGCACGCCCGAGCGGCCACCGGCATCAGGGTGCTGCTGCGCCGTGAGCGAAAGGAGTTGCTGTTGGAAGTGTGCGACGATGGCCAGCCCCATATCGCCGGGCCCCGCTGCTCAGTGGGTATGGGCCTGCGCAATATGCGGCAGCGGGCACAGGCCATCGGGGCCGATTTGCGAACGGGGCCGCGCCCCGATGGCCAGCCCGGTTACTACGTAGGTGTGCGGCTGCCAATAGCGTAAAGACCGTTGTTAGAGCAGGCCACGGGCCGCCCGGCTCAGCAGCTCGATCCGGCCGCTAACGTGCAGCTTGCGGTATACCGTTTTGACGTAGCTGCGCACGGTTTCGGGGCGAAGCTCCAGGCGCTGCGCAATTTCCTTATCGGCCAGGCCATCGACTATGGCTTCGAGCACCTGCTGCTCGCGGGCAGAAAGGCTGTTGGGATGGGTAGCCGCCACCGGCTTGAAGTGGTTGAGCACCCGGCGGGCCACGGCCGGGCTAAACGTGCCTCCCCCGGCTGCTACGTCCCGAATGGCCTGTTGCACCTCAGCCAAGGGCAGGTTTTTGAGCAAATAGCCGCTGGCCCCCCGGCTCAGCGCCAGGTAAATGCGGTCGAGGTCGTCGAACATCGTTTGCACGATGACCTCGGCCTGGGGCAGGCGCTCCTTAATGAGCGGCAGCGTATCCAACCCGCTCAGGCCCGGCAAACCCAGGTCGAGCAGCACCACATCGGGGGGGAGCGAATTGCTTAGCTCGGCCAGAAAGTCTTCGGACGACTCGCACACCAGTACGCAGCGCATGCCCGGCTGCTGGTCGAGGTAATGACTGAGCAGGAAGCGTACCTCGGGGTCATCTTCAATAATGGCAAGGGCAAGTGGGAGCATGAACGTGCAAAAAGATTTCCTAAGCTCGACGCTTTCATACTACCCGCAACGGGGGACAGTGTTTTGGAATAAACCGTTTTGTGCGGACAGATCAAACGATAAGTTGGTTTTGGCGGACCGTTAGGGGCAAGGCGCAGTACCACTCACGGCCGGTGAGCAGCCGCTACGCCCTGCCTTTTTTTGCTCCGCCGCGCGAAGTGGGTACCCCCAAATGAGGGTAGTGTCGGAATTGTGACGGCTGCGGGAAACAGGGAGCTTTGCCCACTACTGACCAGGCTGTCCGGCCCCTCCCGTGTTGTTGGGAACGGTAGGCTGCCCGCTTCTTTCTTTTCAGCCTGATGAAACAAACGTACCCGCTTGCCGCCGCTCTTCGACTTCTTATTTCATCTATAAAGACCCGCTTACGGCCTGCAATTCGCTCCGGGCGGGGGGCGCGGGGCCTGGGCCGGTACTGGATTGGAATTCTGCTGCTGAGCCTGCCGCTAATGGGGTGGGCGCAACCCACTATTACGGGCTTCACACCCACCAGCGGACCAGTGGGCACGAGTGTGACCGTGACGGGCACCAACCTGGCAGGGGCCACGGCCATAACGGTAAATGGCACGGCTGGCACCCTCGTAGGCGTGCCCACAGCCACAAGCCTGACCTTCACGGTGGGTGTAGGTAGCAGTACGGGCCTCCTTAGGGTGACTACACCGGGGGGTATGGGCACCAGCAGCACCAGTTTCACGGTCCAGCCCAACATCACGGGGCTGAGCCCCACGCGCAACCTGCGCAACGCACCGGCCGCCAGCAACGTGGCCGTAACCTTCAGCCAGCCTATGGCTAACACCACCGCTACCCAGCAGGCCGTGCGCGTATTCAGCCCGCAGCGGGGCGGCCTAATGTTTGGTGGCACCCGGGGAACGGCTACGGTAAGCGGCAGCACCATTACCCTTAACCCCACTACGGACTTCCAGCCCGGGGAAACGGTTTTCGTGACGACCACCACCGGCGCCGGTAGCTCCGCCGGTCCAACGCTGGGCACGCCCCACGTACACCAGTTTACAACGGCCGTCGGCGGCACAGGCCGGGGCAATTTTGCCCGCTTGCCCAGCGCCCCAGCCGCCGATGCGGGCATCAACCCCAGCAGCGTGGCCATCGGCGACGTGGACGGTGATGGCGACCTGGACTACGTGACGGCCAACAACAACAGCCTCAACATTGTCGGGGAGCATACCGTCAGCGTCCGCCTCAACAACGGCTCGGGTACCTTTGCGCCGCCCGCCCTCAACGCCAACGTGCCCGTGGGCAACAACCCGCGCGGCGTAGCCTTGGGCGACCTCGACGGCGATGGTGACCTGGATTTCGTAAGCGCCAACTACAGCGGCAATTCGGCCAGTGTGCGCTTTAACGACGGCGCAGGCAGGTTCACCGGTACGGGTACCATCACCATGGGTACCAACCCCTTCGGTCTGGCTCTGGGCGACCTTGACGGCGACGGGGACCTCGACCTGCTCTGCGCCAACGGCAACGGCGGCATGGTGAGCGTGCGCTTCAATAATGCCAGCGGTACTTTCGGTGGGACTACCGACGTCCTGGCCGGGTCCGCCCCGGTGGCCGTAGCCATCGGCGACGTAGACAGCGACGGCGACCTGGACTTCGTGGCGGCCAACTACGCCAGCAACGTGAGCTTGCGCCTCAACAACGGCAGCGGCGTATTTACCAACGGCGCTAATACGGCTGTGGGCTCCGGCGCCAACGGGGTGGCCCTGGGCGACGTGAACGGTGATGGGACCCTGGACTTGGTGACGGTGAACGTGCTCAGCGGCACCGTCAGCATTCGTCTGAATAATGGCAGCGGCATCTTCAGTGGCGGCTCCGACCCGAGCGTGGGCAGCACTCCGTACAGCGTAGCGCTGGGCGACGTGGACGCCGACGGGGACCTCGACATTGCCGTGACGAACTACGTGCCCACCGGCATCGTGACGTTGCTGCTCAACGACGGCGCCGGCATCTTCACGGCGCCCACTACCAACCCCACGCCGGCCGTGGGCGGCTCCCGCCCCAACAGTCTGGCCCTGGGCGACCTCGACGCCGACGGGGACCTCGACATCATCAACACCAACGCCAACAACAGCTATCTGAGCACCCTGCTCAATCAGGGGGCGCCTACCATCACCAGTTTCACGCCTACGGCCGGAGCAACGGGTACGACCATTAGCATTACGGGTACCAACCTGTTGGGGACGACGGCTATTACCTTCAGCGGTACGAGCGGCAACGTGGTGACCACGGGCTTCACCGTGGCATCTGCTACGAGCCTTACCGGCGTAGTGGTGCCAGCCGGGGCCGTAACGGGGCCCTTGACCGTGACGACGGCCGGAGGCACGAGCGTGGCCAGCTCCGGCAGCTTTACGGTGGTGCCGCCGTTGCTCATCAGCAGCACCAGCCCGGTGGCCAACGCCCGGGCCGCTACGGCAACCGGGCCGGTCGCCATAACCTTCAACCAGGCCCTGACGACGGGCAGCATGGGGGCGCTGCGGGTGTTTAGCGCCCAGCGCGGGGGACTGCGCACGACAGCCAGCGGCAGCACCACGGTGACTGGGGCAGTGCTGAGCTTCGCGCCCACGTATGCTTTCCGGCCGGGTGAGACGGTGCAGGCTACGGTACGTACCACGGCTACGGCGGCAGTGGGCGGCAGCCTGGCCACGGCGCGGGTGCTTCAGTTCACGGCGGCCGCGGGCCCGGGGCCAGGTACCTTCAGCGGTACCGCCAACCCGGCCGTGGCCAGTAACCCCGAGAGCGTGGCGGCGGCTGACGTGGATGGTGATGGCGACCTGGACATCCTCTCGGCCAGCAGCAGCGGCAATACGGTGAGCGTCCGCCTCAACGACGGTAGCAGCAACTTCACCGGCACCACCAACGTGCCCGTCGGCAGCAGCCCCTTGAGCGTGGTAGCAGCCGACGTGAATGGCGACGGTGCCCTGGATATCCTCTCGGCCAACCAACAAGCCAACAGCGTGAGCGTCCGCCTGAACGACGGCAGCGGCAACTTCTCGGGCACCACCAACGTGGCCGTGGGTAGCCAGCCCTACAGCGTGGCGGCGGCCGACGTGAACGGCGACGGGAACCTGGACATCCTCTCGGCCAACTTTAGCAGTAACTCGGTGAGCGTCCGCCTCAACGATGGTAGCGGCAACTTTACCGGCACCACCAACGTGGCCGTCGGCACCAACCCTATCAGCGTAGTAGCGGCCGACGTGGATAGAGACGGCGACCTGGATATCCTGGCCGCGAACTTTAGCAGTAACAACGTAAGTGTGTGCCTCAACAACGGCTCTGGTACGTTCTCGGGCACCATCAATTGGCTCATGGGCAGCTTACCTCGGAGCGTGGTAGCAGCCGACGTGGACGGCGACGGCGACCTGGACATGCTGACCGCCAACCGACAAGCCAACAGCGTAAGTGTGCGCCGCAACGACGGCTTCGGCGACTTCTCGGGCGGTACCAGCAACGTAACCGTGGGTAACCTGCCCTACAGTGTGGTGGCGGCCGACGTGAACGGTGACGGTGCCCTGGATATCCTCACGGCCAACCAACAAGCCAATAGCGTGAGCGTGCGCCTGAACGACGGCAGCGGTGCGTTCAGCGGCACAACGAACGTGAGTGTGGGCAACAGCCCCGTCAGCATAGTGGCGGCCGACGTGGACGGCGATAACGACCTGGATCTACTCACGGCAAGCTATGGAGCCGCTAATGTGAGCGTGCGCCTCAACCAGGTGCCTCTGCCGGTGCTCACGTCTGTCAGTCCGGGCATTGGCGTACCGGGCAGCGTGCTGACCCTGACAGGCGCTAACCTAACGGGCACGACCACCATCACCTTCGCTGGCAGCGCCGGCCCTAAAACCGTCAGCAGCGGCTTCACAGCAACGGCCACGAGCATCAGCGGCATTGTGGTGCCGGCCGGGGCCCGGAGCGGACCCATAACTGTGACGACGGTCAATGGTACGAGCGTCGTAGTAGGAACAGTGTTCTTTTCCCGAGCCAACACCCTGGTCGCGGGCACCAACCACACGGTAGCAGTCCGGGCCGACGGTACGCTCTGGGCCTGGGGCCGTAATGCTTTCGGCCAGCTAGGCAATAATACTACTACCGACAGCGCCGTGCCCGTGCAGGTAGGCACCGGCATCACCTGGGTAAGTGCCTCAGCGGGCCTCTACCACACGGTAGCAGTCCGGGCCGACGGTACGCTCTGGGCCTGGGGTCGTAATGCTTTCGGCCAGCTGGGCAATACTACGACCACCGACAGCCCCGTGCCCGTGCAGGTAGGCACCGGCACCACCTGGGTAAGCGCGGCAGCGAACAACCTGCACACGGTAGCGGTCCGGGCCGATGGTACGCTCTGGGCCTGGGGGCGCAACAATTCCGGTCAGTTGGGTAATAACAGCCTCACCGACAGCGCCGTGCCTGTGCAGGTGGGGACAGGGACCAACTGGGGAAGTGCGGCAGCCGGTAATGGTTACACGGTGGCGGTGCAGGCCGATGGCACCCTCTGGGCCTGGGGCTTCAATGGAACCGGCCAGCTGGGCAACAACAGCACCACCAACAGCCGGGTGCCCGTACAGGTAGGAGCAGCCACCACGTGGGGGAGTGCGGCAGCCGGCGACGCGCACACGGTGGGCGAGCAAAGCTGCCGCGCTGTCTGGGCCTGGGGCCGCAACAGCACGGGGCAGGTGGGCGACGGCACCAACACCCAGCGCAACAGCCCGGTGTTGGTGTACAGCCCCATCAGCCTGCTTACGTTTACGCCCGCCAGCGCTGCCCCGGGTGCCACGGTAGTTGTAACGGGCACCGGCCTGAGCGGCCTGACCTCGCTCACCGTGAACGGGGCCGATGCCTTCGCCAGCCTCAGCAGTAACACGGCCACGGGCTTCACCTTCGTGGTGCCAGCCGGGGCCACCGCTACGGGTATCACCATGGTGGGCAACGGCTGCGGCACAGCCAGCAGCACCGACTTTACCGTAATCGTGGCACCGACCCTTACGGCCGTTAGCCCGGCTGCCGAGCTGGTAGGTTTGCCTGTTACGCTCACGGGAACAGGCTTCATGTCAGGTAGTACCGTTACTATTGGTGGAGTTGCCGCCAGCGTTACCTATAATTCCCCCACCAGCCTCACGGCTGTAGTGCCGGCTGGGGCGGCCAGTGGCAGCAGCGCGGTAGTCGTCAGTACGCCCGGCGGTAGCAGCCCCAGCACCCCAGCTTTCACTGTTCTGACGGTGTACGATGCCTCGGTCGCCACCTGCCCCGCTACGCTGCCCTACCTGGCTACCGGCGACGGGCAGTGGCACTACCTGTTGGCCAGCAACGGTCAGGTGGTGGCGGCCCTGCAGGATACCCGCGCCGCGCTGGGCAGCGTCACGGTGAACTTTCGGGTAATCGGCCCGACCGGCCCCGTACGCCAGGACGGCCGGGGCCGTTATTACCTTGACCGGAACTTCAAGATCAGCGCCAGCGGTGGCAACGACTTCGTCGGGGCCACCGTGCCCGTGCGCTTCTTTGCCTTGGCGTCGGAATTGGCCCGCCTAGCTGCCGTCGACCTTGGGACTACCCTGGCTGCCCTCACCACCACCCAGTACAGCGGGCCCAACGAGGACTGCGACTTCGCCAATAACGACATAGTAAGCGGCGAGTTTCGCACTCTGGCTGCCCCGGGCAGTACCGTCGGCAATGGCGTGCCCTGGTTGGTGAGCGAAGTAGCCGTGGCCGACCACTTCTCCGAGTTTTACCTTACGGCCAGCTCCGGCACGCTGCCGGTGGAGCTGACCAGCTTCACGGCTCAGACCCAGGAAGCGGCGGTGCAATTGCGCTGGCGCACGGCGTCAGAAACCAATAGCCAGCGTTATGATATTGAGCGCAGCGACGATGGGAAACGGTTTGAGAAGATCGGGGAGCAGGCTGCCCAGGGCACCAAAACCAGCGCTACTACCTATGTCTACCACGATGCCCGCGCCCGCCTGCATGCCTTCGCTCATGACCGGTATTACCGCCTGCGGCAGGTGGATACCGATGGCGCGTTCAGCTACTCGCCCGTGCGGGTAGTTACGCTCGGCAGCGCGTCTGCGGGCCTGGCGCTGTTTCCCAATCCTACTCGTGCAGCCGTCACGCTCACGGGGGCGGTGCCCGGTGCGCCAGTGCGTGTTTCCGATTCCCTGGGCCGCACCGTAGCCACCGCCACCGCCGATGCTGCGGGTACGGCACACTTGGTACTGCCTGCCGGGCTGGCGGCAGGCGTATACTCAGTGCGTAGCGGCGGACCGGCGCAGCGGCTGCTGGTGGAATAGGAGAGGAGGTACGCTTTGTTGCTGTGGGCTGGGCTTTCTGGGCTCTTTCCGGTTTGCTGCCGGGGTGCGTGCCCACTACGTCGTTTTCATCATTTTGCTCTACCGCGCTTCGCTATGCTTTCCCGCTTTTTTCGCCCTTTTCGTTTCGGCTCTTTTTTGGGGTGCTAGTCTTACTGCTACTGTTGGCAGCGGGTCGGGCGGTACGTGGCCAGGCCTCCTGCCCGCCGCCCGCCGGCTCTACCGGCGCCCACTGTCCGGCTGGGTGAAGCTCGTGCTCTGGCTGGCCAGTATGGTGCTTGCCGATATTGTCTGCCGCCTGCTGTTTGGGAGTATACCGTGGTGGTAGGGTAGAAGCAACGCCGCTTTTTCACTTCATTTTTGCGAGTTGTTTCACCTTATAAAAGAAAACCCCGCCAGAACGATTCTGACGGGGTTTATTCTGTGTGGTCGCGCCAGGAATCGAACCTGGATCAAGAGCTTCGGAGACTCCTATACTATCCGTTGTACTACGCGACCGGTCGGGTAGGTTTGGGGTGGCAAAACTAAGCAGAAAACGCTCGGTGCACAACTTCAATCCCGAATTCCCCCGTTTCGCGCAACGATTGTTCAGCGAAGCTGTAATATCAGCCCGCGTAAATTTTTGACTGCTAGGGAGTAGGCAACCTATGCCGGGCAAAGAATTTATGCATTGTTGCTTACTGCCTGGGCGCTACTGGCCACCACCAGCCGTAGGATATTCGGCTTTGGCAGCCGGCAAGGCGGTCGGGACCGGTGGTGCGTAGAATGTGGCCAGGGAACGGGTATAGCGCATGGCAGCCAGCTTTTGCCGCTGGAAGGCCAGCAGCTTGCGGGCGCCCTCCGGTAGCAGCATCAGCCCCGTAGCCGCCGTTTTTACACCGAAGCGGTTGTCGAGTACTGTATCAAAGTAATACAGGTAGCGGTGCAGCCATTTAAAGTAGCTTTTAGCGGAGGTGTCGGCTGAACCAAGGATGGAGAGGCCTTTCGTGTTGGAAGCCAGGGCCTGCTGGAGTTCCACTGCGTTGACTGGCTGCCCGTTCAGCAGTGGGACGATGTCAAACTGGCTGTCGACCATAATCCACTTGCCTTGGTCTGGTAGCCAGGCCTCCGTGAGAGCGTGGCCCGCAGCCGATGGCCGAGTATCCGCATCCGAAGCTTTGAGAAATAAGGGCCGGGCCGGAATGCCTACTGCGTTCAGGGCCGTGGTCAGTACGGCGCCAAACTCGACGCATTGCACCGATTTACCCAGCATGGCGGCCCGCAGGATAGCAAAAGCGTCCCGGGTTTGCAAGTCCTGCCGACCATCGTGCTCTAACCGATTGTGTACCCAGCGCGAGAGGGCAGTTACCCGCTCCAAGTCAGTGGAAGCAGTACCCATGGCCTCGTCCAGCCCGTACATTTCCCGGAAACGAACCAAATACTCCGTGTCGGAAGTACTGTACTGAAAGGTATAGGCTGTAACGTCGGGGGGCTCTTCAAACTCCAGTGGGGTCGAGGCAACTTCGGCAGAGGCAAACAACTGAGCTTCAGCGGGGAAAGAAACAGCCGAAGTAGAGAAAGATAAAAGTATGGTATAAATCAAATTTTTCATAAGACTGCTCGGTGAAAACTCCTTAACGAAGACAATTCGTTCTGGGTTAACCTCTATTTTCTACTTTCGAGTCAAAAGTAGTCGGCAGTGCTATACGATGATATCACATAAACGGGTGATACTATTTCTCTATAGAATACAAAAGCCCTTCTGGTTCACCAGAAGGGCTTTTGCCTGACAAAAGATGGGAGCAGTTATTACGAAATTCCCTGCTCGGCCAGTACTTCTTTTACTTTCTGGGCCGCATCCTTCAGCAGCACGGCTGAATACACCTTCAGGCCCGACTCGTCGATGATACGGGCGCCTTCTTCGGCGTTGGTGCCCTGCAGACGGACGATGATTGGCACTTTGATGTCGCCGATGTTCTTGTAGGCTTCCACCACGCCATTGGCCACCCGGTCGCAGCGTACGATGCCCCCGAAGATGTTGATGAGGATGGCCTTCACATTCGGGTCTTTCAGAATGATGCGGAAGCCTGCTTCTACGGTTTGAGCATTGGCTCCACCCCCTACATCGAGGAAGTTGGCCGGCTCGCCGCCGCTGAGCTTGATGATGTCCATGGTGGCCATGGCCAGACCGGCGCCATTTACCATGCAGCCCACGTTGCCGTCGAGCTTCACGTAGTTCAGGTTCGAGGCCGAGGCTTCTACCTCCAGCGGGTCCTCTTCGTTGGTGTCGCGCAGCTCTACGAAGTCTTTATGACGGTAGAGGGCGTTTTCGTCGAGGGTCACTTTGGCGTCAACGGCGAGAATCTTATCGTCCGAGGTTTTCAGCACGGGGTTGATTTCGAACATGCTGGAGTCCGTCTCGTCGTAGGCTTTGTAGAGAGCCTGCACGAACTTCACCATTTCCTTCTGGGCTGCGCCGGTGAGGCCCAGGTTGAAGGCAATTTTGGCCGCCTGGAAAGGGCGCAGGCCCACGCGCGGGTCGATGGTTTCCTTGTGGATTTTCTCGGGGTGCGCCTCGGCTACCTCCTCAATGTCCATACCGCCCTCGGTGGTATAGATAATAACGTTCTTACCGGAGGTGCGGTCCAGCAGCACGCTCATGTAAAACTCTTTGGTTTCGGACGCGCCGGGGTAGTACACATCCTGGGCTACCAGCACCTTGTGCACTTTGCGACCTTCGGGACCGGTTTGCTTGGTTACCAGCTGCATGCCGATGATGTTGCCGGCAATTTCTTTCACCTGGTCCAGGTTTTTGGCGAGCTTCACTCCGCCCCCTTTGCCCCGGCCACCCGCGTGAATCTGGGCTTTGATAACGTGCCAGCCGGTACCGGTTTCGGCGGTCAGCTTTTTGGCGGCCTCTACGGCTTCCTCGGCCGTGTCGGCCGTGTAGCCTTCCTGCACGCGCACGCCGTAGCGCTTGAGAATTTCTTTACCCTGATACTCGTGGATGTTCATAGAGGGTCGTTTTGAGGGAAGATTCGGGTGGGTGTTTGCGGCTGCGAAAGTAGGCAATTATCGGTAGTGCCACCTTATGCCCGGCGAAGTAACCCCGCAAGTCAGCTGTTGTTCAACGGTCATAGATCAGGTAAATAGGCCTCAGGCTTGTCATTTACCGCCCAAACCACTCCGTCATAATCTGTTCGGCGGGCTTGTGCTGGGGTGTAAAATCGAGGTGGCGCCGGGCTGAGCGGTCGGGAGCCAGGCCGGGGTACCACTTCCACACGAACAAGCCCCGGAACCACTTCTCGGGCCAGAAGGTCTCAAACATAGCGGCGTAGCAGGCCGCCTGGGTGGCCTCGTCGGCCGTAGTCAGTACTGCCATCCGGTCGGGCCAGGCCCAGGGCTCAATGGCCGCGTCGGGGGTGGTTTTGTAGCCGATTTCGGTGAATACCACGGGTTTCTTATAGCGTTTCTGCACGGCACGTATGCGGCGAAACGGCTCCTGCCAGGCTTTCAGCAGGGCGGCTTTGTCGGGGCTTGCCGTTTTGCTGAGCGGGAAATACGCTTGAATCCCGATGAAATCGAGGGCATCCCAGAACTGAATCTGCTCAAACTCCCCGCTCCAGTTGGCCGCGTAGGTGAGGGGGCCGTGGTACACCTGCCGAACCCGGGCAATGAGGGCGCGCCACTCAGCTTCGTGGCCCGCCGTAGCGTGTTGCAGCTCGGTGCCGATGCACAGCGCGGCCATCTTATGCGCTTCGGCCAGCTGGGCGTAGTGGAGAATAAACACCGAATAGCTGGCAAACCATTGCTGCCAGCCTGCCTCCGTGGTCATGTTGATGTCGCCGGGCCAGGAGCCCGTGCCACCGCGCAGCCACAGGTGGGGCTTGAGCAGGGTTTGAATGCCGCGCTGCCGGGCTTGTTTGGCCGTTTGTACCAGGCCGGCATCACTCTCACCCCAATAGTGGCGGCTGCCCCGGCCCGTGTGCAGGCGCACCTCGGGCACGGCGGCCCCGGCCTGCCAGCCGAAGGGCGTCTGGGCTATCCACGTGACCCGGGCCTGTACCAGCGGCTCCATATCGGAGGAAGAGGCCGAGTCGCCAGCCACCCAGCTCACGCCGCGTAGGCGGCCGTCGGCGGGCGGTGGGCCAGCCGCAGTAGCTGCCGAGAGTTGTGGTCGTGGGGCAGGGGGCGTTTGGGCTGCCTGGCGCTGCCACACGGCTATTCCTACGCTCAGCAGCAAGGCCAGCAGCAGCCAGCGGCGGGCAGAAAGGAAAGGCATGGCAACGGGGAGTAACGGCATGGCCAAGCAAGATAGCCTACCAGCGAATATGAGTACTACATCTGCCCAACGGATGCACCCGCAACGGCCGACATTACGTAGATTTGTTTTCCGTACCCCGGCTCACCCTATTTGCTCCCTGATTTTGCTGCAAGCCATTAACGTTCGTAAAAGCTATAATACCCTGGAGGTCCTCAAGGGCATTGATCTGACGATTGAAAAGTCCGAAATCGTGTCCATCGTCGGGTCCTCGGGCGCGGGCAAAAGTACGCTGCTGCACATCCTGGGCACGCTCGATAATCCCGACTCCGGCGAGGTGCTGTTCGATGGCGAGTCCATCAACTCCCTGAGCCGGTCTAACTTGGCCAAGTTTCGCAACCGGCACATTGGCTTCATCTTCCAGTTTCATAACCTGCTGCCCGAGTTCACGGCCCTCGAAAACGTGTGCCTGCCCGCTTACCTGGCGGGTCGCTCGGAAAAAGAAACCCGGGTGCGGGCCCGCGAGTTGCTCGGCATGTTGAACCTGGAGCGGCGCGCCGACCACAAGCCCTCGGAAATGAGCGGGGGCGAGCAGCAGCGCACCGCCGTGGCCCGTGCCCTCATCAACTCCCCGGAAATCATCTTCGCCGACGAGCCCTCCGGCAACCTCGACTCGCAGAATGCCCAGGAACTGCACCAGATTTTCTTTCTGCTGCGCAAGGAGCTGGGTCAGACCTTCGTCATTGTCACGCACAACGACCAGCTGGCCGAAATGGCCGACCGCAAGATTGTGATGAAGGACGGGCACATCTGGGAAGGGCAGCTAGCGTAACTTCCACTAGTAGCCCCGCGTAAAAAGCGCACCTGGAAGGCAACTTTCGGGTGCGCTTTTCTTTTGACCCCTGGTAATGCGTCCGGATCGAGCCGGACCATTCTGCTACGGCTGCTGCCGCGTTTTCGAGACGTGGCAGCAGCCGTTCTTTTATCAGGCAAAACCGGGAAGCATAAGGAGCTTTTTGGGCTTCCAGTATGTTCAGGAAGCTATGTTTGTTTGCTAAAAATATTGGCTGAGTAATAATTTTAGATTTAAGTGTTGTAAGATGCTGATAATCAATGAAAAAAAATCATAAAAAACTGGCTGGTATTTGCACCTTTTATTGGGGCGAGGCGTTATCTTCACGTAACACAATACGGTACTAAAGGACATAAAAGGAAAGACGCCATGAGCGAAGCAACCAAGAACATCAAAGAGCCAGTTCGTAAGACTAAAGTTGAGAGCTTTGATATCTCGCGTTCTGACGAGACGCTCCATCTGGCGACGGACCTGGCTAAATTCATTAAAGACAACAAGCTCAGCACCACGGTGCAGGGCAAAGAGTTTGTGAACGTGGAAGGCTGGCAGTACGCCGGTTCGCGGCTGGGCATCGTGCCCATCGTCGACCACGTTATCAACGTCTCGACCGACACGGAAATCAAATACCAGGCAAAAGTGACGCTCTTCGATATGCGGAGCGGCCACACGGTAGGGGCTGGCTTTGCCATTTGCTCCAATAAAGAGCAGGGCAAGAAGTTCTACCAGGAGTTTGCCATCATGAGCATGGCCCAGACGCGCGCCATTGGTAAGGCCTACCGTAACATCCTGGCCTGGATTATCCGGGCGGCCGGTTACGAGCCCACGCCCGCCGAGGAAATGGACTACGGTGGAAACACCACCGTAGCTGAAGCGAAGCCTGCCGCCGCTGCGCCCGTAGCGCCCATGAAGGCCGTGCCCGCTGAGCCACTGGCTCCCGCCGCCGAAGCTTCGGTAGCGTACGCCTCGGCTCCGCAGAAAGAGGAAATCATCCGGTTGCTGAACCATCCAGTCATCACGCGTCAGGAAAAGACCAAGATGCTGCTCAACATCAACCGCCTCGACGAAGAGCGTGCCACGGGTGCCATTGCTAAGCTGAAGAAAGCTATTGAAGACCGTGAAAACGGTCAGGCTGCCACGGCGGCCTAATCTTCTCCACTTCTTGTTCGAAAGCCCGGTTCCATTAGGAGCCGGGCTTTTTTGTGCGCCGCTGCCTGGGTATTGGGTGCCCCCAGCTAGTACCTTTGCCTCATGTCTTCCCTGCCGGCAACCGACGATATCGAGCACGTACTGCGCCAGACGTGGGGGCACACGGCTTTCCGGCCCTTGCAGGAGGATATCATCCGGGCGGTGCTGGCGGGGCAGGATGTGCTGGCTTTGCTGCCCACCGGTGGGGGCAAGAGCATCTGCTTTCAGGTGCCGGCCCTGGCCCGCCCCGGGCTGTGCCTGGTCGTGTCGCCGCTCATTGCCCTGATGAAAGATCAGGTAGACAACCTGCGCAAGCGCGGCGTAAAGGCCGAGGCCGTGTACGCCGGCATGAGCCACCAGGAAATCGACCAGACCCTGGACAACTGCGTGTATGGCCCGGTGAAATTCCTGTATGTGTCGCCGGAGCGCCTTTTGACGGATATTTTCCGGGCCCGCGTGGCCAAGATGAAAGTCAGCCTGCTGGCCGTGGATGAGGCGCACTGCCTCTCGCAGTGGGGCTACGACTTCCGACCCCCATACCTCCGCATTGCCGAGCTGCGGGAGCTGCTGCCCGGCGTGCCGTGCATCGCCCTCACAGCTACCGCTACCGAGCAGGTGCGCCAGGATATTGTGGAGAAGCTGCGGTTTGGCACTACGCACCGGGTGTTTCAGCAAAGCTTTGCCCGACCCAACCTTTCGTATTCCGTCCTGAGTACCGAGGACAAGCTCAAACGACTGCTGGAAGTAGTGCGCGGGGTGGGGCCCGACAAAACCAGCATCGTATACGCCCGCACCCGCCGCCAGACCGAAGATGCCGCCGCTTACCTGCAGCAGCACCAGGTGCAGGCCGCGGCTTACCACGCCGGCCTGCCCGCCGAGCAGCGCACCCGCATTCAGCAAGACTGGATGCAAAACAAAATACGCTGCATCGTAGCCACCAACGCCTTTGGTATGGGCATCGACAAGCCGGACGTGCGGCTGGTAGTGCACCTGGATGCCCCCGACAACCTGGAAGCCTACTACCAGGAAGCCGGCCGCGCCGGCCGCGACGAGAAGTACGCCTTTGCCGTGCTGCTGCAAGGGCCTAACGATGCTGATGAGCTCCGCCGCCGCACCCGGCAGGCTTTTCCGGAGCTGGCAGTAGTACGCCGGGTGTATCAGGCCCTGGCTAATTTTTCCCGCACGGCCGTGGGGGGCGGGGAGCTGGTGGCCTTCGACTTCGACCTGCAGCAGTTTGCCGAAACCTACCGCATCAAAGCCCTGGATGCCCATAACAGCCTGCGCCTGCTGGAGCGGGAAGGCTTTGTGCAGGTGAATGAGGCCGTCAATAACCCGGCCCGCGTGCACATCCCCATCGACCACACCGACCTGTACCGATTTCAGGTCGCCAACGCCCAGCACGACCAGCTCATCAAAAGTCTGCTGCGGTTTCACGGCGGGGAGCTGTTTGCGGGCTTCCAGCGGATTTCGGAAAACAGCCTGGCCCAGCACCTGCGCCTGAGCGTAGTGGAGCTGCGCAAGATGCTGCTGTTTCTGCACCGCTCGGGCGTTATTCAGTTTCAGCCCCGTCACGAGTCGCCGCAGGCCCTGTTCACGACCCCCCGCTTCGATGCCGACAAGCTTCCCCTGGAACAAAAGCGCCTGCACCAGGCCCGGGAGCTGGCCCTGCACAAAACCGAAGCGGTGGTACGCTATGGCGCCGGGGGGCGCTGCCGCCAGCAGCTGCTGCTAGAGTACTTCGGCGAGCTAAGTGCCCCGGCTTGCGGAGTCTGCGACTTTTGTTTAGCCAAAAAGAAGGCTGCGCAAGCGCCTACGCCCGTGCCGGCTTTGCGCGAACAGGTGCTGGCCTTGCTGAATGCGGTGCCCCAAACCCCGCGCGAAATACTTACGCAGTTTCTGCCCGGCCAGGCTACAGCCGTTACCGAACTGCTGCGGGAACTAGTAGACCTGGGCGAGCTGCGCTACGCCCCCGACGGGCGGCTGCTAGTCTAACCGGGTGCGTAGGCCCGGAAAACGCTTGGTCAGGTTGGTGAGGTGTAGCCGGCTTTTATAGTATGTCCCAAAATAGCCGCCCCGGTTGCGCCCGAAACAGGGGCAACCGGGGCGGCTGGGCTATGAGCATGCTCGAAGCTACTTCTGCAGCAGCTTAAGCAGCTCTTCGGCGGCCGGCTCCGATGAAGCGGGGTTCTGCCCGGTAATCAGGTTATCGGCTTTCACAACGTACGGAGCCCAGTCGGGGCCTTTGGAGTAGTGGCCGCCGTTCTGCTTGAGCATATTCTCTACCAGAAAGGGCACCACGTTGGTCAGTTGCACGGCTTCCTCCTCGGTGTTGGTGAAGCCTGCCACATGCTTGCCTTTCACCAGCGGCTCTCCGCTAGCGTCTTTCACGTGGCGCAGCACGCCAGGGGCGTGGCACACGGCCGCTACGGGCTTACCAGCGGTGTAAAACGATTCGATCAGCTCAATCGACTTTTTATCTTCGGCCAGATCCCAGAGGGGGCCGTGCCCGCCGGGGTAGAAAACGGCATCGTAGTCGGCGGCCGAAATGGTGTGCAGGGGCACGGTGCTGGCCAGGGCCTGCTGGGCGGCGGAGTCGGCTTTGAAGCGCTTGGTGGCGTCGGTCTGGGCGCTGGGGTCGTCGCTTTTCGGGTCGAGGGGCGGCTGCCCGCCCTTGGGCGAGGCCAGCGTGAGCGTGGCACCAGCATCCCGGAATACATAGTACGGCGCTGCAAATTCTTCCAGCCAGAAGCCGGTTTTGTGACCTGTCTCGCCGAGCTGGTCGTGCGAAGTCAACACCATCAGAATGTTCATGGGAATGGGGTAAAAAAGGTGGGGTAGAAACCCGGGACAACCGAGAAGCGCCCGGGGAAGAACGTTAAGCGACTTTCACCACGGCTTTGCCGGTATTCTCGCCCGCAAACAAGCCCAGGAAAGCGGCCGGAATATTCTCAAAGCCTTCGACGACGGTTTCGTCGAACTGCAGCTTGCCTTGGTTGTACCATTCCGTCAGCTGGCGCACACCTTCGGGCCAGCGCGGCAGGTAGTCGCTCACGATAAAGCCCTGCAGGCGGGCGCTGGTTTTGAGAAGTTTGGCTTCGGGGCGGGGCCCTACCGGCTCAGTGGTGCTATTGTACAGCGAAATCTGGCCGCACAGCGCAATGCGCGCGTGCTTATTGAGCAGGTTGTAGACGGCGTCAGTAATAGCGCCGCCCACGTTGTCGAAGTAGCAGTCGACGCCGTTGGGGGCGGCGGCCGCCAGGGACGCGGCTACGTCCGCGGTTTTGTAGTTGAAGGCCTCATCAAAGCCTAGCTGCAGCAGGCGGGCTACTTTCTCATCGGAACCAGCCGTGCCAATCACCCGCGCGCCCTGGAGCTTGGCCAGCTGGCCCACCACCATGCCCACGGCCCCCGCTGCCCCCGAAACCACCACGGTTTCGCCGGGCTTGGGCTGGCAGATGTCGAGCAGCCCAAAGTAAGCCGTGAGGCCGGGCATGCCCAGTAAGCCCAGGTAGTAGCTGGCCGGGGCCTGGCTTCCGGCCGGAATCAGGCTGACGCTTTTTTCTGGGGCCACGCAGTACTCCTGCCAGGGCAGGTTGCCCACCACCAAACTGCCCACCGGTAGGGTAGTACTCTGCGATTCTACCACTTCGGCTACCACGCCGCCACTCAGGGGCTCGTTCACCGCAAAGGGCGCCACGTACGATTTGGCGCTGCTCATGCGGCCGCGCATGTACGGATCAACGGACACGTAGCGCGTTTTGAGCAGCACGGTACCGGGCTGCAGCGCGGGCAACTCCTGTTCCTCAAAGCGGAAGTGGGCGGCCGTCGGCTCCCCGTGGGGGCGGCTGGCCAGTACCAGGGTGTTGGTTTTCATCGGCATGTAGAAAAAACGACCCTGCCGTGTGTGAGGAAGGCCGTAGGCTGGAAAAAACAAGGACTGAATACGGATTCCGACAGCGCAGGCCAGCGGATCCGTACTCAGTCCTTGCGGAAGGTGCCAGCTTTTACGCGGGGTTGTTCGTGGCGTTGAGGGTTACTTCAATGTTGCCGCGCGTGGCGCGGGAGTAGGGGCAAATGCCGTGGGCGGCCTCCACCAGCTGCTGGGCCTGAGCCTGCTCTACGCCGGGAATGTTCACGTGCAAGTCGGCCGAGATGCCGTAGCCACCGTCTTCAGCCTGGCCAAACCCGATGAAGGCCTCCACCGTCACGTCGTTCAGGCGCACGCCGGCCTGGCGTGCGGCCACGCCAAGGGCGCCTTCAAAGCAGGCGGCGTAGCCTGCGGCAAACAGCTGCTCGGGGTTGGTGGCGCCAGTCTTGCCGGGGCCACCCATAGCTTTGGGCGTGCTGAGAGCAATGTTCAGCACATTGTCGTCGCTGGTAACCTGGCCGTCGCGGCCGCCTTTGGCTTTTGCCTGAGCAGTGAAGATTTTCTCGATTTTCATGAGCAGCGTTAAAAAAGAAAAGTGAAAATGGCTGTGCTAAGTCAGCCGGGTAAGTAAGGTGTTCAATTGGAGGCGTAGGGCCTCAAACTCGGGTATCGACAGTTGCATGCGCTCCAGCAACTGTTCCGGAATCTGGCAGGCCCGCTGCTGCAGCGTGTCGCCGGCGGGCAGAATGCTGATAATAACGGACCGCTCGTCGTGGGGGGCCCGGCGGCGGCTTACCCACTGCTTTTGCTCCATGCGCTTGAGCAGGGGCGTGAGCGTCCCGGAATCCAGCAGCAGCTTGTCACCCAGCTCCTTCACCGTCAGCTCCCGGTGTTCCCAGAGCAGCAGCAACACCAGGTATTGCGGGTAGGTGAGGTCAAGCTCCTGCAGGAAAGGCTGGTAGGCCTTCGTCAGCATTCGGGAAACGGCATACAGGGGAAAACACAGCTGGTTTTCCAGCTTAAGCAATTCGGCTTTATCGGTGGGAGAAAGGTGTGAGTCCATGGTTTGTACTGGATTAACGTAATTGATTGTACAATGTTTAATTGTGGGCAATCAAAATTTTATAGAATGAGTAAGCAATTGGGAATGAGAAAGTAAATTTTTGTCAGAATGTTCAAAGTTCGTTTAGCCTACAAAGGCAGCGGGACCCAGCCTGTGCTGAGTCCCGCCCGAAATGGCAAGCTAAAGCCGTGCAGGAGCTCAGGCCTGCTGATACGCCTGCATTCCTCCCAGCAGGTTGCGCACGTTGCTGAAGCCTTGCTGCGTCAGGAAAGCTTTGGCGGAAGCGGAGCGGCTGCCGCCTTTGCAGTGCACAATGATTTCCTGGTCTTTGAGTTCGTCCAGCTCGTCGAGCTTACCCGGCAGCTCGCCCAGTGGAATGTTGCGGCTGCCATCAATGCGTACTTCCTCGTTTTCCCAGGTTTCGCGCACGTCGATGATGATGGGACTTTCGCCGTTGGCCTGGCGCTGCTTTAGTTCAGTAGGGGTAATATCAGCCATAAGGTGGGCAAGGTGAGGATGAGGAAAAAAGGCGGGCCGGGTCCGGCCGTTGATAAAGCAAAGTTGGGTATTTCAGCAGATAAATGCGCAGGCCGTTAGCGGGCCACTACCAAGCGGCGGCTGGTCCGCCCGCCCCCGGGTAGCTCCAGCTGCACCAAGTAAACGCCAGCGGGTACGGAAGCGGGCAGGCGCAGCTCGGGCTGACCGGCTTCAGCGGCTGGCTGCTGCCATACCGTCCGCCCCAGGGCGTCGAGCACCGTAGCCCGGGTGTAGCGCCCCTGCACCCGCACCACACCCGAACTGGGATTTGGATACAGGGAAAGTGCCCCCGCCAATTCGGCCGGCTGGCTGGCAGTTACCGTGCCTGTCATCACGGGGCGCATCATGGGGGCACCGGCCGGGGTTGTGCTGGTGGTGGTCCAGGCGCCCCGGGCCTGGTAATACAGGTAGTCGGTGGGCACGGGGCTGTTCAGGTCGAGCCCAAACCGGATAAACTGGCCCGTGGATGGCTGGCCGTAGCCCACCAGGAACGAGCCGCTGACGGGTACCGGACTGGCAAAGCTTGCTTCTACAAAGCCAGTGGGGCCTGCGGTGGCCGGAATGGTGAAGGTAGCCGAGGCCTTGGCTTGTTCCTTGGGCTTGCCCGTAGCATCCAGCTCCCAGATGGCCACCGTAATTGTGCGCCCCGCGCTGCTCGGCAGCTCAGGGTAGAGCAGCACGCCTTTCACCTGGTCGGGCCGGTTCAGATCAATGCGGTAAGCAAAGTAGGAGGGGGAGCCCCCCGACAAAGCCGGTAGGTTCACGCTGGCTTCGGCGGTGCCGTCGTCGTAGGCATAGTAGTCAGCCAGCTCGGTCACGCGCGAGATGGTGTCGTTGGGCAGCGTGAGCGGGTTAGTTTCCTTGGCATCAAGGATAATGCGGTGCCGGATGCGCTGCGGCGTGCCAGTCAGGAGCTGGTTAGCCACGGTTCGCAGGTCCCCGGTAATAGGCAACTGCCGGGAGTTGGCATCAATGGAGCGGTTGCCCACCAGGTACGTCAGCTCGGCACCGCTGGGCAGGGCCTTGACCGTGCCCGCCCACTCAATAGGCGTGGGCTCCTGCCCGATGGAAAAGCTGTTGATGGTAGTGTACGTCTGGTCGTTAAGCTCCTCGGCGGGGTTGGGGGCGGCGGCCAGCTGCACGGCGGGCATGCTGGCGTAGCGCTTCAGCAGGGACGTGAGTGGGGCACTGGTCGCAAAATCCAGAAATGTGAGGTCCGAGGCCGAGCGGTTGCGGTCCAGCTTCACGTAGTCGATGCTCCAGGAGTCGCGGGTGAAGGCCAGGTTGCCCTGACTGTGAAGGCGGAACCGGAAACCCGCGTGCAGGTAGCGGCTTTCGTTTACCGGAAAAAGCTCCTGGGCAAAATCAGTGCGCTGGCCGGTGCTGCGCTGGGTCCAGATGGTTTGCCAGGTGCCGGCATCATTCAGAAACTCGAGGCGCAGGGCTACCGTGCGCGAGGAGCTGGCGGCCGAAGGCGCCCCCACAATACTGCCCGCCTGCCAGAAAAAGCTCAGGAATACCCCGGAACCGGTGTTCAGCCCGCTTAAATCGATGGGGAGGGAAGTGAGCGTGTCGGTGTCGCCGTAGAAAGAGGAGCTGCCGTACGACTGCCCGTTGGCCCGGAGCCCGTCAAACGTGGCGGCATTCCGGGAAGGGGGCGCTACTGCAAACCGGTTGCTGACGAAGGTGCCCCCTGCGGGTTCCCAGTGCTCGGGGTTGGGTACGCCCTCGGGCTGCTGGGCAAAATCATCGAAAAAGGGCAGGGAAAGGGCCGCCTTGCGGGCCAGCGCGGCTTGGTGCTTAGGCGGCGCTACGCGGCTGGGGTCGGCCGCCAGGGGGCTGACCTGCTGCGCCCACGCGCCCACCGTGGCCAGCATCAACCCGAGCAGAATACCGAAAAAAGTAAGAATACGCTTCATCGTGGGCAAGTTACTGGTTGAATAGTTGTCTTCTTTAATAGCTAAACGGATGCGGATGACCAAGCAGCTTCCCTGCTCCTGGCACTGGCTGCAAGGCGGTGTAAGCAACCATCAACCGTCCAACCGGCAAATCATTCTGGCCTGACAGCTGCTTCAACGAAAAAAGCCCGCAACCAGTGCGGCCGCGGGCTTTTTTCGGGAGGTTTCTTACTCTTACGGGACTTCCTTAATGGGCGCCTCACCAGCCACCCACAAGTCCACCAACTGACCCGTGCGGATGGTAGCACCCGGTGCCGATACCGGCCGTTGCCGCACAACGGTGCCTTCGGTCTGGCCTTCTTCGGGAGCTTGGTAGAATGTGGCTCCTACCAGCAGGCCCTGACCGGCCAGTAGTGTAGCGGCTTCATCGGCGGGCATATTCACGACGTTGGGTACTGGAAACTCCTGGTTGCCTTGCCCGTCGCCTACCACCAAATCTACCTTGGTGCCTTTGGCAATGGGGGCGCCAGGGGCTATTTCCTTGCCATTAACCAGTTGCTTAAGCACGGCATTCTGAGCAAGGTCCGGCACCAACTGAATTTGCCCCACGGTCAGGTCGTAGCTTTTCAGAATCATCTGGGCGTTTTTCACCGAGCCATCCGTGAGCTTGGGCATTTTGATGACGGGTGGGTTTTTCATGGCCACCGCAATGTAGATTTTGCGGCCCTGCTTTACCCGGTCGCCGGGGCGGGGCTCCTGCGTGAGCACCGTGCCGGGCCGCACCGAGGCGTCGTAGCTGCTGTCGTCCACGAAGTAGGCTAGGTTCCGCTCGTCGAGGTAGTCCTCCAGGGCTTCCTGGTTCATGCCCGTGATTTTGGGGACCACAATCGTTTCGCCGTGGTTGGTGGTGAAGGGCAGGTATACGTAGAAAAAGCCCAGCACCAGCACGGCTACCAGCGCCGCAATGGCGGCCAGGTGCTTCACCACATCCAGGGGCGTATCCGATTTAAAAAAAGACATTTGGTGGAGAACTTAGAGGATAGAGCTTAGATCTGAGAGTTCAGAACGGAGAAGCAAAGCTAGCGAGAAGGGAAAAGTCCTGGGCTAAGCTAGGGGAAAAGCCAATTACGAGGATATCGGGACGAGCCGGCGCTTTATGATTTGAGGGCTGATTTCTCAACTCGCTGCTTGCCAAACTCCAGAATCCGGTCGATGAACTCGTAGGGCGTGTAGCCGGCCAAAGCCGTCTGGTGGAAGATGCAGGTGGCGGGCGTCATGCCGGGCAAAGAGTTTACCTCGATGATGAGTACCTCCACGGCCCCGTTCTGGCGCACCCGCACAAAGGCATCAATGCGGGCGTAGCCCTGAATATTCAGGATTTCGGCCACCCGGCGCAGTTCCTTCTTCACCTCTTCCGACACGCGCTGGCGCTCCGTGAGGTCGGCGGCATAGCGGGCCGGGGTAATATTCTGGCCTTCGCCGGCCAGGAACTTCTCCTCCAGGCTCAGCACCTCGCCGGTGGCCAGGGCTTCCGATGCCTCAAAGACCTCAATCTGCAGCTGGCCATTTTCGTCCCAGTGGGTGAGCAGGCCCCCGGTCACTTCCAGGAAGTGCGCGGCCCCGTCGCGGCTGATGAGGGTTTCTACCAGGAAGGCATCTTTCTGCGGAAACTCTTCCTTGAAGCCCAGGCTGAGCGTGGTAGCCTCGGCAGGCATCAGGTCTTCCTGGTTGCGGAAAATCAGGCGGGTGAAGGCTTCCAGCTCCGCGCGGTTCTTGATTTTCTTTACGGCCGAGGAGCAGCCGTCGTCGGCGGGCTTGGCAATGAAGGGGTAGGGAAACTGCGTCTCCAGGCTGCGGTAGAAGCCTTCGGCATCGGCTTCCCACTCCAGGCGGTTGGCCATGCGGTGCTCGGCCACGCGCAGGCCCGCTTCTCGCAGGCGCTTGTTGGTTTCGAACTTGTTGATGGTAATGCTGGAGCTTTCCACGCCCGAGCCGTTGTAAGGCAAGCCAAATGTCTCCAATTCCCGCTGCAGGGCGCCATCCTCGCCGGGGCGGCCGTGCAGGGCAATAAACACCTCATCCACCATGCCCGCCAGCTCCTCAAACGACACGCGCCGGGGCTGGGCCGTGGGTTGCCCGGCGTAGGTGCTGGTGATGCCCTGGGCCTCGCGGCGGATGCGCTCCAAAATGGGGTGCAGGCCGTGGCCCGCTTCCATGTACTCCACTTTCTCGCGGATGTCGTCGGCGTTGTCCTTCAGCATCACGTTGATGGGCAGCACGTAGAGGCGGAATTCCTCGCTGTTGCCGGTCAGGAATACCGGCACCGGCTCGTACTTGATGCTGGAGCTGAGCTTTTCGTAGATATTCCGGCCGCTTTCCACCGAAATGTGCCGCTCCGAGGAGTAGCCACCCATAATCACGGCCACCTTCGTGCGGGTGCGCTCCTCCGAAGCCCGGGCTGCCACGGCGGCATCCAGCTGCGTGAGCAACCCAGCCAGCTTCACGGGCCGTAGCCCGCCGCGCCGCCGCGCCGCCAGGGAAGTGTGAATCAGGAACGTCAGGAACTGCGACGGGTTGAGGCCGATTTCGGCGGCCTGATGGAAGAAGAACGAGGCCGGCAGCATGCCCGAGGTGGTATTCGGGTCGTTCAGGAACAGCTGGCCATTGGGGCCAATGAACCCATCTAGGCGGGCGTACACCTGAAAGCCGAACGTGCGGAACATTTCCTCGCAGGCTTCCCGGATGCGCTGAATGTCGGCTTCGGGCAAGTCGATGGGCGTGATTTTGCGGGAGAGGCCGGGCAGGTATTTCGAGCGGTAGTCGAACATTTCCTCGCCCTTCACAATCTCCGTAGGCGGTAGCGCCAGCGGCTGACCGTTGGCATCTTCGACCACAATGCACGAAAACTCGCGGCCCTGCACGAAGCTTTCTACCAGCACCTGGGTTTCGCCCTCCACGCTGGTCAGGCGCACGGCTTCGGCCGTTTGCAGCCGCTCGTTCAGCACGTTCAGCAACTGCTCGGGCTGGTAGATGAGTTGCGTTTCAGGTTCCGGGTTTTGGGTTTCGGGTTGGTCGTGCGAACCTGAAACTTGAGACTCGAAACCCGAAACTACCACGGGCAGGCCGATACCGTCGCGGATGTCAACCAGCTGCTGCAGCCACACCATTTTCTGGGTGTCCGACAGGCCATGCCACTCCGTTTGGGTGACGGTTTTGCGGAACAGGCTGCGTTCTACGGCAGCCTGAAATTTGGTCACGTCGGCTTCGCGCAGAATGCTGATGCCGATGCTGCTGCCCTGGCGCGGGGCCTTAAACACCAGCGGCAGGCCTAGCTCGCGCACCAGGTAGTCCAGCGTTGCCTGGGCATCGGCGGCGTCCCATTCTTCGGCCGTAACAAGGCGGAAATCGGGCGTCGGGCGGTTCAGGGCTTTGAGTAGCTTTTTCTGGGCAGTCTTATCAATGCCGAAGGCTGAAGGGAGAATGCCGGAGCCCGAGTACGGAATGCCGTACCACTCCAGCAGCCCCTGGATAGCCCCATCCTCGCCGGCAGGGCCGTGCAAAGCCAGGAAGGCGAAGTCAACCAGGCTGGCCAGCTCCCGGGGCTCCACGCGGCGGCCTACTTCCGCGATGATGCGGTCCTGCTCGTCCAGGCTCAGCTCGCCCAGGCTTTCGAAGTACATCTGCACCGGCAGCACCGCGGGCGGCAGCGCCGACACGGGCGGGTAAAAGTCGCGAATGGTGCCTTTGTAGATGTACTCCCAGTTGAGCAGGATGAAGTTGCCGCGGCTGTCCACAAACACGGGCACGGCCTCAAACAGGGACTTATCCAGATTATCGTACACGGTGCGGCCGCCCGCGAAGCTGATTTCCCGCTCGCGCGACGGGCCACCGAAGAAGATGCCAATTTTCATATCAGGGGCAAAGGTAGTATTTCAAGAGGTGAGGAGGGAATAAGCCGCCTGATGAAAACAAGCACGCGAGATTCCTCGCTCCGCTCGGAATGACGTTCTACCTTCCTCATCCGTTCCTTTATCCTCTCATCCCCTCATTACCTATCTTCGCCCCAGCCAAACCCAATTCCTGTTCCATGAAAACCCTCGATCAGTACAACTTCGCCGGCAAGCGCGCCGTGGTGCGCGTAGATTTCAACGTGCCGCTCGACAAAAGCTTTGCCATTACCGACGATACCCGCATCCGGGCCGCTACGCCCACGATCAAGAAAATTCTGCAGGATGGCGGCTCCGTGGTGCTGCTCTCGCACCTGGGCCGGCCCAAAGGTGGCCCCGAGGATAAGTACTCGCTTAAGCACCTAGTAGCCCGCCTGGGTGAGGAATACGGCCAGGAAGTACAGTTTGCCACCGACGCACTCGACGCTGAAGCCCAGGCTCAGGCGCTGCAACCCGGCCAGATTCTGCTGGTGGAAAACGTGCGGTTCTACGCCGAAGAAGAAAAGGGCAACGCTGAATTCGCGGCTAAGCTGGCCAAGCTTGGCGACGTGTACGTGAACGATGCCTTTGGTGCCGCGCACCGCAAGCACGCCTCCACGGCCGTTATTGCCGAAAACTTCGCCCCCGAGGACCGCGTGGGCGGCTACCTGCTGCAGGGCGAGCTGGACAATGCCAAAAAAGTGCTGGAAGAAGCCGAGCGCCCTTTCACCGCCATCATGGGCGGAGCCAAGATTTCCGACAAAATCCTCATCATTGAGAAGCTGCTCGACAAAGTAGACAACCTGCTCATCGGCGGCGGCATGGCTTACACGTTTGCCAAGGCCCAGGGCGGCAGCATCGGCAACTCGCTGCTGGAAGCCGACAAAATGGACCTGGCCCTGGAGCTTATCGAGAAAGCCAAGGCCAAGGGCGTGAACCTGGTGCTGCCCACCGACAGTCTCATTGCCGACAAATTTGCCAACGACGCCGAAACCAAAGTGACGCCGAACAGCCAGATTCCCGACGGCTGGATGGGCCTCGACCTCGGACCGGATTCCATCCAGGCATTTTCCGACATCGTGCGCCAGTCGAAAACCATCCTCTGGAACGGACCCATGGGCGTGTTTGAAATGAGCAACTTCGCCAAGGGCACCGAATCGGTGGCCCAGGCCATTGCCGATGCCACCCAGCAGGGCGCCTTCAGCCTCATTGGCGGCGGCGACTCCGCGGCGGCCGTCAACCAGCTGGGCTTCTCGGAGCAGGTAAGCTACATCAGCACCGGCGGCGGCGCCCTGCTGGAGTACATGGAAGGCAAAGAGCTGCCCGGCGTAACGGCCCTGGGCTAGGTTAGAACTTAGAACCGAGAGCCAAGAAAAGAGCGGGGCTTATCGTTTGCTGGCGCGTTGCCAGAACGATAAGCCCCGCTCTTTTCTTGGCTCTCGGTTCTTGATCCTATGCTCTAAGCTCTCGGTTCTAAGTTCTAATTCAGATACGGCGTTTCCAGGTCCTGACCCATGAGCTTGAGCGGGTCCAGGGAAAGCCGGCCGGTAAGGCGGGTGCTGAGCGTGCGCAGCTCTTGCTCCGACAACACGTTGAGGTGGTGCAGCCAGTGGAGGCGGTGCAGCTGCAACTCAATCGGCCCCAAGGGATTCACCTGGGCGTATTCACTGCGCAGGTAGCCGTGGGCGCGGTGGCGTAGCTCGTCGGTGAAAGCCTCGAAAGCGGCCCGCTGGCTGGCTCTCAGCGGCATGGTGATGCGCAGGCGGTTGGTGTACAGGGTAGTGGTAGCGCCATACCAGCGGCGCAAGGCTACGATACTGCCCACCACCAAGCCAAAGGCCAGCATAGCTACCCAGGCCTCCGGGTCGTCGGCCATGTGCAGCGCCGCCGAGGCTAGGTGGTACCCAAGCCACACCAGTACCCAAACCCAGGAAAAAGACCAGGTGGGCTGCGTGTGCTCCACCGACACCGGCAGCAGCTCTTCGTAGGGAATTTCACTTTCCAGCCACGCTACACCGTTCCGCTTCCGCTGGCTGATGTATAAGCCGTGTTGCCGCAAAACCAGCAGGCTGGTTCCGCGCAAAAAGTGCGTTTGAGAAAATTGGAGAAACGTCATCGTGCGTGCCGGCCCGGTGCAACGCCCTGGCCAGCGGATCCATTAAGTAAAGCTAAACGGCGAAGGCGTAAAGCACAGCACAAAAATAAGCAGCATCAGCCAGCCCAGCACCTTGCGGGCGGTACTAAGTGGCTGTTCGTTGGGCGCCGGGGGGTGGTAGATGCCCGTTACCGTGCCCAGCAGCAAGCCAAACGCCAGCCAGCCCGGCTGCCCCTGCAGGGTGGGCAGGGCCGAGGCCACGGCTATCTGGGCGGCCCACACCGCCAGGGCCAGCATGGCGCCCCGCCGTGGAGTAGGCAGGGCCCGCCGAAACACCAGAAACAGGTAAAGCCCATAGGGCAGGCCCCAGTACAACCAGGTGCTGGAACTGGTGCTCAGGGAAAACAGGCCCAGGCCCGCGTAGAAAATGAAGGCGATGAACAGGGCCGCCGACAGCCGGTTGGCCCGCCGGAACCCCAGCAGCCCGTACAGGATGTGGCCGCCATCCAGTTGTCCTATGGGTACTAGGTTCAGGGCCGTGAAAAACAACGACAGCGCCCCGGCCATCAGCACGGGGTAGTGCATCAGCTCATTAGGATGCGGTAGCCGCGCGGGGTCAGCAAACAGGTATTCCAGGCCCTGATACAATAGAGGCTTGGCCAGCGTAATGGTTTCGCCGGACTGCTGGTACACGTAGCGGGCATATTCGGCACCGTAGACGCGGTACTCCGGGTGAATGGTGAAGATATACTCCAGCGGCGGCAGGTGCGTGAAGCCGTAAATAAGCACGGGTATGGCTACCAGAAACCCCGCTAGCGGCCCCGCTAGCCCTACATCGAAATACTCCCGCCGCGAGTAAATGCGGTCCTTAATGCGGATGACGGCGCCAAACGTGCCCAGCGTATTGAAAAAGCCCGTGAAAAACGGAATGTAGTAGGGCAGCGAAGCGCGGATCCGGTTGTGGCGGGCCGTGAAGTAGTGGCCAAACTCATGCACCGTGAGCACACCCAGGAAGGGCACCGAAAACCACAGCCCCTGCACAACCTCGGCAACCTGGAAACCCGGCTCAGCAAAAGTAAACCGGCCCGTTATCCATTCGGCCCCGGCCAGAGTAGTGGTAGCAAGGGTGACCAGAAACAAAACCAGGTGTAGCAGGTAACGCTGCCACCGGGGCCGCGCGGGTCGCTCGTAGCGCCGGAAAGCAACCGGACTTTCGGCTGCGGGGGCATCAAAATCAGGCGGAAGGGGAGTCGAAGGCACGAAGGGCAGGGGGGAGGGCGTCGGTGAGGGTGAGGGGCGGGGCCAGAAACAACGTACGTAGGCCGAGCCGCCGGGCTGTCTCAATGTGTTGAGAACTGTCTTCGATAAAAAGGGTTTCGTCGGCGCGCCAGTTCATTTCGCGCAGGGCATGCCGGAATATTTCTTCCCCCGGCTTGCGCAGGCCCACTTCCTGCGAGTAAAACACGCGGTCCAGACAATCGGCAATGCCGTGCTCCAGGCCGTACTGGGTTTTCAGCCGCCGGTTGATTTCCTCGATGTGAATCTGGTTGGTGTTCGAGAGCAGGGCCGTTTCGTGGCCCTGGGCGCGTAGCTCGGCAATGTAAGCCAGTCGCTCAGCCGGCACGTCCAGGAGCATAGCATTCCAGGCAGCGTCCAGCTCCTCATCAGTGGCCTGCAGTTCGTAGTGCGTGCGCAGCCCGGCCCGAAAGGCCTCCGGCGTAAGCCGGCCGGTTTCCATCAGGTCGAACAGCTCACTTTGCGCGGCCTGGGTGAAGGCAATGGTGCTGCCATGCTGGTGCAGGCGGGCCATGGCATCGAGGGTGCGCTGGTAGTCGATGTTGATAATAACGCCGCCGAAATCAAATAGCAGGTGGGGTTTCTTTGCCATGAAAGCAGGGGGTAACGTATTGGTGGTTTGCTAATTGCCTGATGAGTTGCGCATGCAGACCAGCGTCAGCGGAAGGCAGAAAGCCAGGGCCGTTGCAAATTCGCCCGCAAAAGTCGAAGTTTGCAGGGCTGAAACCAACCGCACGCGGTAGGTTTCGCACCGGGCCCATAGCTCAATCGGTTAGAGCAACTGACTCATAATCAGTAGGTCACTGGTTCGATTCCAGTTGGGCCCACGAAAACCCGCTTCACGTTATCGTGAAGCGGGTTTTTCTTTTACAGTCATGGGGTTCTGAGAAGTTTTTTAGGCCTGCAGAAAGGCGGGCTGCTCACCCGTGTATGTAAGAGTAAGCTGGTGCATGGCCCGGGTGCAGGCTACGTAGAGCATACTCCGATCCACCTCCGTCTTGTAATTCCGGGCCGAAGCAAAGGGCACGATTACTTCGTCGAATTCCAGCCCTTTCGCCAGGTGGGCCGTGGTGATGATGATGCCTTCCTTGAACTTGGTCGACTCATCCGTGAGCAAATACACATCTGGGGCCTGTAGCGCTTCGTAGGTCTGCTCGGCCTGCCGCAGGGTTTTGCAGATAATACCGAGGGAATGGCGGCCCGAAGTTTGGAAGTTTGCCAGCAGCTGCTGAATAGCCTGCAGCTCCTCTTCCTTAGTGCTAAAAGCCTTTATGGCGGGCTCTGGGCCGTGTCGTTCCAGGGGGAGGATGTTCGGGTTGGGGGTGATGCGCTGGGCGAAGGCGGTAATTTCGATAGTGGACCGGTAGCTGCGGTAAAGCTTCACCACATCGGCCTGCGGAAACACCCGCTCAATGGTCTCGGCTGAGGACGCACTGTACGGATTCACCGTCTGGCTGACGTCGCCCAGAATCGTTTTGCGGCAGTGGAACAGGCGCGACAGCACCGCGTACTGCACGGGCGTGTAGTCCTGCATTTCGTCTACCAGCAGGTGCTTCACGTGGCCGTAAGCCGAGGCGCCTTCCAGGCGGATGCGCAGGTAAATCAGGGCAAACACGTCGGCGTACTCTAGGGGCCGGTGGTGGTCCAGCTTCAGCAGCTCCGGCCGCCCAAGCCAGCGGTAAAAATCCCGGTACAGGTCCAGCACGTTGTTGAACTTGAACATGCGCGGAATACCTTCCCCAATGGTGGCTTTTTCTTGGCCTGTGAGCTTGCGCCCGGCTTTATCGCGCACGTAGGCCCGCACATCGTTAGCCACCAGCGCAAACCGGTTGAGCAAGGGCACCCGGTGGTAGGCGCGAAACTTCTGCTGGGTGAAGGCCGCCGGTACCACGGTGCGGCCCACGCGCAGGTCGGCCACGGCGAAATAAGTGTTTTCGATATGCAGTAGATACTGGTTGAGCTGGCTTAGAAACTCAAACGACGACTTGAACTGAATGCGTGCAATAAAAGCCGCGTCGTGCTGCTCCAGCAAAGCCGCTACCTGGTCGAAAAACGTCTGGAACTGATACCGGCCTTCGAGCAGGTCGGCGGCCAGCTCTTCCATGCCCATTTCCGGAATGTGCTCTTCGCCCAGCTCCGGCAGCACGTTAGAAATGTAGTCGGCAAAAACCTTGTTAGGCGAGATGATGAGAATATCCTTGGCCGAAATGGTTTCGCGGTAGCGGTAAAGCAGGAAGGCAATGCGGTGTAGGGCAATGGACGTTTTGCCCGACCCGGCCACGCCCTGAATAACCATCACCGTAGCTTCCTCGTTGCGGATCACCGCGTTCTGGTCGCGCTGGATGGTGGCGACGATGTTTTTCATCTTATCGTCGGAGGACTTGGCCAGCTCCTGCTGCAGCACGTCGTCGTGGATGTTTACGGCGCTGTCGAGCAGGAACTCCAGGCGCCCATCCCGGATTTTGTACTGCCGCTTCAGGCCGATGCGGCCGTGCACGGTGCCCGAGGGCGTGGCGTAGGAAGCTTCCCCCAGCTCAAAGTCGTAGAACAACGAAGAAATGGGCGCGCGCCAATCGTAAATCAGGTTCTGGCGCTGCTGCTCGTCGAAAAAGGAATGCACCCCGATGTACACCGGCGCAGCGGCCTGGTTCTGAGGCGCAAAATCGAGGCGGCCGAAGTACGGGGATTGAACCAGCTTAATGAGGCGGCGCTTGCGGGCCACGGCGCCTTCGCCCGTGAGGGCCATGCGGTTGATGGATTGGTCGGCGGCCACCATGTCGGCTTCGTCCATGCCCGACTGGTGCTCGTGGATGTACTGCTTTTTCTGGCGCAATTCCGTGGAAAACTGCCGGACGGCATCATCCACTCGCCGCACTGCCAGCGTGAGTTTCTCCTTGATTTCTTCCAGGTATTCTCTTTCTTCTTGCTCGGTGGCGTTCATCGGGGGCGGCGCTAGGAAAACGGACCCCAAAGGTGCCAGCAATTTCCGAGCTACCGAAGCAACGGGCGTATTTTGTCGGGTGTTGCCGGGGGCAGAAGCGGCCGGGCCAAGCTCAAGGCTTACGGGTGACACGCGGAGCGCGCGGCCGTTGAGCCCGCCCCTCCAAGCAAAAAGTCGCCCGGGAACCACGCGGCTCCCGGGCGACTTTCTGCTTGGATAATTCGGTAAACGGTGTGTAGCGGCGTGTTGGCAAAAATTACGTGCCAAAGGGTACCGTCCGGCGGGTAGGGCAGGCCGGGTAGTTACTGCTTTGGTAAGGCATGCAGCCCAGGTTTCGCTATTCCAGCTCCTCCATACTGTTTCGAAGCGCTTCGCGGGCCATAGCCAGACTGGTTTGCCGGGCATCGGCCACCAGATAAATGAACTTACTGCCATCCGCCGTTAGCTTAATCAAGTGCAGCTGCGTGGTAAGGCTGATCAGAATGTCGTCGATGCTTTCCGTGGTCAGCTGCAGGGCGGCCAGGGCCTTCTGCTTTTGGCGGACCACTTCCGCGTTGTAAGCGGCGGCGGTTTCGGGGTTGAGGCTGCCCGCAGTAGAATGGTGGGCCAGCGTGTCGCCGGTATCGGCCTGGACTATGGCTACGGCTACCAGCGCTGGCAGGCTCTTGAGCAAGCCTGCCAGCGCCTTTTGGGCTGCCGCAGCGGCCATAGTTGCGTTGCGGGTGGCGGCCACCTGTTTTCGATACGTGCGGGCTTTCACATCTGCGGAATTAGGGTCACCCATGCCGGGCCGGCGCAACAACTAGAGCGGTTAGAAAAACAGCCAGCGACGTGCTTTTTTGGTGGCTTTCTGCTCGGCTACCATGTCGCGGGGCAGCAGGGTAACGTCCTGCGTGCTGCTGCTGGCGACCTGAACTTCGTCGTTGGTGTAGCCGCCGTAGCCGTACACGAGGGTGTTGGTGCCGGCGGGCACGCGCAGGGCGTAGGCGCCTTCGGCGTTGGTGCTCACCCCACGCAGGCTCCCTTTTTGCAGGACCGTAGCGCCAATCAGGGGCCGGCCGTTCTCATCCAGGATGCGGCCACGCACCGTAATCATGCGGGGGGCATTGGCCGCTTCCAGGGTAGCTGGCGCGGCCAGGGTAGTTATATCCTCATCGGAGTTATTGGTGAGGTTGGTGCCGGCAAAAACGGCTCCGGCCAGCAGGGCGCCGCCCATAACCAGCGTGGCCGCCCGCTGGCGGAAGCGTTTGGGTTCGGTGCGCATCAGCTCAAACTGGCGCTGCACCCACCCAATGGGGCGCACCTGCTCGCCCTGCTGCTTCATCTCGTAGAAGCGGCGCAGCGTATCATCGGCGTGGTGGCTGTTGGATTTCAGATACGCATCCACTGCTTGCGTATGAGGTTGGGCGAGGTCACCACGTAGGTAGGCGTCGCGGTATACGGGGAGAATTTCGCCAGTGGCGGGGTCGAAAGGGTAGGCAGTCAGTTTCATTGCTTCAAAGAATAAAGGTGATGGAGGAGAAGTGCGAGAGAAGCATAAGCAGCGTCAGCTTATGCCGGAAGTAGGCCGATTATTCTCCGGCGCAGGCGCGTATCACTGCCCGGGCCAGAGCCAGGTTGGTGTCGCGGCTATCGACGGCGAGGTAGAGCAACTGACGGCCTCCGGGTAGCGGGCGCAACAAGTGCAGCTGCCCACTAAGCGTGATGAGGATGTCGTCAATCTGTTCGTTGGGCAGGCGCAGGGCATGCAGGGCTTGCTTGGTCTGGCGCACCACTTCCGCGTTATAGCCACAGATTTTGGTCACGTTGGCGTCGCGGGAGGTGGTGTAACTCGCCAGTGGCTGGCCCGAGCTTAGCCCGATGACGGCTGCAACCAATACTTCCGGCAAATCGGCCAGCACGCGCTTGAGCATGGCTTCGGCGGCGATGCGCTCGGGGCCGGCGGCCGCATCCGAAACGATGCGGTGGGTGACGCGGCCCGCACCAAATGGCAGACGTTGCAGGAAATCAAGTTTCATGGAGGCGAAGGCGCCCCGACCCACAATCATCAGCTTCGCTGCCAGTGGTGGCGCAGCCGGACGGGGTCCGAGGGTTTAGGCAGTGCGCTTAGTTGAGCTGGCTTACATGGTCGCGCAATACCTCGCGGGCAATAGCCAGGTTGGTGTCGCGGGAGTTCACCACCAGGTAAATGAATTTGGTGCCGTTATCCGTCAGCTTCAGCAAGTGCGACTGGTTGCTGAGGGAGATGAGGATGTCCTCAATTTTCTCGCCCTGCAGCTTCAGCGCCGACATGGCTTTCTGCTTCTGCTTCACCACTTCCGTGTTGTAAGCGGCGGCCGTATCGGGGTTGATGGCGGGAGAGTTGGAGTGGGATGCCAGGCTCATGCCGGAGGTAACGTCAACGACGGCTACTGCCATCAGGCCGGGCAGATCGGATAGGATGCCCTGCACTACTTTACCAGCAGGAGAATTGTCAGAGTACGCCATGGTAGGGGAAGGTTGAGTGGTGGAAAAATGAAAAAAATAGAGTTTAGGAAGGGCACGCTCTGCCAGGGCTTCTGGCGAGGCGTTTTTTTTGATCAGTACCGGTGATGATGGATTGCAGGTTTAAACGATCAGGGCTTTTTTAGGGCTTTTAGGGCGTTTAAATGCGCTTTATGTGCAGACTTAAGCCAGGGCTTAAGCGAAGGGGAGCAGGGTACTAGCTGAGTAATAAGGGGTAAAGTATTGTAGTATAATTAGTTTTTATAGGGTTATGTGAATCATTGATAAGTTCAATTCATCTGCTTTTCATGTTATCAAATAACCAAGGTATCATCCAGGAAAAAAATGACGCACATCATTTTTTCTGTTGATAAATCTCAATTTCTGAAGCTGTTCAGGGTCCAATGCGCGGGTTCGTACGGCCGGGGCTAATCGTACTGGGTGCTGATATCAACCAGTTTTTTCGGATGGACCAGGGTGATACTACTGCCCTTGGCGGCTATAATACCCTCTTCCTTTAGCTCCGAGAGCAGTCGGCTCACGGTTTCCTTGGCGGTGCCTCCAGGGAAGCTAAGTCTTCCCGGGAAATGGCAATTGTAAAGGGCTGGGAGGCATCCTGTTGGTAGGTGTCACGCAAGAGGAGCAAGGCCTCGGCCAGCCGCTCGCGCACGGGCTTATAAGCCATGGTTAGTGTGCGGTGGTCGGCCATGTTCAGGGCCTGAGAAAGCTGCTTCATGATAGCGCCCACAAACTGCACATTCGATTGCAGCAGCGTCAGGATGTCCTGGCGCGGAATCAGACACGCCACGCAATCCTCCAGGGCTACTGCCGAGGTTTGGTAGGTAGTTTCACCCAGCAGCGCGCATACGCCCACCACGTCGCCGGTATTGGCCAGCCGAATAATCTGCTCTTTGCCGTCGCCCGCTATTTTGGTGATTTTGACTTTTCCCTGATAGATGCAATGTAAGCCCTGGCATTGGCTGCCTTGGGTGTAAATCAACTGGCCTTTGAGGTAGAACTGGCTGACTTTACTGGTGGAAAGCAGCGCCAGTTGCTCGTGCTGGCAGGCGCTGAGAAGGCCTTGTTGCGCGCAGGGGCAAGAAGAGCAGTTCGGAACGCCATGTTTTTTGGGTAAATGGGAACCGTATCTCATACCATAACTACCGTCAACATCAACAACACTGTTCAGTTATAAGTAAAGCTAACCTTTCAGCGGACTTGTTGATTAGGCTCCTCAATAAAAATATTAATTATTTTAATTTGATGCCCATTTGTGGGCTTGGAGTGACCTTCGGTATGATTATTTTAATTATATTATTAGTTAGATACTATTCCCAATAAGTGGAAGCGGCCCCTGTCTTTTCCCAGGTTGGGCCAGTAATTTCGGGTAGGCGTTTACGGCCCTGGGCTATACAGGCCAGGAGCCGCTGGCAGCCGAAGGCTTCGTAGCAGCGCAGGGCTCCTGCCACGCCTGAGAGACGACGCAGCAGCCCGGTAACCCGAGAAAAGAGCCGGGCTCAGCGGCCGAAATCGTCCTGCAGCCGCACAATATCGTCTTCATCGGAGGGCCAGCCGGCCTGCGTGTGCTGCCAGATTTCGGCTACTATTCCCCAGGTGGCCAGCCCTACGAGGCGGTGCCGCTCACCCTGGCGCAGCAGGAGAGACTGACCCGGCCCGTACGTCTGGAGGGGGCCTTCTTCGTTGGTGGAACTGGTAGCTACTCCAACCGGGCCCTGCACCACCCGCCAGATTTCGGCCCGGCGGTGGTGGTACTGCCACGATAGGCGCTGGTGCGGGGCCACGAGCAGCAGCTTGGGGCTTAGCTTGCCGGAAATACGGAGTTCCTCCACGCTCATACCCGCGAAGTAGGCGTCGGCGAAGGGCTGGGCCTGGGCCTCGTCGAGCACGAAGAATCCGCCCCAGGGCCGGGTTTGATCCTGCTGGGTGATGCCAAAACCCTGCTCTCGGAGTTGGTGCTCAACTTGTTGAAATAATTCCTGCCGGGACAACGCCGTACGCATAAACCTGGGAAAGATGAAGAAGCGGGTGGGAGTGGCTTAGTCTACGGGGTGGGCTGGGGTTCCCGGGAGCGGTGCAGGGAGGAATCCCGGATAACCAGCTCGGGCTTAAGCACTAGGTGCGGCGGGGCATAGGCGGGGCCGCGCTTGAGTAGTTGTAGAAACAAGCGCACAGCCGTTTCGCCCATCTGCTCGGCCCGCTGGTCTACTACCGTGAGGCGGGGCTGGGTCATAGTCGTAAATGGCTCGTTGCTGAAGCAGGCCAGGGCAATGTCCTGGGGCACCCGCAGGTTTTTTTCCCGCAACACTTCCAGGGCTCCTACCGAGGGAATGGCGTAGGCCGCAAAAATACCGTTGAGGTCAGGCTCCAGGGCCAGCAGGTGCTGCATTCCCAGGCGGCCGGCGTCGTGTGTGAGCGAGGGTAGCGCGTACACGGCGTGCTCGTGGAAAGGCAGACCGTGCGCCTCCAGGGCAGCCTGGTAGCCCAGAAAGCGGTTACGGCTGGTGTTCAGGTGCTGAGGGCCGGCCAAGTGCGCAATGCGCGTGCAGCCCTGCTCAATGAGGTGCTTGGTAGCTTGGTAAGCCCCTTGGTAATCGTCCAGAATCACGGCCATGCTGTTGGGTAGCTCCGGCATCCGGTCGAAAAAGACCAAGGGAGTGCCTTGCTGCCGGACCTGCTCGAAGTGCTGGGTTTCCTTGAACGTTGTGGCTGATACCGACATCAGAATACCCTCTACCTGGGCGGCTAGCAGGGCATCGATGTTCTGCTGCTCGCGGCGGAAGTCCTCATTCGACTGACACATCATGAGCGTGAAGCCCTCCTGGGTGGCTACTTTCTCGATGCCATTCATCACGGCCGGAAAAAAATAACCGTTGATGTGGGGCACAATCACGCCCAGCGTTTTGCTGTGGCCTTTGCGCAACGCCGCCGCCAGCTGGTTGGGGCGGTAGTTGAGCTCCTGGGCCACCTGCCGGATTTTTTCCTTGGTAGTTTCGCTGATATCCTTGTGGTTGGCCAAGCCGCGGGAAACCGTGGAGGTCGACAGGCCTAGCTGCTGAGCAATATCGCGAATAGAGGTTTTATGCTTGGAAGGAGGCATACGGCAGCGCTGAGGAAAAGAAAGGAAGTACCTGTTGACCCCAAATGAACGCAACAGATGGTTACCAACAAGCGCCGGTGCCCGATTATCTGTTGCCGGGGCTCCCTGAGGCTGCCTGCTCCTTGGCGTCAGCTACAGCTTTGCCCGGTGGCCAAAGCGTACCCGAGGAGTCCCTCGTAAAGACGATGCCGGCATCAAGTCAGCCGCAGTTGCTGCAGCCAGCTTCTTGGAAAAGTCTCCCGCATGGGTAAGAAACATGCTCCGGGAAGGGGCTCCGGGCCGGCTCGGATAAGGAAGCAGGGGCCCCGGCAGCCAACCAAAAAAGCCGCCCACCTACAATGCGTAGGTGGGCGGCTAAGCCAGCCAAGCACTACCGGGCCACTAACGGCGACGCAGCAGATATACGCTGCCGGCCACCGCTAGGCCCACACCCAGCGCCAGGCCAACCGGAAAATGGACGGGGGGTACGTATGTTACCCCGGTTTCATCGGCCTCAGCTGGGGTGTTCACGTAGCGCCCGTGACGGGGAACGGCCTGCTCAGCAAAATGCTCGGCCAGGTTGACCAGTGCCTGCCGGAGTTCCGAGCCACGCATAGGAATACCATGCCCGGTGGCTGCTACCGTCGGCTGCAAGGCGGCTAGTAGGCTAACGGAGCGGCTAGCCTGCGGCCAATCAGGGGTGAAATAGGCGGGTGGACCGTGTACTTCCTGCTTCTGGGCCAGGGTAGCCAAACCCGATTCGGCCCGTACGGTGACAAAGGCGTCGCCGGCAACCAGCACGCGCGAAGCTTCCTGGAAGAACGAGACGTGCCCGGGCGAGTGGCCGGGAGTGGCTAGCCACCGCCACCCGGGTAAGTGCGGACAACTCCCGTCCGCCGGCAGGGTATGTACCCGCGGGCCCAGATCAAGAGGCTGCTTGGGGTAAAGAAAGGACATGGCCGCCATCAGGCCACCGCCGACGGTGGGGTCGGGCGGCGGATAGGCCGATAAGCCCTTGAGGTAAGGTAGCTCCAGGGCGTGAGCATACACCGGCACCTCGGGCCATACCTGGAGCAGGTGCCCCAGGGCGCCCACGTGGTCGAAATGGCCATGCGTAAGCAAAATAGCGGTGGGCGGTACGTCTGCCCCGAAAAGTAGCGCCGCCTCGTGTACCAACTTAGGCCCCGAGCCGGGCAGGCCGGCATCAATCAGAACCCAGGAAGTGGGACTGGTGCGCACGTAGTACAAATTGACAAACACGTTGCGCAGCCCCCAGAGGCCATCCACGACCGGGAAAAGCGCGGGCGTATTAGCCCGGTTGGCAGAAGCAGTCATAGCAAGCTTGCTGAGATGAAAGACTGGACAGGCTTACTGCCCACCGGTAGTGCTGCCCGTGCTGCCGCTGGTGCTACCAGCCGGGGTGGTAGTTTCCACGCTGCCATTGTTGTTGCCCCCAGATGAGCTGCCGGAGGTCATGCCCGTTTCCATCGTGCCCCCCGAGGAACCCTGTTGATCTTCGAGGGTGCCACTGCCCGATTCCATGCCCATACCTGTAGAGTCGGACGCAGTGCCGGAGCTGCCGTTGATATCGGCGCTGCCGTTACCGCCAACGTCTGCCGTGCCAGGGTTGGAGGAATTGTTGGATTCGGTGTTGTTGCAGGCGCTAAAGGTGAGCATGGAGCTCAGGAGTGCGGTGGCCAGCAGGAACTTTCGGAACTTGGTCATCATAATCAAAAACGTGAGGTGAAGGCAAACCGGAGCGGCCGCCGTTATTCTACGTTGGCTATACGAGCGTTTCTGCCGATGATTAGCCGGAATTGCGTGGTGGTAAACTGGTATTTTCGGGGAGAAAAACGGAGGTGGTATCCGGGTTTTTCGCAAAACCAGTGCGGTGCGAGGGGGAAGGTTCTGCGTGGTTGTGCCCGGCAGTACGCTGTGGGAGCCAGAGCGGTCTGGCGGAGAAACGGGCTAACCTGCCACGCAGGCTGAAGGCGGAGTGCTACCGCTACGGGAAGTCCCCAACCTATGAGCAGTGAATAAACGTCTCTGGTACTCCCTCCTGACAGCACGGAGCCAGGAGCTGTTCTGGAACCAGGAAAACCCGTTTGCACGGACGCGTACGCCATGCTTACGTCCGAAAAAATCAGCATCCCGAAGAACTATGACTGAGTCTGGCGGCAGCGTAGAACTACCGGCTTGATAAACGATAGCTGAACAGTAAGGGTCTTTCGCGTTTGGTGGGAAAAACCCCGACAGTAACATCCGGGAAAGTCGGTAATTTAGCTGAAATGGGCATTTTTTGCTTGGGCAACAGCAACCCATTTCCCCTAGAGTTCCGTTCCTTTAGCTATCTACTTCATCCTCTTTTTTACGATACTCATGGCTCTTACGCAAGGAACTCAGCGTGGTGGTGCAGCCACCGCCGCCAGCGGCCGCAAAGGCACGCAGTCTACTGCTCCTGAAACCAAGAAAACCAGTCTCCGGGGCTTTGCCTCGATGGACCCCGAAATGCAGCGTCGTATTGCCAGCGAAGGCGGCCGGGCTTCTCACCTGAGCGGCCGCGGTCATCAGTGGACGTCGGAAGAGGCGCGGGCCGCCGGCCGCAAAGGCGGACAGGCCAGCCGCACGCAGACTAACGAGGAAAAAGGCAAGACCAGCACCAGCCGCAGCCGCTAAGCCCGGATTGCCCTCGGGCGGATCGGACAACCACGGAATTGCGAAGTAAAAAGCCCCGGAGAAGCACTCCGGGGCTTTTTGCTGGGCAGCCGGCGCGAAAAATGGCTCAAGGCTTAGGCATAAAGGCGAGGGGCCGTGGGCAGCGAGTACCGTTCGCCGCGAGCCAGCAGGTGCAGCTGCACCCCGCGCATGGTAAAGGGCGTGCCGGGCGCTACCTCGTGGATGTTGGTGGAGCTACAGTTGCGCGCGTCCATGACGACCACCAAGCCGCTGCTGAGTACTTCCAGTTCCCGGCCTTCCGTAACCAGCACGGCTGTGTCTTCTTCCAGCCCCAGGCCTATGCACGCTGGGTTGGTAGCGAGGATCTGGGCCATGCGCACTATGCGGCCCCGCGCAATGAAGTGCGTATCCACGGCCACGTCGTGCAGCAGCTCCAGGCCGGTGGTAATGTGGATTTCTCCCTTCAGAAACCCGGCATCGTCCCGGCCCTGGTAAATCATAGGCGTGCTCATAGCGGTGGCCCCGGCGCTGGTGCCGGCCACCACCAGCCCCTCGTGGGCGTAGCGGGCCTGGATGCGGCGCTGCAGGGCCGTGCCGCCCAGCAGGGTAGTCAGGCGCAGTTGGTCGCCGCCGGTGAAGAGGATGCCGCCGGCCTTATCGACCAGCGCCAGTGTGCTTTCCTCGTTGGCCTCCGTACGAGTTGCTATGTTCTGCACCACCACCTTAGGCCCACTGAGCTTCCGGAAAGCCTCTACGTAGTCCTGGCCGGATTCTTCGGGCAGGCCGGAGGCCGTGGGAATAACAAGCAGCGGCCCCCGGTTGCCAATCTCCTGGGCCAGGCGCTCCAAAATGGCTTCCGGCGCGAAGTTCACGTTCTGTGCCGATTCGGTCTGTTCATCGGCAGGCTTGCCCTTGTCTTCGTGGCCGCCGATAAGCAGCAGTTTGCCCGTGGGAAGAGGGCAGGTTTGCGCCGAAGGGTGTTGTTTTTTGGAAGGCATAGGCAGTACGAGTAAGGCTGAATTAAAGAAAAGCAAGGCCGGCAAAGCCCTGCCAGCTTGCTGCTACGGGCACATACGAGCCCGCCTGCGCTAAGGTGACGCCCCGCCGCACCAATACCCCGTCGCCCGCTACGCAACACCCCCGGCGTTGCCATCGGGCCGGCGTCGTCTGCGGCGTAGTGCAGCAAACCGTTGGCTACTACCCGGGAACAACTCCACCCTATGAGCACAAAAAAACGCCCCGGCTGGCTAAGCGGGGCGTTTTACGAACGAAGCAGAGTCGGGCTTACTGGTTATCGGTGGGCCGAAGCACAAAGTAAATGTCGTTGGGCTGGTGGCCGGTGCTGAGCTGCATGCCCTGCTGGCGGCAGCCCTGGGCAGTGCAGATCAGCGAAACCGGCCCGTTCGTGGGCAGCAGCAGGGCAAAGTCGCCCTTTTCATTGGTACGGGCGCAGGCCTCGCCTCCCTCCAGCCAGATGGTGGCCCCAGCCAGCGGCTGTCCATCAGCCCCCACTACGCTGCCCGTGAGGGTAATGGGCGTTTCGAAGTAGGCTGTGGCCGCGCGCCGGGGCTGGGCGGCCCGCCGGAACACGTTGCGCGCGAGTTGCCGGATGCCAACGGGCTTGCTAACGATGGGGGTGGTGCTGACAGCAACCGGGCTACTGTTAGCGGTGGCCGAAGTCAGAACCAGCAATACGAGGGCAAGGGTACTGGTGAGGGCGCGAAGGAGTTGCATGGTAGGGGCGTAGAAAAACGGGGCAAGTAGACAGTAGGGGGCTTACTGGGCGCTCATTTCCAGCGTCAGCAGGTCGGCGGCGGGCTGGCGGTCTTCCAGCAGGCGGAAGCTGTTGTACTGGCCGGCGGAGAGAATGCGCAGCATGGCCAAGTCGTAGCGGTGCAGGACCTGGGCAATGCTGGGCGTGGCCAGCAGCGTTTCGTCGTCGGCCAGCAGGGGCGAAACCTCCGACTGCTCGGTGGCCTGCTGCAGCGCCTGCAGTTTCGCCAGCGTGACCTTGTGCACGGCCAGGGCCTGCTTGTGCGAAAGGCGCAGTACGTCGGTGAAGTAGGCTGTTACCTCCTGCGAGCGGTTGGCTACCTGCTTGGCGTAGGCGGCGGGAGCTGTGCATTCCTTGTCCTGCAGGCCTTTGCTGTGCTCTTTGGCTGGGCCGGCCGCTAGTACCGAACCACTCAGGAGAGAGAAACCAAGCAGGAAAGTGAAGATCTTTTTCATGGCGGCAGGGAAGTTAAAAAGCAGTAGGAGAGGAGGATTAGCGGGAAGACGATGTAAACATACCCGCTGCCCGGAGCCCGGGGCCGGCTTTTTGTCTTAACCCTGCCGGGCGCTGTGTGAACGGTGGCTTTTTCTGTCTGAATGAAAAAGGGTAACTGGCTGCCGCATACTTTCGCTGCTAGTCGAGCTTATGGCGGGCTTCATCGAATGAGCTGGGCTATTCCCGCAGGGAAAAGTACCTTCGAAATCCAAGGCGGTGGCAGCCCGCCCGCGCCCGGTGCGTGGCTTGGCTACCACCGCAGCCTTGGGTCCTGCTCTCGCCCACACCTCATTGCATGCCTAGTCCCGCACCACTCACCTGCGTCATTGTCGACGACAACGAAATCAACCGCCTCACCCTGGAACACTTGGTGGAGCTTACGCCCACCCTCACGCTGGCAGCCTCGCTGCCGGGCAGCGTGGAGGCCCTGCAGTACTTCAGCCAAGGCAACCGTGCCGATCTGCTGCTGCTCGATATCGAAATGCCTCAGCTCTCGGGCCTGGAGCTGGTGCGCCTGTTGCCCAAGCCGCCGCCCGCCATTGTGGTTGTAACCAGCCACCGCGACTTTGCCGTGGATGCTTTTGAGCTGCAGGTGGCCGACTACCTGGTGAAGCCGATTGGTTTGGGGCGCTTCAGCCAGGCTATAGCCCGCGTGCTGGAGCAGCGGCAGCTGGCCGAGCAGGCTGCTGCCGCCCCCGAGGGTGGCCCCGTTGAGCCCCACGGGTCGGAGCTGTTTGTGAAAGTGGGCCCGCGCATGCTGCGCCTCAATTTTGAGGACGTGCTCTACATCGAAGCCCTGTCTACCTATTCGGTGCTCGTGACGAAAACGCAAAAACACATTGTTTACCTTACCCTGAAAGCCATTACCGAGCGGCTGCCGTTTGCGCACTTTGCCCGCGTGCACCGCAGCTACATCGTCAACACCCGCCAGATTGAGGCTATCGAAGACAATATGCTTAAGCTGGGGCCCTACGAAGTGCCCGTAGGCAAGTCCTACCAGGAAGCTTTTTTCAAGCAGCTGCGTGGGCTTTAAAATAGCCCGGTACTTACGCAGCCGGCAGCTCGCGGGGCAGTTCCTGCAGGGCCCGCTGGAGCTTGGCAACCAAGCGGGCAACCAGGCGGCTGGGCTCGGCCTGGAGGGCGGTTTCCGGCTGCTCCAGCTGGCTTACCACCTCAGCCACATCAGGAATGCCGAGGGCCTCGAGGTTGGGCTTGATGTGGTGTACCAACGAGGCTACCTGCTCCCAGTTGCCGGCTGTAGCAGCGGCTTCCAGCTGCGCGAGCGAGGCCGGAATGTTGGCCAGAAACGAGCGGATAATTTTGATTACGAACGCTTCGCGGCCGTGCGCCAGGGCCCGCAGCTTCTCCAGGTTATAGGCGGCGGGCGGAGCGGCCTTTTCTAATAGCTGCTTCAGCTGCTGATAAAGCTTTTCTTCCTCAAAGGGCTTGGTCAGACAGGCATTCATGCCTGCCGCCAGGTACTGTTCATTGTCCGCCCGGAATGCGTTGGCCGTGAGGGCCAGAATTGGAACGTTGGCCTTCGCCGCGTCGGGCAGCTGCCGGATAGCAGCCGTGGCCTCCAGACCGCTCATTCCCGGCATCTGAATATCCATCAGGACGATGTCGTAAGCCCGCTGGCGGTACAAGTCCAGGCCAATCAGGCCATTTTCAGCCTCGTCCACGTGCATACCCCATTCCTCCAGCAGCAGACGCGCTACTTCGCGGTTGATTTCGTTGTCTTCGAAAAGCAATGCCCGCCGGCCTCGCAGAATGCCGCTGTCGAAGGCTACCGGCGCAACCGGGGCGGGGGCAGCATGGGCGCGGGGTAAAGTAAGTGTAAAGGAAAAGGTGCTGCCCCGGCCTACTTCACTCTGCAGGCGCAGCTTGCCTCCATACTGCTCCACCAGGGCCCGCGAAATACTCAAACCCAGCCCGGTACCGCCAAAGCGGCGCGTGGTATCGGCATACGCTTGGGTGAAGCCCTCAAAAATGCGCTCCTGCTGGGCGGCATCAATGCCGATACCGGTATCTTCCACCGTTACTTCCACGGTGAGGGAGGTGTCGGTGCTGGCTACCTCGCGCGCAATAACGATGATGCGGCCGCCGGGCTCGGTGAACTTGATGGCGTTGCTGACCAGGTTGAGCAGGATCTGGTTGAGGCGGTACGGGTCGCCCAGCACCCAGGGGTAGGAGCAGGAGTTACGAAGGGGAGTACCGGCCACCACGAGGCCTTTTTCGGTGGCTTGGTGAATAAGCGGCTGCAGAGCCTGGGCAAAAGAGTCGCAGAGGTTGAAGGGCGTTTGCTCCATTTCCAGCTTGCCGGAGGTGATTTTGGCCATGTCCAGCACATCGTTGATGATGGTGAGCAAGTGCTGGCCCGAGCTGCGGATGATGCCCAGCCACTCCCGCTGGCGGCTGTCGAGCTGGGTTTTACTCAGCTGGGCGGCCATACCCAATACCCCGTTCATGGGCGTACGGATTTCGTGGCTCATGTTGGCCAGGAAATTCTCGCGGGCTTTCACGGCCGCTTCAGCTTCTTCTTTCGCCCGCAGCATGGCCTGCTCGGCCTGTACCCGCGCCGTGATGTTGACCAGGTAGATGTTGGCAAACCCGGATTCGGGCAGGGGCACGACAAAGGAAGCAAAGTGGCCCCGCGCTATGGCCAGGTCCATTTTCTGCTCGGTGCCCTCGGCCAGGGCCGCGGCCGCTATTTGCCGGGCCGCCGCCAGCAACTGCTGCTGCTCTTCGGGGCAGAGGGCCGCGTACAGACTATCGGCCGACTGATTGGTATAAATAAGCTCTCCGTGTAAATCTACCCGCAGAATAGGGTTGGGATTCTGGCCCGGAATACTGGCTATGGATTGCAGCTGCTGGTGCAGACGCTGGCGCTCCGTAACGTCGCGCAGGCAAACCAGCAGGTGCTCCGGGGCACCGGGTGCCTCCTGCATGGGCAGAAAGTCGCGCTCCAGCAACCGGCCATCTTTAAGTTCCACCAGCTCATTGTAGGCCGGCTGCCTGTCGACCAGAAGTTGGTGCAGGCGCTCCGCAAATGCCTCCGGATGCGCCACGGCCTTGCGGAAGCGCTGCTGGATAGCCCGCGAAGAATGGCCTACCCACTGGCTGGCCGGAAGGGGCATGCCCCAAAGCTGGCAGGCCTGGTCGTTGATGAGCAGGAGGGTACCGGCCTCATCCAGTAAAGCTACTCCTTCCTGTAGTTGGTTGATCAGCAGGTGCAGACGAGTCTGCGCCGTGGCCGTGGCCGCCGAGCTTTCAAGTAGTTGCTGCTCCAGTTCCCGGATGCGCTGTTGAGCCCCGTCCAGGGTAGCGGGCAAGGAGGGGGATGAAAAAACAGGAGCAGCCATAGAAAACAACGCAGAATGGGGAACTTCACTAAAAGTACAGGAACTAGCCAGTACTTGCCGCGCAGCTTAGCCAAACAGCAGCGTTTGCCGGGTGAATGGGGTGTTTTTACGGCCGTAAGCGGGCCACGCAGCCGGGCAAGCAAAACCCGTCGGGGCAGATAGCGGTAAGTACTTTCAAGCTCAGCCAGAAATACGGGCCTATTTCCGCCCCGCCCGCCCGCTTCTCCAGCCCAGGATATGACGCCACAATTCCTTTTTGCTACCGGTATCGAAAACAGTAACCCTACCATTGCGGGAGGCACCGTGCGGGTAGATGAGCTGGCCAAGTGCCGGCACTATGAGTTCTGGCAAAAGGATTTCGACCTGGTGCAGGAGCTGGGCATTTCCTTTCTGCGCTACGGACCCCCCATTCATACCACTTGGCTGGGCCCCGGGCGCTACGACTGGACGTTTGCCGATGCCACCTTCGGCGACCTGCGCCGCCGCAACATTGCCCCCATCGTAGACCTCTGCCACTTCGGCGTGCCCGACTGGGTGGGTAACTTTCAGAATCCTGATTTTCCGGCGTTGTTTGCGCAATATGCCCGCGCCTTCGCCCTGCGCTTTCCCTGGGTGCAGCTCTACACGCCCGTCAACGAAATGTACATCTGCGCCGAGTTTTCGGCCCTGTATGGGTGGTGGAACGAGCAGCTGCAGTCAGACCGCGGGTTCGTGACGGCCCTTAAGTACATTGTGAAAGCCAACGTGCTGGCCATGCAGGCCATAGCAGAGGTGCGGCCCGATGCGCTGTTTATCCAGAGCGAGTCGTCGGAGTACTTTCACGCCGAAAACCCGGCCGCCATCCGCCCGGCAGAGCTGCTGAACGCCAAGCGTTTTCTGTCGCTGGACCTGAACTATGGTCGCCGCGTAGACTCGGAAATGTACGAGTACCTGCTCGATAATGGCATGACCCGGGACGAATACCATTTCTTTCTGGGCAACCACCTCCGGCACCAGTGCATTATGGGCAACGACTACTACCGCACCAATGAGCACCGGGTGCGGGCCGATGGCAGCACTACTGCCTCAGGGGAAATATTTGGCTACCACGTCATCACCAAGCAATACCACGACCGGTACCGCCTGCCCGTGATGCACACCGAAACCAACCTCTGGCAGGGGCCCTGCGGCGACGAAGCCGTGAACTGGCTCTGGAAGGAGTGGGCCAATGTGCTGCGGGTGCGCAACGACGGCGTACCCATCGTAGGCTTCACCTGGTATTCCCTCACCGATCAGGTTGACTGGGACACGGCCCTGCGCGAAAACAACGGCACCGTAAATCCGCTCGGTCTCTATGACCTGAACCGCAACATCCGGCCGGTGGGTGTGGCCTACAAGCAGCTTATCCACGACTGGCGCCAGGTGCTGCCGGCCCAGAGTGTGTGCCTGCAGGTACCTATTGTGCTGCCCCTGGAAAGCAACCAGCCCTGGGCCCGGCAAAAGCAGGACCAGGCCGAGCAAACCCGCCAGGACACCACCACCGCTTCCGCCAACACCACGGCAGTGTAAGCCCCTTACGCAATAAGCCCCGCGGTTAGGGCGCTATCCAATTCCCTTCACTGATTTTTTGTTATGCGCTTCGAGAACAAAGTAGTACTGATTACCGGTGCCACGGGCGGCATTGGGCTAGCCACCGCCAAACGTTTTGCCCGCGAGGGTGCCCGCGTGGTACTCGTGGGCCATCACCAGGAAGCTCTGGACGAAGCCGCCCCCGAAATACTGGCCGCCGGTGCCCCCGAAGTGTGGGGTAGCTGCTGCGACGTGGCCGTGGAGGCTCAGGTTCAGGCTACCGTGGCGGGCACGCTGGAACGGTTTGGCCGCCTCGACGCCATCGTGAATAATGCCGGGCTGATGGAGTTCAAGCCCCTCCAGGAACTTACGGGCGAAGACTGGTTGCGCGTTCTGGGTGTAGATCTGCTCGGGGCATTTTACTTTATCAAGCAGGGGTTTCTGCACCTGAAGCCCGGCAGCAGCATCGTCAACGTTTCCAGCATTCACGCGGTGGAAACGAGTCCGCTGGTAGCACCCTATGCCGCTGCCAAAGCGGCCGTAAACTCCCTGACCCGCTCGGCGGCCCTGGAAGGTAAGCCCAAAGGAATTCGGGTAAATGCCGTGCTGCCCGGAGCTATTGACACGCCTATGCTCTGGGAAAACCCCAACGTGAAAAGCGGCGCCGAAACCATAGACCCGGCCTACGTAGGGCAGCCCGAAGATGTAGCCTCCCTTATCGCCTACCTAGCCTCCGACGACGCAGCTTTCGTGCAGGGCGCCGAAATCCGGGTAGATGGCGGCCGCCTGGACCTGCTCTGAGCCAGTAGCCACCGCGTGGAGGAAAGCTGGTTCGTCGTTGGAGGTGGGCCAAACGGAAGCCGGCCGACTCGGGAGCTCCGAATCGGCCGGCTACACTGTTTTCGTTTGCCAGCAGCAGCCTTGCGGCGCGCAGCTCCCGAAAAAAACCAGATGGGGTGGGGTTACACCTGGCTAAACAGGACGTGGGAATTGATCATCGGGAAACCGGGGGGATTTGCTTCCCGATGACAATGCAATAGTACAACAATCGTTTGAAATTACAGTAAGTATTGCCTCACTTTTTTCTGTGAGTAATCACTCACCTTGATGTTGTTATTATATAATCAATTGATTTCATGAAGTTTATGATAATGTATATAATTTTGTCTTTAGTGTTTTTGATGTGAATCGGAACCTGCAAACGGTTGCGGAATCCTGAGTCGTTGTTTAACGAATAGGTCATCAAGCGCCAGCAATTCCCGACAACCAAGTACTTTCGAAGCAAAGCAGAAAGTCAGTTGGTGGTGTGCTGTTCAAGCGCCACCGCCAGCAAACCTAGGAGTATATATGATTTACGCATTTAACGGCTACATTCCGGTCGTCCACGAAACGGCTTTCGTGCACCCCCAGGCTACGGTTACCGGCAACGTTATCATCGGGCGCCAGGTGTACATTGGCCCGGGAGCGGCCATTCGCGGCGACTGGGGCCAGATTATCATTGAGGACAACTGCAATGTGCAGGAGAACTGCACCCTGCACATGTTCCCGGGAACCACGGTGCGGCTGCGCGAAATGGCCCACATAGGCCACGGAGCTATTATCCACGGGGCAACCATCGGCCGCAACGCACTCATTGGGATGAATGCCGTGGTGATGGACCGCGTGGAAATAGGGGACGAAAGCATTGTGGGGGCGCTGAGCTTTATCCGCGCCGATGAGGTAATTCCGCCCCGCAGCCTGGTAGTCGGCAACCCGCACAAGATCATCCGGCAGGTGAGCGACGACATGCTGGCTTGGAAAACCGAGGGCACCCAGATCTACATGCGGCTGCCTGGGGAGTGCCACGCCACCTTGCAGCCCTGTGAGCCCCTGCGCGAACTGCCCGCCGACCGGCCCGCGCAGGCTGCCGGCTATGCCACCTGGGCCGAAAGCAAAAACCAAGCAGCGGCTGAATAACTTTGCCATGGGCTATCCGGCTGCCGGTGCCCGCCAACTTCCCACCCATACTTCCCATTCCCCGGAATGATTCCCACCCTCGAAAATTACGCTTTAGGCCGCTGGATGGCGGGCACTGGCGAACAGCAGGAACTGCTTGATGCCTCCACCGGCGAAGTCATTGCCATTGCCAATGGTGAAGGCCTCGACTATGAGGCCATGTTTGATTATGCCCGCCGGACCGGCAACCGGGCCCTGCGGAAGATGACCTTCCACGAGCGCGGCCGCATGCTGAAGGCCCTGGCACTGCATCTGGACAGCAAAAAGGAAGAGTTCTATACCCTGAGCTACCGCAGCGGAGCCACCCGCGCCGACTCCTGGATTGATATCGAAGGCGGCATCGGTAACCTGTTTGCCAACGCCTCCCTGCGCCGCAAGTTCCCCGATAAACCGTTCTACGTGGAGTCGGACCCCATTGCCTTGTCGAAGGCCGGCAACTTTATGGGACACCACATCATGGTACCCAAGGAAGGAGTGGCCATTCACATCAACGCCTACAACTTCCCTATCTGGGGGATGTTGGAGAAAATAGCAGTGAATCTGCTGGCCGGCATGCCCGCCATTGTGAAGCCCGCTGTGCCCACGGCTTACCTCACTGAGGCTGTGGTGCGCGAGATTATTGCCTCTAAAATTCTTCCGGAAGGGGCGCTGCAGCTGGTATGCGGCTCCGGGCAGGGCATCCTCGACCACGTCACGTACCAGGATGTAGTCACGTTCACCGGCTCGGCCGAAACGGGGCGCAAGCTGAAGGGCCACCCCCGGATCCTGGCCGAGGCTGTGCCGTTCAATATGGAAGCGGATTCGCTGAACTCCGCCGTGCTGGGCCCCGATGCAGTGCCTGGCACCGTGGAGTTTGACTTGTTTATCAAGGAAGTGCGCAAGGAAATGACGGCCAAAGCCGGGCAGAAATGCACTGCTATTCGCCGCATCATCGTGCCGGAAAACCTGGTGGAAGATGTGCAGATTGCTCTGGGTAAGGCCTTGGCGCAAACCACCGTGGGGCACCCGCAGGCCGAGGGTGTGCGAATGGGCGCGCTGGCCGGTCGGGCACAGGTACAAAAGCTGCGCGAGCAGGTGCGGCACCTAGCCAAGAACACGCCCATCGTGTACGGCGACCTGGACAACGTAGCCGTGATTGGCGGAGACTGCAAAGTGGGCGCTTTCGTGTCGCCTATTGTCCTAATGAATCCCGAGCCTTTCCGCTTTACTGATACCCACGAAATAGAAGCATTCGGGCCGGTAGCCACAATTATGCCCTATAAGGATGTGGATGAGGCCATTGCCTTGTCGAACCTGGGCAAAGGCTCCTTGGTGTGCTCAGTGGCTACCAACAACCCGCGCACGGCCCAGGACTTTGTACTGGGTGCCGCCACGCACCACGGCCGTATTCTGGTACTCAACGGCGAAGTAGCCAAGGAGAGCACCGGGCACGGCTCCCCGCTGCCCTTACTGATTCACGGCGGACCGGGCCGGGCCGGCGGCGGACAGGAAATGGGTGGCCTGCGCGGGGTTGAGCACTTTATGCAGCGCGTAGCCATTCAGGGTTCCCCCAGCATGATTACGGCCATTACGGAGGTGTACCAGCCCAAAGCCCGCCAGATTGAGCGCGACAAGCACCCGTTCCAGCATTATTTTGAGGAGCTGGAGATTGGGCAGACGTACGTGACGCATAAGCACACCGTCACGGAAGCCGACATCAGCAACTTTGCCAACGTCTCGGGCGACAACTTCTACGCCCACGTGGATGCTACTTCGCTGGAAGGCACGCTCTTTACCGGGCGCGTGGCCCACGGCTACTACATTCTGAGTAAGGCGGCCGGCATGTTTGTGGACCCCCGCAAAGGTCCGGTGCTGCTCAACTACGGGCTGGACGAGTGCCGCTTTACCAAACCCGTGTATCCCGGCACCACCATTGGCGTGAAGCTAACGGTGAAGGAAAAAATAGGCCAGGAAAAGCGCGACGCCGACGACGTAGCCAAGGGCATTGTGCGCTGGCTGGTGGAAGTAACCGACCAGGAAAACGAAACCGTAGCCGTAGCCACCATCCTGACGATGGTTAAAAAACAGGACCAGTCGTAACCCTGGGGCAGAAGCCGTGGTTTGGGGTAGAAGCACACCTTACTTTTTTGCGTTGATGAAGATACTGCTGGTAGAAGATGAGCCCAAAGTGGCGGCCTTCCTGGAAAAGGGACTGAGTGAGCAAACCCACGCCGTGGACGTCGCTTATGACGGCCTGCAGGGCCTGCAGCAGGCTCTGGCCACCAGCTACGACCTGATTGTGCTGGACCAGATGCTGCCGGGCCTCAACGGCCTCGATGTGTGCCGCCGGATTCGGGCGCAGAACACCTCAGTGCCTATTCTCATGCTCACGGCCCTGGGCGAAACCGACGACAAAATCCGGGGCCTCGATGCCGGCGCCGATGATTACCTGGTAAAGCCTTTTGCTTTTCAGGAATTGCTGGCCCGGATGCGCGCCCTCACGCGGCGGCGCCAGGAAAACCCGGCCGGCGAAGCCCCCCTGCGCCTGGCCGACCTGAGCCTCGACCCCGTGCGCAAGCAGGTGACGCGGGCGGGCCAGCCTATTCAGCTTACGGCCCGGGAGTTTGCCCTCCTGCACTTTCTGCTGCGCAACCAGGGCCGGGTAGTGTCGCGGGTGGATATCCTGGAGCAGGTGTGGGAAACCTCCTTCGACACGGGTTCCAACGTCATCGACGTGTACATCAACTTTCTGCGCAAAAAAATCGACAAGGACTTCACTCCCAAGCTGATTCATACCCTGGTGGGCATGGGCTACGTGATGAAAGAAGACTGATTAGTTGTATGAATGGCTGAGTGGTTGACTTGCTGAAGGGTACATAGTCGTTGGCCGAAACCTGCGAGTCAACCATCCAGCCATCCATTTCCTCATGCTTGAAAGCCACGTACTCTCATGACGATACGGATGCGGCTGGCGCTGCAGTTTGGAATAATCCTGGCCGTGACGCTGATGCTGTTTTCGGCGGTGGTGTACTATTTCAGCTACCGTACCGGGCGTGCGGCCTTCACCAACAGCCTGTTTGCGCGGGCCCTGGTAGTGGGCCACGTGTATGCCGACGGTGCCAACCGCACCGACGAAGCCAGCCGGGTCTCGTACCGACGCTACCTGCGCCAGTTTTACCGCACCCTGCCCGAGGAAGAAGTGCGCGTCTACGATGAAAACTTCCGGTTGGTATTTCGCGAGGGGGCTTCACCCCGGGGAGTGGTTCCGCCGGCGCGCCTGCGGTCCGTACAGCAGTCGGGGCAGGAAGTGTGGCTGGAGCCCAACTACTACCAGATGGTAGGCCGGCGCTACCACGACCGGCAGCGGCAGCGTACGTTCATCATCATTGCCTCTTCGGTTGATACTGACCATGCCGAGCAACTCCAAAGTCTGCGCGTAATTCTGGCCGGGGGGTTGTTGGTAGCGCTGGTGCTGGTAGGCATTGGCGGCTGGTTTTTCGCGGGACAGGCATTGCGGCCCATGCAGCGCATGGTGCAGGAAGTAGATGGTATTACCGGGTCCGATCTGCACCGCCGGCTCACGCAGGACAAGGAAGGGCAGGACGAGGTGTCGCACCTGGCGCAACGCTTCAACCGCTTGCTCGACCGGCTGGAAACGGCGTTTGTGGGCCAGCGCACGTTTGTGCGGGATGCTTCGCACGAGCTGCGCACCCCGCTCACCTCGCTTATCGGGGAGCTGGAAGTGGCTCTGCTGCAGGAGCGCCCGGCCGCCGAATACCGCCGCGTGCTGCAAAGCACCCTGGATGCCGCCCGCCTGCTCAAGGACCTAACCAACGGCCTGCTGCAAATAGCCCGCGCCTCCAACGACCCTTCCCAGATAGCCCGCACCACCGTGCGCCTTGATGAGCTGCTGCTGCAGGCCCACGAAGAAATGCAGCGCCGCCACCCCACCAGCCGCATCGACCTGGAGTTCCCCGAATCTGCAGGCCCGGCTACTGCGCCTTATCTGGTGTGGGGTAACGAGGCCTTGTTGCTTTCAGCCATGCTCAACGTGCTGGAAAATGCCTGTAAGTTTTCGGGCGAGGCCGGTCACCCGGTGGTAGCCAGCCTAAGCACGCAAGCCGGCCGGGTAAGCCTGCAGGTGCACGACCAAGGCGTGGGTATGAGCGAAGCCGACCGGCAGCAGGTATTCGTGCCATTTTTTCGGGCCGAGTCGGTCCGCACGGTGCCTGGGCACGGCATTGGGTTACCGCTCACAGCCAAGATTATGGACCTGCACGGCGGCGCCATTCAGGTGCAGAGCGAGTTGGGAAAAGGTACCCGGGTTCGGCTGGAGCTGCCACTAGCCTAGAAAGCAGCGTCATTTAATGCATTTTTAATTCTCTTTTAACTACGACTTAACGCCGGAGCGGTACCCTTGTATTTATTCCTGTCAGAAAATCCACGTTTGGGTTTCCCTTCTGCTACTTATACATGGTTTCCTCCACTATCTCGCCCGCCCCGCCCACGGCAGCCTCGCCGATGGCGAGTCCGCCCCGTTCCCCGTTTAGCTCAATCTCCAGCGATGCTCCGGCTGGGTTGGTGGTCTTCCTGGTAGCACTGCCCCTGTGTTTGGGTATTGCCCTGGCCTCGGGAGCACCGCTGCTTTCGGGCATCATTGCCGGCATGGTGGGTGGGCTGGTTGTGGCCTGGATTAGTGGTTCGCAGCTAAGCGTGAGCGGCCCGGCCGCGGGCCTTACCGCCATCATCGTCACGGCTATCCAAACGCTGGGCTCCTTTGAGGCGCTGTTGGCTTCCGTGGTTGTAGCCGGCTGCATTCAGATCTTGCTGGGCGTGCTACGGGCCGGGTTTATTGCGCTATACTTCCCCTCGTCCGTTATCCGGGGCATGCTGGCTGCCATTGGCCTCATTCTGATTCTCAAGCAGATACCCCACTTTCTTGGGGCCGACGCCGACTATTTCGAGGACATGACGTTCCTGCAGTTTGATGGCCAGAACACCTTCTCTGCCATTCAACACGCACTGCAGGCCATCAGCCCCGGCTCGGCCCTGATTGGGGTAATTTCGCTTAGCCTGCTGCTTCTTTGGGACAACGTACTGGCCAAAAAAGTAAAGGCCCTGCGGCTGGTGCCGGCGGCGCTGGTGGTGGTGGTGCTGTCCATTGGCCTGAATGCCCTGTTCGACTCCGCCGCCCCAACCCTGCGCATCCGGCCGGAGCACCTGGTGCAGCTGCCCATCATCAACTCCTTCACCGATTTCCTGGCTACCTTCACCATGCCCGATTGGTCGGCTTTTTCGCGACCGGTGGTGTATCAGGTGGCTTTTACTATTGCCATTGTGGCCTCGCTGGAGAGCTTGCTCAGCGTAGAAGCCGTCGATAAACTCGACCCGCACAAACGGGTGACCCCGCCCAACCGTGAGCTAATTGCCCAAGGCATCGGCAACACGGTGAGCGGCTTGTTAGGCGGCCTGCCCCTCACGGCCGTTATCGTACGCAGCTCAGCCAACATCAATGCCGGAGGCCAGACGCGCATGTCATCATTTCTGCATGGCTTGCTGCTGCTGGTGAGCCTGCTGTTTTTGGGTTCCGTACTCAACTACATTCCCCTGGCCGCGCTGGCGGCCGTCCTGCTGGTGGTGGGCTTCCGGCTCACCCGTCCGGCGCTGTACCGCGCGCAGTTTAAGCTGGGCTGGCAGCAGTTTCTCCCGTTTGTGGTTACGGTGCTGGCTATTCTGTTTACTGACCTGCTCAAAGGTGTAACCGTGGGGCTGGTCGTGGGTATTTTCTTTGTATTGAAGGCCAACTACGAGCAGGCGTTCTTTCTGCGCGGGGCGGGCGCTGCACCGCACGCGGCCGACACTATTTACCTGAAACTGGCTGAGCAGGTGTCTTTTCTGAACAAAGCCAGCATTGTGAAGGTATTGCTGGAGCTGCCCGAAAACTCCCACGTGGTTATCGACGGCTCATCTTCCGCCTCCATCGATTATGACGTGTTGGAAGCAATTGAGAACTTTCGCACTTCTGCGCCCGACCGGGGCATCCGTCTGGAGCTGATAGCCGTACCTCAGGTGGGCGTCATGGGCCACTAGTGCATGGCTCCAGCACAGCCCCGCGCTTCTCACTATCATTTCTTTTCTTCCCAAATGAAAGGCATCGAATCCATCCTGGACAATAACCGCAAGTGGGTAAAAACCATGCGCGCCTCCGATCCGGACTTTTTTAACCGCCTGGCTAACGGCCAGAAACCCCGCTACCTGTTCATTGGCTGCTCCGACTCCCGCGTGCCCGGCAGCGCCATCACCGGCACCGGCCCGGGCGAGATGTTCACCCACCGCAACATCGCCAACATGGTAGTCAACACCGATTTTAACCTGCTTTCGGTTCTGCAGTACGCAGTTGAAGTACTGGGCGTGCAGGATATTATGGTGGTGGGGCACTACGGCTGCGGTGGTGTGGCCGCGGCGGCCAGCAACAAGCAATACGGCCTGATCGACAACTGGCTGACGAACATCCGCGACGTTATCCGGGTGCACGAGACCGAGTTGCTGCGTATTTCCGATGAAGATGCCCGGCTGCGCCGCTTGGTAGAGCTGAACGTAGTCGAGCAAGTACGAAACCTGGCTAAAACCAGCATCATTCAGAACGCCCGCAAGCGAAAAAACCCGCCCCGTCTGCACGGCTTGGTTTACGATATCAAAGAAGGCCTGCTGAAAGACCTACAGGTAGAGGACGACCTGATCCAGGAGCTCGAGCATATTTACGGCACTAAAACCGATGCCGAGCACGCCCAGGACGAGCATGAGCAGTACGCTGAGCGGGTGTTGGAAGAGCAGGTGGATAAGCGGCTGACCGACGAAATAGCGGCGGCTATCAAGCCGGCCAACCAGAAAGTGAAAGTCGAGAAATAGGAGAAGGAGAGCTCCGAAAAAGCCCTGGCTGATTTTCTACCTGCAACACAGGAAAGAAATCGGCCAGGGCTTTTTGCTGCAGTTCTGTGTAGCGTCCCCCAAAGACATCCACCCTTGGCTGCCCGCACTCCTAATATCAGGCTTTAGCAGGCCTACTGCCGAAAAAGGGGGGCAGTAAAGCAGTAAAGAGGAAGACACAAAGAAGGCTTGGCAAGGCCAACTAACTTAAACTAGCAAGAAGCCGTAGCTTCGCCCACCCGGCTATGTCCGGAGTAGTGGAGCTTCTCTCTTTGTCTATGGCACTTCCAATTTATCAGGTCGACGCGTTTACGTCCACCATGTTTGCCGGCAATCCGGCCGCTGTTTGCCCCTTGCCCGCCTGGCTGCCTGCCGATACCATGCGCGCCATTGCCGCCGAGAATAACCTGGCCGAAACAGCTTTCTTCGTGGCCCGGGGTGGGCAGGAGTTCGATATCCGGTGGTTTACGCCGGCCGTGGAAGTAGAGCTCTGCGGCCACGCTACTTTGGCCTCAGCCCACGTGCTTTACCAGCACCTAGGGTTTGAGGGCACCGAAATTGTGTTTCACAGCCAGAGTGGCCCCTTGCGCGTGAGCAAGGCCGAGGGCGGCCGCCTGACCCTAGACTTTCCGGCGCGCCCCCCGCACCCGCTGGCTACCCCCCCCGACGGCCTGCTGGATGGCTTAAGGGCTACTCCGCTTCAACTCCTGGCGGGTCCCGACCTGGTGTGCGTATTCAGCACCGAGGCGGAGGTGCGGGCCTTGCAACCCGACATGGCCCACTTGGTAAAGGTAGAGTACCGCGCCGTCATTGCCACGGCCCCGGGCTCAGATGGAGTGGACTTTGTGTCCCGCTTTTTTGGCCCCCGCGTGGGCGTGCCCGAAGACCCCGTGACGGGTTCGGCGCATACCACGCTGGTGCCCTACTGGGCCGCCCGCCTCGGCAAAGCCCACCTGCACGCCCGCCAGGTTTCGGCCCGCAGCGGTGACCTGTGGTGCGAGCTGCGCGGGGACCGGGTGCTGATGAGCGGCCACGCCGTCACGTATCTGCGTGGGGAAATAGAAGTTAGCGCTTAGTAGATTGATGCCTTGGTTCTAGGCCGAATAGCTGTATAATGTAAATGCAATTCTCAGTTTCTGCCTTATTCATCCATTTTATACGATGCGAAAATTATCCTTTACTCTGGCCTTGCTGCTAGGCCTTAGCGTGGCCTCCCATACGGGGTTAGCCCAGGGTGTTGCTTCGGCCAAAACCTTAGTAAAAGAAGGTATAGCGCTGTATGATCAAGGCAACTACCAAGAGGCAATCAGGCGCTATGAGCAGGCCATCAAGCTTGAGCCTGGCAACTACACGGCCCGCTATGAGCTGGCAATGACCTACAATACGCTGGGGCAGCATAAGGAGTCAGCGGCCCTGTGCAAAGAGCTATTAAAAGATGACCCCGAGCCAAGCGCCGCAGTATACGGAACGTATGGCAACGCTTTGGATGGACTCAAAAAGCCCAAAGATGCGGTGAAGATCTACCAGGAAGGCTTGAAGCGCTACCCCGATGATGGCTCGTTGTACTTCAACCTGGGCGTGACGCAGGCAAGTAGCCTGGAGCAGCCGGCCGAGGCCATGGCCAGCATGCAGCAGGCCGTACGCTGCCGCCCCGAGCATACCAACTCACTTAATGCCGTTTCCCTACTCACGCTGCAGCTAGACAACCGGGTGCCTGCTTTGCTGGAAATGCTGCGCTTGTTACAGTTGGAACCGACGGGTAAGCGGGCCGAAGCCACTATTGCCCGCTTTGACAATGCCCTGGGGCTTGGCGTAAAGAAAACCGGCGACAAAGCGGTGACAATAAATCTGTCAAGCAACGTAGTGGGCAACGTTAGCAAAGAAAATATCCCGGACAATTTCGCCGGCCCGGATATGCTGCTGACGATGAGCGGCGCCCTCGACCACAGCAAGGAAAACAGCAAGAAAACAGCCCCGGTGCTTTTTGCCGACAAACTCGCGTTGCTGGTCAGCGTGCTGGAAGAGAATCATCCCGAAAAACAAACAGGGTTTGCCTGGCAGTACTTTGTTCCCTACTTCGTCGAAATGAAAAAGCAAGGGCACCTGCCCGCACTGGCTTACAGCGTGCAGGCATCCCGGGCAGAGGCTACCCCCGAAATCAGGGAATGGCTGGCTGCGCATGCAGCCGAAGTGCAGGCGCTGAACAAGTGGTCGGCGGCGTATATCTGGCCGAAGTAAGCCCGTTCTTTCTCTACGCAGCGGGCTTCTTGCGGGCGGCGGCCAGCTTTTTACCGGCCACCGGGGCCGCGAGCTTGTCGGGATTATCGGCCAGGAACTTGCCCCAGCTTTTGCCGCCGGCTTTCACGTTGTTGCCTTTCTGGTAGTGGTGGCAGAGGGCCACGCCCAGGGCATCGGTAGCATCCAGAAACTTAGAGGCCTCTTCAATGGGCGGCAGCCGCAGCGTTTGACGCAGCATGTGGGCCACTTGCTCCTTGGTGGCATTGCCCGAGCCCGTTACGGCCTGCTTGACCTTGGTAGGGGCATATTCCACGTACGGAATCTGGCGCGACAGGCAGGCGGCAATGGCTACGCCCTGGGCCCGACCCAGCTTGAGCATACTCTGCACGTTTACGCCAAAGAACGGCGCCTCAATGGCCAGCTCATCGGGCAGAAACTCGTCGATCAGCTCCAGCATTCGCTCAAAAATCCGCTTGAGCTTGAGGGCGTGGTTGCTGCCGATCTTCTTCATGTCGATGACGTCGTAGCGCAGCACGGTTACCTGCTGGCCGCGCACTTCAATCACGGCGTAGCCCATAATCTGGGTGCCGGGGTCTACGCCCATGATGACTTTGGGCAGGAGCTCAGAAGCAGAGGCGAGGGGCAGAATCATAGGGAAAACAAGGGAGAGGCACCGCTATCTGGCGCGTTGTTGCGGCCGGCTGGATAACTTGCCAACTCAGTATAGGAAATTCGCCGCCATTTTGCCCCCCGACCACCTACAAAACTACGCACGAAAGCCCGAAGAACCCACAAGTCGCCGACGCGTCTGGGTAATCCTGGGCAAGCTGCTCATTACCGGGCTCACGCTGGCCTTGCTGTACCACTCCGTGGTGGCCGATGCGGCTACGGCCGCGGCCTGGCGCCAGCTGCTGCAGTCGGCCCTGACGGGGGAGGGGAGGGTACCCGTAATGGTGGCTCTGGCCCTAGTCCCCGTAAACTGGGGGCTGGAGGCCTGGAAGTGGTGGCGGCTGGCCCGGCACCTCGAACCTGTGTCGTTCCGGCGGGCGTTCCGGGCGGTGCTGGTTGGCCTTACGCTGGGCTTTGTCACGCCCAACCGAGTAGGCGACTACGCCGGCCGCATCATTGAGCTCAAAAGCCGCCGCCTCGATGCCCTGGGCGCCGTATTTCTGGGGCGCTATTGCCAGCTGGTCGCCACCGTGGTGGCAGGCTCGCTGGGGCTGCTGTACTTCCTGTTCACGTTCTACCTGCCTGGTTTTCCGGCTACCAAGCTAGGCCTGGTAGTGGCGGCCTTGTTTCTAAATCTGGCCATGCTCGTGCCGCTGTACCGGAGCCGACTGTTGCTGTCCCTGTTCACCATAGTGCGGCCTTTGCGGCGCTTCCGGCGCTACGTGGCCGTGATGCCCACGTACCCGGCGCGCCTGCTGTCGGCGGTTCTGGCCGGGGCAGGCCTCCGCTACGCCGTGTTCTGCCTGCAGTTTGGCCTGCTGCTTTACGCGTATGGTGCCCGGCCCGCGGTAGGCCCCGCGCTGGCGGCTATTGCCGGCACGTTGCTGCTGAAGTCTTTGGTACCCTCGCTCAATGCCTTGGCCGATGTGGGGGTACGGGAGTTATCGGCCACGCATTTGTTTGGGCTGTTGGGCGAGCCGGTGCTGCCGGTGCTCAGCGCCAGCCTGAGTTTGTGGGTTATCAATATTGCCCTGCCCAGTGCTGCCGGGCTGTTGTTTGTGATGCGCCTAAAGGTTTTTCGGAAGCGTAAACCGACTGCTTCATGATGAGCCTGCTCACGATGCTGGGGGTGGGGGTTGCGGCCGCTTATTTGGAGCAAATGGTCCGCTTCCGGCGGGCCTGGCAGCGCCTGTCAGTTAGCAGGGCTGCCCCGCCCGCAGCAGCCAGCGCGCCCCCGGCTTTTTCCGTGCTCATAGCAGCCCGCAACGAAGCTGCCAACCTGCCCAACCTGCTCGCCGACCTAGTCCAGCAGCACCCCGTGCCCGGAGGATTTGAGGTGTTGATTGTGGACGACCACTCCACCGATGCCACGGCGGCCTTAGTAACGCAGGCAGCAGCTACCGTGCCGTTTTCGCTGCGTTTGCTGCGCCTTGCCGACGACCCCGCCAATCCTTCCGGCAAGAAGGCCGCCATTACGGCTGCCATTGCGGCTGCGCAGGCTCCCTGGTTGCTGCTCACCGATGCCGACTGCCGCGTGTCGCCCGGCTGGGTAAGTGCCTTTGCCGCCGAAGTCGAGGTCCGGCCAGAGGTGCAGTTTATCAGCGGGCCGGTGCTGCTTACCGGGGCTGGCTGGTTGGCTACGCTGCAGGGGCTGGAACTGGCCGGGCTGGTGGGTGTGGGTGCTGCCTCTATCCAACTGAATGCGCCCACCATGTGCAACGGGGCGAATCTGGCGTACCGGCGGGGCGCATTTGAGGCTGTGCGGGGCTTTGCCGGCAACGAAGCCATTGCCAGCGGCGACGACGAGTTTCTGCTGCACAAGCTGCACCAGCAGTTTCCGGCCGGCATCCGGTTTCTCAAAACGCCCGAGGCCATTGTCCGGACAGCGGTGCAGCCTACATTGCCGGACCTGCTGCGGCAGCGGGTGCGCTGGGCTAGCAAGTGGAAGCACTACCAAACGGCCGCGCCCCGGCAGCTGGCCGTGATGGTGCTGCTGGCTAATCTGCTTTTCCCGCTGGGGGCCTTACAGTGGTGGTGGCGCCCACAGGATGGCCTCTGGATTCTGGGCACGTGGTTGCTTAAGCTGCTGGGCGACGTTGTGTTTCTGAGCCCGGTGCTGCGGTTTCTGGGCCGACCCCGGTGGCTGGGGTGGGTGCCCGTGCTGCAGCTGGCCTACGGGCCCTACGCCTTACTGGTGGGGTTGTTGGGGTTGCGCGGGGGCTACGAGTGGAAAGGGCGGGAGGTGAAGTAAACGCACTAACTCAGGCGCTTTTTTCTGTTTCAGAAGAATTTTAGGGAGCAGCCCGGTTACTAGCTAGGCCGCCGCGAGGAGAAACTACCCTCGCCGAAGTCGGCCCAGGCATAGCTGCTCCCTTATCTTGGCAGTGAATGACCGCCCAGTGCCCTATCTTTGTTTTCGCCCTTGCCTTCCTGCCGTGACTGACGCCGAATTCGACCTGCTCGACGAACTGTACTTCGTTTCCTCCTTCAACGACCTGGCCCAACGCACTGCCCTGCCCCCCGCGGAGCTTGATAAACAGCTGCGTAACCTGCTGGAGCAGGGCCTCGTGCGCCTCTACTGGCCCGATGCCGACACGGAACTGGCCTTCGAACCATCGTCGTTCGGCGCTATCAGCCGCGACTCCTTCTACCTGGCCTCCAAGGAAGGCTTGCTGCAACATAATACCCAGTAAGGATGGCTTCTCCTGCCTTGGTTCAGGCCGCTGCGCCGGTCCGCTCGCCGGGCTACTACGTGCGGAAACGGCTGCTGCAGAACCGGCCGGCCATGGCTGGGCTGCTGTTTATTGGCTTGTGCACCCTGGTAGCCGTGTTGGGCTACTGGATTTTGCCCGACAACTCGCCCTCGGCCAACAATAGCGTGGTGCAGCTGCAAAAGGAAGCGCCCGGCTTTCAGGCCACCTTGCTGCGCCTGCCCGTTGCCGACTCCTCGCGGGCGGCTTCTTCGGATAACCTCTTTCGGATCTGGTGGCAGGGGCAGGCCCCGCGCTTCCAGGAGGTGCCCATTGGCAGCTACCGGTTTCAGGGCGACTCCCTGCTAACCATGCCTTACCAAAACCACTCGGCCCTGGCCGATCAGGCCCAGCGGTACTCGCTGGCGGCGATGGTGGGGCAGGCGGGGCCAGCGGCTGAGCTGCGCCGTCGGGTAGAGCAGGAGCACATCATCCGGCGTACTTACTGGCTCGGCACCGATAAGGCGGGCCGGGATGAGCTCAGCCGCCTACTGCTGGGAACCCGGGTAAGCTTGGGCATTGGCTTGGTAGCCGTGCTGATTTCCCTGGCTCTGGGCATGCTCATCGGGGCGGTGGCCGGCTACGTAGGCGGCTGGGTAGATAGTGTGCTGCTGGGCCTGATGACGGTGGTGTGGAGCATACCGGGCATCATGCTCGTCATTGCTATTTCCCTGGCCCTCGACAGTAAAGGCGTCTGGACGTCTTTTGTGGCTGTGGGCCTCACCATGTGGGTAGATGTGGCCCGCGTGGTGCGCGGACAGATGCTGAGCTTGCGCGAAAAAACCTTTGTGGAGGCCGGCCGGGTGCTGGGCCTGCCCCAGAGCCGCCTGATTGCCCACCACCTGCTGCCCAACATGACGGGGCCGCTGATCGTCATTGCGACCAGCAACTTCGCGTCGGCCATTTTGCTGGAAGCGGGCCTGAGCTTTCTGGGGCTGGGCGTGCAACCCCCGGCGCCTTCCTGGGGCCTGATGGTAAACGAAGGTTTTCAGCTGCTGGGCACCAGCGCGGGCCTGTGGCTGACGCTCTTGCCCGGCCTGGCCATCAGCTTGCTGGTACTCAGCTTTAACCTGCTGGGCAACGGCCTGCGCGATGCTTACGACCCCAAAACCCCGCTGAATTCGTAGGAGAGTGTTTACTTGCGGGCCGCACCAGGAGCTGGCTGCTTCCCCTGCTGCTTGCGGAATGGGTTGTACTTTTGTCCTTTCGGACCGTGCTTCTGTATCTGCTCGTTCTTTTCCGCCGCCTTGTATTCTTCTGTATATGCCCGCCTCCGAACGCCTTATTTCCCTCGAAAAGCGGTTCTTTCTCAAGGAACGGGAATTGAATGCCCTGCTGGAAATTACCCAGGCCATCAACCTCGACTCCCCGGAGAATTCCCTGTACAAAATCTTTCAGTTCACGTTGCTGGGGCAGTTGAATATCCGGCGGCTGGTACTGTACGTGCGCGAAGAAGACCAGTGGCAGTGTGTGCTTTCCTTCGGGGCCGGGCTGCCCGATTTTCGGCGCATCCCGCTTCCGGAAGTGGCCCGGCAGAAGTGCACGCAGCTGGCTTGCCCGGTGCGCAGTCTGGAACTGGGACCGGAGTGGGACTTGCTCGAAACCATTATTCCGGTGGTGCAAAACGCCGAAGTGCTGGCCTATATTTTCATTGGCAATGTGCACGAAGACTACGAGCACGGGGAAGCCACCAAGTTTCTGGAAACGCTTAGCAACATCCTGCTATCAGCCATCCAGACGCGGCGCCTGGCCCGCCAGCGCGTAGCCGATGCCGCCATCCGCAAGGAAATTGAAATTGCCCAGGAAGTGCAGAGCATGCTCTTTCCGCAGAAGCTGCCCAACGATGCTTCCGTGGCTGTGCACGCCAGCTATGTACCTCACACAGCCGTAGGCGGCGACTACTACGACGTCGTGAGCCTCGACGCGGACCGGTTTCTGTTTTGCGTAGCCGACGTGTCGGGCAAGGGCGTGGCAGCATCCCTGCTGATGTCGAACTTTCAGGCGGGCCTGCGCACCCTGGTGCGGCAGCAGGTAGAGCTGGCCACCATCGTACACGAGCTCAACCACCTGATCTTCCGCAACTCCGGCGGCGATAAGTTTATTACGGTGTTCTTTGGGGTGTACGACCGCCGCACTCGCTATCTGCAGTACGTCAACGCCGGGCACAACGACCCCATTCTGGTCCCCGACTCCGGCCCCGTGAAGCTCCTGAAGGAAGGCACCATCATGCTGGGCGTGATGGATGATCTGCCGATGATGACGGTAGGCGAAACCATTGTGCCTCCACGCACCCTGCTGCTGAACTACACCGACGGCCTCACCGAAGTATTCAACGAGGCACAGGATGAGTTTGGGGAAGAAGGTGTAGTAGCCGCCTTGCGCCGGGGCCGCTACCTCCCGCTCACGCGCCTGCACACCGAGCTGCTGGCCGAAATCAAGGCCTTCAACGCCAAAGGCAGCCATTTCTCCGACGACATCACCATTCTGAGCTGCCGGTTTAAATAAGTTGCTAGTTGCTGGCTGCTTGTTATTCACTGAATAACAAGCAGCCAGCAACTAGCAACTTTCCTTCTCGGGAATGGTCACGTCCAGCCGCATCAGAGCGGCCAGGGCGATGAAGAAGAAGGAGCCAATTTTGTCGACTTCCACCAGTTCATTAAGCAGTAGGTGGAAAACGATGATAAAGAACGATAAGCCGGCCGCCAGCACCAGCCGCCGATGCTCAGGGCGGGCACTGCGGTGGTAGAGGCGCTCCACCAGCAGCAGGGCTGTGCCTACCACCAGCGCAAACAGGGCGCACCCCGGCACGCCCTGTTCCGCCAACAGCAGCAGAAAGTAGTTGTGGGTAGTAGAACGCTCGGGGTTGTCGCTCACGTACGTGCGGAACCCTTTGATAGTATAGCGCTTGTATTCAGGGTAAAACGTGCTGGGGCCGCTGCCCAGCCAGGGTTTCTCGTGAGCCATGCGCGCCGCGGCTATCCAACGGTACAGCCGCTCCATGCCCGATACGTCCTTGAGCTCATACGTCGCCTCCAGGTGTTTCTCAAAGTTTTGGCCGTTGAAGACCGTTTGCTCGAAATCGGGGGCGTAGCGCATAAAATTGCTTTGATAAGCAAAATAGCTTCCCGCCGCCACCGCCGCTACGGCAATGCCCATCAGCAGCCGCCGCGTCTGGCGCCAGCGCAGCACCAGGTAAAACCCGGCTGCGGCCGGCAACGACAGAAAAGAGGCCCGGGTATAGGACGTAATCAAGCCAAAAAACAGCAGCACAATGGCCACCTGCCAGGCCCGGCGCGTGCGCCCGGGCAGAGCGGCCTGGGCCCCGTACAGGGCGTAGGGCAGGAGCAGCGCCAGCACAGTAGCGTAGGCCACGTGGTTGCGATAAAAGGGCTGCAGCGCCGGGTGAATGGAGGCAAACCCGAAGCCTGTGCCTGCGTGCCGTACTACGGTATAGACCACCGTGAGGCACGCACTAAGGGTGTAAATGCCGCTCAACTGCCAGAGCTTGGCAGGTTTCCGTAGCAGCAGCAGGGTGCCCAGCACAAAGGGAATCAGGTACCAGAGCTTGGCCAGCAGAAACTTCACCGACTTGACCGTGTCGACGGAGGTGAGGGTGCTGGCCCCGGCCCAGAGCAGTTGCAGCAATAGCAGCGCCAGCAGGGGGTGCTGCCATTCCCGCGTGGTTAGCTCCTGCTGGCGGAAAAGTAGGGCCAAGGCCACGCAGGCCATGAGCACCAGCATCAGGGGCTCCGAGGGCACATCCATGGCCAGACCGCCGGGCAGCTGAAACTCGTGCGCAAACCCAAGCGTGAACAGAAACAGGTAAAAAACCAGCCGCCAGTCGAGCAGGATGATGGTAAGGGCCAGGATGCCCAGGCCCGGCAGCAGCCCCCGAATGTCCCCGCGCAGCAGCCACCATGCCCCACCACCTACCAGCGTGAGTACGAAGGTGCCAAACACCAGAAACTCCGGGGCCGGAGCCCACCGCGGCAGGGTCAGGCGCGGCGGGGTCATGCCGCCTGTGCTACGGCCCGGGGTGCGCGGTACCATTCCAGCGCGGCAATCAGCACCACCGACAAGCCCAGCGTAATGGCCACGCCGCCCAGCACAATCAGCCAGCGGATAGGGCGGGCTTTCTTGGTAGCGGGGTAGGCGGGCTGCACCACATATAAAGAAGAAATCCGGCTTTTGAGGGCTACGTCGGCGGCTTCATATTCGCCGTAGGCGTTAGCCATGCGGTTGGAAAGGTCCTTAAGCCGGGTTTCCAGCATCTGCACCGAGTCCAGCCCCTGCGCGTAGCCTTCCAGGTTGAAGCGGTTGCCGCTGTTGGTTTCCGTGAGTCCGCGCAAAGCCCGCCGCAGGCCGGCAATGGTAGCTGACGATGCACCGCTGCCTTCGGCCTGGCGCAGAGCAGCTTCCACCCGAATGACTTCCCGGGCCAGGTAGCGCGACTCTTCCTCCAGCCCGTAAATGCCGTAGTGGCGGCGCGCCTTCAGCATCTGCTGCTGGGTGCGGCGAAACGACTCATTCAGGTATTGGTAGCGGGTGCGGTACAGGTCCAGCACTTTGCGGCGGTTATCCACGGTAAGCTGCTGGTTGATGGAGTCAATCAGGCCAACCATGGTATTGGCAATGCGCGCGGCCAGGTGCTTGTCGGTGTCCAGAAAAGTCAGCTCAATGGCGTCGCGCTCATTGTGCACGATGGACAGGTTGGAGTTGAACTCAAAGAGCACGTAGTTATCGGCCTCGTCGTTGCCGGGCGTGCCGGCGCGGTAGTGCTTGTATAGGTCGAACCGGCGGATCAGCGCTTCCGCCACGGGCTGCGACTGGCCGATGGTAATCACCCGGTCCAGGTCTTCGCCCCGGCCACCGGGGTCGAGGCGGCCCCCTTCGGCCAGGGTTCGGTCGGGGTCAATGGCCTGCGGATTGCTGGGAATAAACACCGCCGTAGACGCATACTCGTTGGGTAGCAGCAAGGCCACAATAGCGCTTACCACCAAGGCCAGTAAACCCGCTCCGAGCAACCACAATTTCCACCGATACAGGAGCGGCCACAAGCCAAACAAGGAATACCGAGACAGCATAATAATATGTAAGCAGTGACTGGCGCACGACCGGCGCTGCGGCACGCAAAACCGGACAAATATAGAAGAAAAATCCCCTGGCCGGGTTGCTGCATGGGCAAAGGAGCGGAGGTACTTTTCGTAGCTTTGCCCGCTTCTCCTCATTATCTACCCCCATCCGGTATCAAACGGTTTTTCGGAAATATCAGCCTCGTGGTACTGCTCAACCTGCTCGTTAAGCCGGGTTGGGTAGTGGTAGAAAACCTGGTGCAGGACCGACTAGGCCACGCGGCCTACGGCACGTTTGCCGCGCTGCTGGCCCTGACTACCGTGCTGGCCCTGCTTTCCGACCTGGGCCTGACGCACTCCACCGTGAAGCGCCTGGCCTCGGAGCCTGCCTACCTGGGGGAGGCGTTTCCTACGGTGCTGCCTTTGCGGCTGGGGCTCAACCTGCTGGCCCTGGTGATCATGGAAGGGGTAGGCCTGGCCTTAGGCTACCGGGGCGAGGCCCTGGGGCTGTTGGCGGCCATCGGCGGGAGTTTGCTGCTCACGCAGTACGCCCAGTTCCTGCGCGGCCCCCTGCAGGCGCAGCAGCGCTTTAATACCGATGCCCTGCTCTCGGTACTGGAAAAGGCTTTGCTGCTGGGGGTGGTGCTGGCTTTGCTGCCACTGGGCCTCTCGCTGGAGCGGTACGTGGGCGCGCGGCTAACGGTGGCAGCGTTTACGGCTGTCCTTATTTACGGGCTGCTTATGCGCCTGTACGGCTGGGTCCGGTACCGCTGGCAGTGGTCCGTTGCCCGGGCGGCCCTGGTTGATAGTCTGCCCTTTGCGCTCATTACTTTGCTCTACGGCGTGAATGAGCGCATCGACATGATTATGCTGGAGCGGCTGGCATCTCCTACGGAGGCGGGCTACTACGCCGGGGCCTACCGCTGGGTTGATGCCGTGATGATGTATATCTGGACCATCATGCCCTTGTTCTTTGCCCGGTTTGCCGCCGCCATCGACGACCCCCAGGAGCAGGCCGCTTTGCTGCAGTTCGGGCAGCGCGTGGTGGCGGTGCCCATGCTGCTGGTGTGCGCTTTTGGTTTGTTTCAAGGGAAAGCCTTGTTCTGGCAGTTCCAGCACAGTGCTCCGGCCGAGGTGCAGCGCATGGCCTTGTGCGTGGGTATCCTGTTCCTGAATGTATTGGTGCATTCCTTGTTTGCCGTGTACGGGGCGCTGCTCAACAGTACCAACCACGTGCGGGCCGTAAGCCGGCTGGTGGTAGCCAGCATTGTGCTCAACGTGGGGCTGAACGTGGTGCTGCTGCCGCGGTTTGGAGCCGTAGCGGCGGCGGTAGACACCTTGCTGAGCGCCCTGCTGGTTTCGGGTGGGTACCTATGGCTGCTGTGGCGCCGCACCAAGGTGGCCGTGCCCTGGGGCTTGCTAGGTCGGCTGCTAGCGGCCTTTGCCCTGCTGTGCCTGGGTTGGTACGGACTCCAGCAGCTAGACCTGCCTATGTCGTGGCTTACGGAAAGTGCACTGATGGGGGTGGCGCTGGCGGGTTTGGTTGTACTTTTGGGCATTGTGCGCGTGGCGGAGCTGCGGCGGCTATGGCCCCGGTAGCGGCTGCGTAGCCCAAAGCCCGCTTCTATTCCCGTTTCTTGACTACCACTTCCTCTTCCGCCACGCTGCTGCGTCGCCTGGATAAAATCGAGCAGCTGGCCCAGGCCGGCCGGTTGCGCCGCTTGTGGCACGCGCCGGCCCGCTACCTGTGGGCCCTGGGTTTTCGCACGTTTGTGTATGCCCGCACCCACCGGGGCAAAGTGTGCCAGACGCCTACCTTCTTTGGGGTGCCCATGACGGTGGTGCTGCCCGCCGGCACCGACATCTACCTGCTGGGGGCCAAGTCCCACGGCTCGGAGCTGCGGCTGGCGCGGTTTCTTATCCGGGAACTGCAGCCCGGACAGCACTTTGTGGATGTAGGCGCCCACTTCGGGTATTTCACGCTGCTGGCCGCGCAGCTGGTAGGGGCCGCTGGGAGCGTGCGGGGCTTTGAGGCCGGCAGCCATACCTACGCCGTGCTTCAAGATAATGTGGCGGGCCAGGCCAATGTGCAGATCTTTCACCGGGCCGTATCAGATAAGGCCGAGCCAGTATCTTTTTATGAGTTTCCAGTCCAGTATAATGAGTTCAACTCCATGCACGTGGGCCAGTTTGAGCAGGAAACGTGGTTTGGAAGCTTCAAGCCCGCTTGTACCACGGTAGAAGCGGTTTCCCTGGATGAAGCCGTATACGCGGCTGGACCAGCGCCGCACATTATCAAGATTGACGTGGAGGGCGCCGAAGCTCAGGTGATTCGGGGGGCTGAGCATTTGCTGCGCCAGCAGGCTCCGCTCGTTATTCTGGAGTACCTGGCCCCAGCCCGGCACAACGCCAGCCATCGGGAAGCCGCAGCTTTATTGGCTGAACTGGGCTACCACCCGCACCGCCTCGATGATGCCGGCCGCCTGCAGCCCTGCCCCGACTTGGAAGCCTTCCTGCTCGAGCAGCAGCTTGACTCCGATAATTTCGTATTCAAGAAAACGTCGGCCTGATTTAACCGGCCCTGCGCTGCGCATTTGTGGAAATAGCCATCAACACCCGCTTCCTGCTGCCCGGCGACAAGCTCGAGGGCATTGGGCGTTTCACGTATGAGACGCTCCGGCGGCTGGTGCAGCAGCACCCCGAGCATACGTTTCACTTTCTCTTCGACCGGCCCTTCGACGAGCGGTATCTTTTTGGGGCCAATGTGGTGCCGCACGTGCTGTATCCGCCGGCTCGCCACCCGCTGCTGTGGCTCACGTGGTTTGAGGGCGCGGTAGCGGCTTGGCTGCTGCGGCACCGGCCAGCCGTGCTGCTCAGCCCCGACGGCTACACCACCCTGGCCACCCGGGTACCGCGCGTAACCGTCATCCACGACCTGGCTTTTGAGCATTTTCCGCAGGATATTGACCGCCTGACCCGGCGCTATTATCAGTACTTCACGCCGCGCTTTGCCCGGGCCTCGGCGCGGGTGGTGGCCGTGTCGGAAGCCACGCGCCAGGATATCATGAGCACCTACGGGCTGTCGGGGGAGAGAATTCGGGTGGTGCCCAATGCGGCCGATGCCCACTTTCAGCCCCAACTGGCGCCCGAGCAGCAGGCCACGCGGGAACGGTACAGCGCCGGCAAGCCTTACTTCTTGTTCGTGGGCGCCCTGCAGCCACGCAAAAACCTGGTAAACCTGCTGCGGGCCTTTGATGAGTTCAAGCAGCGTACCGGCGCGCCCACCAAGCTGCTGGTGGTTGGCCGCACCGCCTGGCAGGCCGGCCCCATCTTCGAAGTGTACCGCCACTTAGAGCACCGCCGCGATGTGCACCTGACCGGCCGCGTCACCGACGCCGAGCTGACGCAGCTGTACGCCGCCGCGCGGGCCACCGTGTATGTGCCGTATTTCGAGGGTTTCGGCATTCCCGTCATCGAGGCCCAGGCCTGCGGCTGCCCGGTCATCACCTCCAATTGCAGCTCTCTGCCGGAGGTTGCCGGGGGCGCGGCCCGCCTTGTCGACCCTTTCTCGGTAGCTTCCATTGCCGAGGCGCTGGGCGAGCTGCACGACGACGCGCCCCGTTGCGCTGCTTTGGCGGCGTTGGGCCTGCAAAACGCCGCCCGCTACTCCTGGGACCACAGTGCCCGGCTCTTGTGGCAGGCGGTGGCGGAAGTGGTGGAGCCTGAAAGTCCTAGTGTCTAAGAAAGGCTGAGTACCTTCCGGGTCTTGATGGGGTAGTTTGCCCCCTGAAGCAGCCGGCAGCCCAGGGTAACCGGCCGTGCTTTTTTGTTTGCTATTGACTTTCAGCTTGCCCGTATGCGCCTGTACCGAATGCCTGAACCCTTGCGCCGCTTGTTACCGGAATGCTGGTGGCAGATGCCCGCTACGGGCCGCACCCTATACCTGACCTTCGACGACGGACCCATTCCGGAAGAAACGCCCTTCGTCCTCGAACAGCTGGCTCGCTTCGATGCCAAAGCCACGTTCTTCTGCGTGGGCGACAATATAGTGCGCCACCCGGCCATAGCGCGGGCAGTGCTGGCGGCGGGCCACCGCCTGGCCAATCATACCCACCACCACCTCAGCGGCTGGACAACCCCACGAGCCGAGTACCTGGCAGATGTAGCCCGCTGCCAGGAGGCCCTGCTGGACGTGCTACCGGAACCTGAAGTCCGGCCCTTGCTGCGGCCGCCCTACGGGCGTATTACGCTGCCGCTGGCGCGCATTCTGAACGAACAGTACCAGCTGATTATGTGGGACGTGCTTACCTGCGACTACGACCACACTCTGGCGCCCGAGGACTGCCTGCAAACGGCCATTGGTTATTCCCGGCCCGGTTCTATTGTGGTGTTTCATGATAGCCTGAAAGCCAGCCGCAACCTGCGCTACGTGCTGCCGCGCTACCTGGAGCATTTCGCCGAGCAGGGCTTCACCTTCGCTGCTATCTAAGCCTGCGCATGATGCTTACCGCTGCCCTGTTGTGCTTCGTGGCGTTGTGGTTTGCCATGCTGGGCACTGCTACTGTACTGTTTGCCCGCCGCCACGAGCCGCGGGCCGCACCCGTCCCGCAGCCGCTCCCCCGCGTAAGCATTCTGCTGGCCGCCCGCAACGAAGAAGTGGCCATTGAGCGGTGTCTGGCTTCCATCCGGGAGTTGGCGTACCCAGCGCCGCTGCTGGAAGTATTACTGGGCGATGATGCCTCCACCGACAATACCGTGGCTATTGCGCAGGCCGTGATGCAGGACTACGCGGGTAGCTTTCGGGTGGTATCTATTCAGACCAATAAAGGACAGGCCCGCGGCAAAGCCAACGTGCTGGCCCATCTGGCCCGGGCCGCTACTTCCGATGTATTCTGCATCACGGACGCCGATATTGCCGTGCCCCGTACCTGGGTTTCGGGGTTGCTGGGGCGGGTGCAGGGTTCCGTGGGCATTGTTACGGGCATCACCGTAGTGCAGGGGCCGCGCCTGTTCGACCAGCTGCAGCGGCTCGATTGGCTTTTGTCCTTATCCTTGGTGCAGGTGGTGTCGGACTGGGGCAAGCCCGTAACGGCTATGGGCAACAATATGCTCGTAACGCGCCAGGCGTATGAGGCCACCGGCGGCTACGAGGCGCTGCCTTTCTCCGTCACGGAAGACTATGCGTTGTTCCGGGCAGTGCTGGGGCGGGGCTTCACGTTCCGAAACGTGTTTTCCCCGGAAGTGCTGGCTGAGTCCCTGCCTATTGGTACGTTGGGGCAGCTGTTGCACCAGCGGCGGCGCTGGCTGCGGGGCGTCGAGGCGCTGCCCTGGGGGCTGCAAGCGGCTTTACTGGTGTATTCTGGAATCTATCCGGCCATGCTTGGATTGGCCTTCACCAGCGGGCCTTTGGCGGCGCTGGCCGTGTTGGGGGCCAAAATGGTAGCGCAGGGAGTTCTGACGGCCCTTTGCTTTTACCGAGTTGGGCTTCGGCCGCCCTTGCGTCTGTTGCCCTTGTTTGAGCTTTACACCGTTGGGCTTACGCTGGGGCTGGTAGGCTTCCGGGTGCTGCCGCTACGCTTTACCTGGAAGGGCCGCCAGTATGCCTGATTATGAGGGCTGCTGTTTGCTAGGTGCTGGTTTGGGCGTCGATAAGCCAGCAGCTGCACCAGTACCTTTGTGAGCAATTGTAAGCCAGAAACCAGAAACTAAAAACAGAAACTCCTATACAATGCACCTCACCGATTCGCACGCCCACGTTTATTCCGAGCAGTTCAAAGAAGACCGCGACGCCATGCTGCAACGCGCCTTCGAAGCGGGGGTGCAAACCATCGTCATGCCCAATATCGACCATACCAGCATCGACGTGATGCTCGAAACGGAGCTGCAGCATCCCCGGCAGTGCTTTGCCATGATGGGGCTGCATCCGTGCTCAGTGGGCCGGCACTTTGAGAAAGAGCTGTACGAAGTCGAGACTTGGTTGGGGCAGCGGCCCTTTGCGGCGGTAGGGGAGTGTGGCATCGATTTGCACTGGGACAAAACCACGCTGCCCTGGCAGCAGGAAGCCCTGCGGGTGCAGATTGCGCTGGCCAAAAAGCACGACTTGCCGCTGGTGCTGCACACGCGCGAAGCCTTCCAGGAAACCGCAGAGCTCATTGAAACGGCCCAGGATGGCACCTTGCGGGGCGTTTTTCACTGTTTCTCGGGCTCCCGTGCCGAGGCGGAGCACGTCATCGGGCTGGGGTTCAAACTAGGCATAGGCGGAGTAGCGACCTTTAAAAACGGCGGCCTCGACCAAGTACTGCCGGGTCTGGCGCTGGAGCACCTGCTGCTCGAAACCGACTGCCCCTACCTGTCGCCGGTGCCGTACCGGGGCAAGCGCAACGAGCCGGCGTATTTGCCGCTGGTAGCCCACCGCGTGGCCGAGCTGCTGGGCAAAGACCTGGAGGAAGTAGCCGAGGCGACCACGCGCACGGCCCAGGAGCTGTTTCGGCTCTAGCAAAAGTTGCCGGCGGGGTGGGAAAACCGTGGTTAAACCCTTAGCTTGCTCAGGCGCCGGCCTCACCCACCGGCGTGTGTGCCTCGTTTCCTTACCACCCAACCGCGCTGTGCTTCGCCCTCAACCGGGGCGAAACCAGCACCACCTTTCCTCACCCTTGACTCAGTTACTGGATATCAACATCGCCGCCCCGGCTGCCCCGGAAGCGTCGCTGCTGCTCATTTACACGGGCGGTACCATTGGCATGGCCTACAACCGCCGCGGCGAAATGGTCCCGATGGAATTCAGCAGCATGTTGCAGCTGATGCCGGAGCTCCTGCAGTTCAACGTGCGCCTCACCGTGCGCAGCCTCGCCCAGCCCATCGACTCCTCGAATGTGATGCCCGCCGACTGGTTTACGTTGGTAGATATCATTCGGGAAAGCTACGAGGAGTACGACGGGTTTGTCGTTCTGCACGGCACCGATACCATGGCCTACTCGGCGTCGGCCCTAAGCTTTCTGCTCGAAAACCTCACCAAGCCCGTCATTTTCACCGGCGCCCAGCTGCCCGTGGGTAAGGTGCGCACCGATGCCCGCAAGAACTTGCTGACGGCTTTGGAGCTGGCCGCCGCCCGCGACCGGGAAACGGGGCGCGCCTGCGTGCCCGAAGTCAGCATCTTCTTTCACAACGTGCTGCTGCGCGGCAACCGGGCCAAGAAAGTGGAAAGCGGCCACTTCAACGCCTTCAAAAGTGAAAACTACCCGCCCCTGGTCCGGGCCGGCATCGACCTGGAGTATAACGACGCCTTTATCCGCAACGCCGTGCCCCCAGGCCCCCCGCTTTTCCACCGGGAACTGGACGACCGGGTGACTATTCTGAAGCTCTACCCCGGCATTGCGGAACGCATGGTGCGCGGCATTCTGGAGGTAGATGACCTGCGGGGCTGCGTGCTCGAAACGTACGGGGCCGGCAACGCCCCCACCGCCGCGTGGTTTACCCGCGCCCTCCGCGACTCCACCGACCGGGGCCTCCACATTCTCAACGTCAGTCAGTGCGACGAAGGCCACGTGCAGCAGGGCCGCTACGAAACCAGCGCCCACCTCCGTGACTTGGGCGTCATCGGGGGGGAGGACATTACCACCGAAGCGGCCATCACCAAGCTCATGTACGTGCTGGCTCACCCGCTCACGGCCGCCGATACCGCGGCAGGCCTGGCCCGCGACCTGCGGGGAGAAATTACGCCCGCTTAAAGCGCGGCCAGCTCGGAGAATTACGCTCCGGCTTGCGTTTCCGGAAAATCGGGTGTTATTTTGCGCCACTTCCCAACACCCAGAGAGGTGTCCGAGTGGTTGAAGGAGCACGCCTGGAAAGTGTGTATGGGTCTAAAGCTCATCGTGGGTTCGAATCCCATCCTCTCTGCAATAAACCCCGCTTGCAAGCTGCCAGCGGGGTTTTTCGTTTCATAGCCGGGATGTAGCCGTATCGTTTTAAGCGTTTTACACCCAACTGGCAGTCAACCGTGTGGACACGGCTTCTATTGATAAGCCGTTGAGAAGTATTTACTTGGCATGCGCCGCCCAAGTCTGCTTTGTCAGCTCATACACAAAGTTGAGCTTGGGCAACTCGCCGTAGTACGTTACCTCCTGTTCGGCTACTTTGATAGCGCCTAGCCGCTGAATGGCAATCTGCGAACGTACATTGCCGGCCCCGATGTGGAAGCGCACGGTTTCCACAAACTGGAACACGTAATCCAGCAGCAGGGCTTTGGCCGCCCGGTTGATGCCTTTTCCCCAGGAGCCGGTGCCGTAGAACGTGTAGCCAATGAGGATGCTGTTGTCCTGTGGATTGTAGTCGTAGAGACGGGTACTCCCCAGTGTAGCCCCTGTAGCTTTGTCCACCACTTTGAATGCTCCTTCGCTTTGCATAGCGCCTGCAAAGAAGGTGGTAAACACTGCCCGCTGCCAACGGTCCTGGTTTGGATGTTGCTCCCAGATTTTGGGGTCGGCGGCCACGAAGTATAGCGCGTCAAAATCAGACGGCTGCAGGGGAAGCAGCCTGATAGCGTCGTTTTCCAGAACGGGCTGCAGGGAGAAAGGGCACATACTGGGTCGAAAACTAAGTGCAATGGGCAAAAACAGTCTGCCGGGGAGCAGGAATTGAGGACAAAAGCGGCAGATACGGGCCAAGAACGCAGTACGGCCCCGTTCTCGGTTGAAAGCGGGGCCGTGACAGGTAGTAAAGCTTAAGATTAATCGGCCAAAGCTATGAAGCGCTGTTGCAAGGCTTGGGGTGCTGTTTTCTCCCATTCTTCCAGGCGGGCCAGCTGCAGGGGAGAGAGGCCATCATGAAATTGCTTTTGCAGAGCCGTGAGCGTAGGGCCTTTGGGAGTAGCTAGGGCGCGGCGCAAAAGCTGGGCCTGATGCGGCTGGAGCTGAAGCGTGTTCGACAGACTGCGCACTAAGTCGGACGGAGCCACGTCGGCGGTTGCCGGGGGCGTAGTAGTCGTCTGCGCTACGGCTGAGAAGCTGCTGAGCGTCACGGCAGCTACAACAAGCAGGAAACGGAGTGCAATAGGGGTATTCATAGGAGCAGTGCGGAAAAGTGGAAGAGTGCGGAAGCTGGGGCAAACGGCGGGCCGTTGGGGCTACGCCCGTAAATGTGCCTATTGAAGGTCGGTACTTGGATGAAAAATAGACCAATACCCGCCAGTGGGCGACCAACGGCCCCTGGTGCCCGACAAAATATATTTCGAGCGAAATATAGAAATTAGGTGGACTTGGCGTACCACCTGCTGTTCCGGCCCGGCAGGTCAGGCGCCAAAAAAGTGCGCCCTCCTGAAACAGGGGGCGCACCACTCACTTGCTACTAGAAAAGGCCATTTATTGCCGCAGTGCCGGCGCCGACTCCAGCACGGCTAGGTCGGTTTGGGGCGTAATAGCCAGCACGTTCGGCAGGTCGGCCGGTATGTGGATTAGTCGCTTGTTGCCATTAGGCTGCATGTGTTTGGCCGGTGCCGTAATAGTTACGCCATGCTTGCTGGCATAGTTCATCACTTTGCTGATGGCTACGAGCAGGGTCTGAATTTCCTCGGGATTACGCTCCCAGGCTTCATCCGTCTGCACGGCGGCGCTGCTTGGGTCGTTGCGGAACTTGGCGTTACGCGGCACTACGGTGGCCAAGTCCAGGCTGACGATGTTGGCGCGTTGCGTTGCGGCGTAGTACAGGCCTTGCAGCATCCAGCCCAGGGAACCAGTGCCTTTGTCGCCCAGTACTTTCACAACCAGCACGCGGGCTTCAGGGGAGTTGGCGTCATAGGACCGCTGGGGAGCGGCGTGTACTTCCTCGCCTGGGACGAAAGAAGCAGAACCTACCACATGGTTTTTAAATGCGGGAAGGAGTTGATTTCCCCGGCCCAGAACGGCAACTAATGCACCTTTGCCAACAGAGCCGGCGCGGGCGGCGGCCCCAGCTTTGATGTTAGCCGTGGCCTTGGCTCCTGGCAGGGAGGTACCGTACGCGCTAGAACCAAGCTGAAGGGCGGTGTAGCCTATTTTGGCGCGAGCGGCCTGGGGCTTGGGCGCTTGGTAGCTAAAGTCATGTATTACGGCGCGAATACCCGGGATGTGGCTGGCTTTGGCCAGGAAGGCAGGGTCGTCGGACGTAGCCAGGGCCAGCCCCACTTCCGGCATGGTCCCGGTGATAGTGCCATTCGCCAGCCAGGCCTGATCCGTCAGGTCACCGGGCAGCTGGTCTGTAGTAGCTACTAGCAGGTAGTGTTGCGGCAGGCGGGTGGCGGGCTCCAGGCTCGGGTCCGGAACGGCCTGCGTTACGGAGCGGCTACGCTGGGCGGCATTGGTAATAGAATCTTCGGTAGAGCACCCACTCAGCAGCAGTACTCCCAGGCCCAACATCGAAAAATTACGAACTGTGAAAAAGGAAGCCATAACGGTGAAGGTTTAGTGCAGTACTAATAAATAATAAAATATTTCAATTAGCAAGTAAAGTGCAATAAAAGATAAAATTATGTACATTCGCGAGTTGGGTGCTGAATATTGCGCCCTCGGACCTGAATCCGACTCAGCCGACGTCTCCTGTTGCAAATATTTTTCTATTAGATATCAGTATATTATAATATTAAAGAGTAGAGTTCCGGGCCGACAGGGAGGGAGCAGAATACTGTTGAGTTAGCCGTTTCCTGCTTGAGAAATACGCGGCCTAACGTTCCCGTCGTCCAGCAAAAAGTAAATTCTTCGGAGGCTAAAGTCGGTTTGCTGAGATAGGGCCTTCTGAACTGCTAAGCGTTATTCTGGTCGTGTGCCAGCCCAGTGGCAGGCGTAACCCAGCCAAGCTGCAACGGCCAGAACGCACAACGGCCGGCTCCCAGGAAGGAAGCCGGCCGTTGTAAGGGGGCGCAGAGGATTTACGGCACCTGCGTTACGGCGCGCCGGGCATTAACGCGACCATAGCCGTAGTAGGGGTCACGGCCGGGCTTACCGAGGTCATCGGCTGAAGCACGCAACGTCGCCAACACCTTGGCTGGGTCCATTCTACCCCCGTTCTTGCCCACGACCAACGCGGCTACCCCGGCGGCGTGCGGGCCCGCCATGCTGGTGCCGGCCGACCAAGTATAGCGGCCCAGGCTGGTGCAACTGAATACCATATCGAAGGCGAAGGTGTACTGGCGTACGCCCGCCACAGTGCTGATATCCAGACCAGGGTAGGCTGAGTCGCCGCCGGGAGCAGCAAAGTCTACGTCGGAAGTGCCGTAGTTAGTGTAAGTAGCTACGCCATCGAGGTTGGTGCCAAGAGGGTTAAGGGCCCAGCCAGTGGGTGCCGTGGCCGAGATGGAAATAACGTTGGCAGCACCCGAGGGAATGTGGACTAGGTCCTGGTCGCGCTGGCCGTTGTTGGCATCATTGCCGGAGGAGGCAATAACCGTGGTGCCCTGCCGGGTGGCGTAGGTGGTGGCTTTGCCGATGGCCACCAGCAGTTCCTGAATTTCCTTGGTTTCGTTTACCCAGGTATCGTCCGTGGCGTCGTCGGGGGTGCCGTTGTCGTCGCGGAACTTGCTGTTGCGGGGAATGGCGGCGCCCAGGCTCATATTGATAACATCGGCCTGCTGCGCTACGGCGTAATAAATGCCCTGAATCATCCAGGAGAATGACCCGGAGCCCGAATCACGCAGGACTTTTACCAGCAGCAGCTGGGCATCCGGCGCTACGCCAATGACGCCCAGCCCGTTGTCGGCGGCGGCAATGGTGCCTGCCGTATGGGAGCCGTGGCTGAACGTACTGCGAGCAAACTGCGCCGGCTCCCCGGGAACAAACGAGCGGCTACCTACGATGTTGGGTTTCAGATCGGGGTGGGTGAGGTCGAAGCCGCCGTCCAGAACGGCTACCAGTGCCCCGGCCCCGCGGGCCCCGGTGTTCCAGGCCTCGGGCGCCTCAATGGCGGTGTGGCCCCACTGCAGCGGGAAAAACCGCTCGTTGTCGCCGGCGCTGCCGGGGTTGGTGTTATCGGCTTCGGCAATGGCCTCCACGCTCCGCGCCGCCTCGGGGTTGAAGCCCTGGAAGCTAAAATCGTGGATGACGGAGCGTACCCCGCTGATGCGGGCAGCTTTGGCGGCGAAGTCGGGGTCGGAAGACGTAGCCAGGGCCAGGCCCGTGCCGGGCAGCTCGTCGGTGAGGGTGCCGTTGGCCGCCTGGGTCTGGGTGGCGAGGGCCGCGGGTAGCTCGTTGGTGCTGGAGATGATGATGTACTGATGGGCGCGGCGTACCAGGCTGTTGCCCTCCGTTGCAACGGCGCTGCTAGCCGCTACCGACTGCGGGGCAGCCTCAGTCAGGCGAATGTCTTCTTTGCTGCAGCTGGCCAGTAAGCCAAGCCCAAGGCTCAGCAGCGAAAAGGCGCGGGGAGTAGAAAAGGATTTGTTCATAAACGGGGGTGGGGTGGTGAAAACGAACTTTTAAAAGAAAGGCCAAAAAAGCAGTCGAATGGCAACGGAAGCGCCGGATAGCAGGCTGGTTCTGACGACAAGCCTCGTTAAGCGCCGAAATCGGCAATCGGGATTTGCCTGGTCTGGTTGTGGGGAAAGCAGCATGCGCCGTAGATTAGTTCAACGAGTTGCCCGCCTCTCGCGTACCCTGCTACCGGGTCGGCTGCCTTTTTCACCCGGTTGTCCAAAGCCCTATTTGCCCCAAAATCCCCCGTAACTTCCCCCGTGGCCAGATCGGTCGGTCGGCCCGTGGGGGGCGTGTCGCGCACAGATTCCCCTAATTATGAACGAACTTCAACGCCTGCTCCACGCCTACGACGCGCACCGCGCGGCCGGGCAGGCCTGCGCCCTGGCCTCGGTCGTAGATGTAGCCGGCTCCGCCTACCGCCGCCCCGGGGCCCGTATGCTGGTTACCGATCAGGGGGAACTGACCGGCGCCATCAGCGGCGGCTGTCTGGAGGGCGACGCCCGCCAGCGGGCCCGCCGCGTCATTCAGTCGGGCCGCCCTGCCATTGTCACCTACGACTCCACCGACCCCGACGATGACCTGCAGTTTGGGGCGGCCCTGGGCTGCCAGGGCGTGGTGCAGATTCTGCTGGAGCCGCTCGATTTCCAGAACCCCTATAACCCGCTGGAACTTTTGCGCCGCTGGACCCAGCTAGGGGAGCAAAGTGCCGTGCTGGCGACGGTATTCAGTGCTGCCAACACTGCGGTGCAGGTGGGAGAGCGGCTGCTGCTCACCACCGGAGGCACTGTCCTAGGCAACTTTTCGGAAGAAGCCGAAAGCTACCCGCAGCTGCTGGCCGATGCCCGGGCGGCCCTGGCCGCGGGCCAGCCAGCCACGCGGCACTACGCCGCCGGACCAGCGGCCATGCGCGTGAGCCTGGAAATTCTGCGTCCGCCTGTCCGCCTGGCCGTGTACGGGGCTGGCAACGATGTGCAGCCCCTGGTAAAGCTGGCCAGCAGCCTGGGCTGGCGGGTGGAGGTAGTTGATGGGCGGCCGGCCCAGGCCCAGCCCGGTCGTTTTCCCGAAGCCCACCAAGTGCGGGTAGTGCCCCTGGCCCAGCTGGCCATCCAGGCGCCCGAGGCAGACTTTTCCCTGCTTATGACCCACAACTATTACTACGACCTGGCCGTGCTGCAGCACTTGCTGACTGCGCCCACGCGCTACATTGGGTTGCTGGGCCCCCGCAAAAAATACGAGCGGCTGCTGGAGGACCTGCGCCAGCACACCCCGGATGCTGCCGAGCGGCTGCAGGGCCGCCTCTACAGCCCCGTGGGTTTGAATCTGGGCGCCGAAACCCCGGAGGAAATTGCGCTATCGGTGGTGGCGGAAATGCAGGCCGTGCTGGCCGGGCGGCCCGCCGGGTTCCTGCGCGACTCGCCCCATCCCATACATCCGCCGCTGCACGCAAACGTCCCGCTGGTAACTGATAATCGGGTAGATGCCAGCTGCAGTCTCTAGCAAAAAGCCGGATAGGTTACCGCCAGCCATTCTGCTGCTGGCTGCGGGGGCCTCTACGCGCCTGGGCCGCCCCAAGCAGCTGCTGGCTTACCAAGGAAAAACCCTGCTCCGGCGGGCCGCCGAAACGGCGGTAGCAGCGGCCGATGGCAGCCCGGTGCTCGTGGTAACCGGGGCCATCCACGCGCCCCTGCTACCGAAGTTGCTAAACCTTCCGGTACACGTGCACCACTGCCCCGAGTGGGCGGCTGGCATGGGTGCTTCGCTGAAGGCCGGCCTGCACTGCCTGGAGGCTATGCACCCGCTGGTAGCCGGCGTCACGGTGATGCTCTGCGACCAACCCCACGTGACGCCGGACCTTCTGCACCAGCTGGGGCGAGCGGCGGCGCAAAACAGTCGCCCGATGGCCGCCGCCGAATATGCAGGGGTACTTGGCGCGCCGGCCTTTTTTAGTCAGGCGGTGCTGGGTTTCTTACGGCAGATTGCGGATAGAGCCGGGGCGGGCCAGCTGTTGCGCCAGCACCGGGAAAGGGTGGTGCCGGTGCCTTTCCCGGCCGGTTTGCTGGACGTGGATACGGAGGAGCAGTACGCCGCCTTGCTAAGTCAGCCCCCAGAATAGCGGCCCGGCGGTGCAGTCATACTAACCTCCACCGGTAATTCCCGTTATCTTGCCCGGCTCCTGACTTCCTAGCCGCCTTGTATGACTACTGCTGCCCCAGCTGCCCCCGACGCGGGCTTCCAAAACATTCCCAAAGACGATAAGCGCATTACCCGAGGCTGGACGTTCTACGACTGGGCCAACTCGGTGTATCCGCTGGTCATTACCTCGTCCATTTTTCCTATTTACTGGGGCAGCGTAACCAAAGAGCTGAGCCCGGAAACCGACGTAGTAAGCTTCTTGGGCTATCAGGTGCCCGGCTCCTCGCTGCTGACGTATGCCATATCGGCCGCCTTCCTGCTCATTGCCCTAGTAAGCCCCTTCCTCACTTCCCTGGCCGATTACTCGGGGCGCAAGAAGCTGTTTATGCAGTTTTTCTGCTACCTCGGGGCCGCTTCCTGCGCCGCGCTCTACCTGTTCGACAAGACCACGCTGGTCATGTCCACGTTCATCTTTATTGCCGCTACGGTGGGCTTTTCCGGCTCCATCGTGTTCTACAATAGCTATTTGCCGGTTATCAGCTCCGAGGAGAAGTTTGACTCTCTCTCGGCCCGGGGCTTTTCCATGGGCTACATTGGTTCGGTGCTGCTGCTGGTCATCTGCCTGGGGCTGATTATGGGCCACGAAACGTTTGGGCTGGAAACCGGTCAGGCCACCCGCATCGGCTTCCTGCTGACGGGCGTGTGGTGGGCCGGCTTCGCCCAGATTCCCTTTGCCACCCTGCCCAAGGACCCTGGCCGCGCCGCCGGGGCGGCTACTTCCGACTCGGGCTGGCTGCTGAATGGCTTCCGCGAGCTGGGTAAGGTCGTAGCGCAGCTCAAACACCTGCCCAACCTGAAACGCTTCCTGCTGGCGTATTTTACTTACAATATGGGCGTACAGACGGTCATGTACGTGGCCACCATCTTTGGCGACAAAGAGCTGCACCTGGAAAGCACTGCCCTGATTACGACTATTCTGCTGCTGCAACTAGTTGGTATCCTGGGTGCCTGGCTATTTGCCAAGCTCTCGGAGCGCATCGGCAACACCCGGGCCCTGAGCTGGTCGGTGTTTATCTGGATGCTGATTTGCGTGGCGGGCTACTACGTGCAGGCGGGCTGGAGCTTCTACGCGCTGGCGGCCGTTATCGGCCTCACCATGGGCGCTATTCAAAGCCTTTCGCGCAGCACGTATTCCAAGATTATTCCCGAAAATACGCCCAATACAGCCGCCTTCTTCAGCTTTTTCGACGTGACCGAGAAGCTCAGCATTGTGATTGGCACGGCCGTGTTCGGGGTCATTGCCCAGCTGACGGGTTCCATGCGCAACAGCATTCTCTCGCTCATTGTGTTCTTCGTGCTGGGGCTGGTGTTTCTGCTCACGCTCCGCGGCAAAAAGCTGCGTGATGAGCCCACTGCCGGGGCCGAAGCCAGTGGCCCGCCGCCCGCTACGCCCGACGTAGCACTGCCTACCGCCTAAACAAGTCCGGCGACTTTCGCTACTTGCACGAGCATCGGGACGCCCGATGCTCGTGCTATTTTACACCCCCAATTCATTCCCACCAACCATGCACACGTCTTCCTTTCAGCAAAACATCCTGGCGGAGCTACACCACGAGCTGGCCGGCACCCGCACTATTCTGGAACGGGTGCCCTTCGAGCAAGCCGAGTATCGCCCTCATCCTAAGAGCATGAGCCTGTGGCAACTGGCTACTCACGTAGTCAACTTGCTGGCCTTTAAGAGCTTGTTTGTGACGCATGACTCCCGGGACTTCCTCGACCCCAATGCGCCCAAGCCCGGTCCCACGCCCACCAGTAAAGAAGAGCTGCTAGCCCGCTTCGATCAGTACAGTGCCCTACTGCGGGAGCAGTTGCAAGCCACCACCGACGAGAACCTGACCCATAACTTCCGGCTGCACCGGGGCGAACAAACTATCTTCGAGCAGTCGAAGGTGGCCGCCATCCGCCTTATGGGCCTCAACCACAGCATTCACCACCGTGGCCAGCTCACCGTGTACCTGCGCCTGCTCGACATTCCCGTGCCCGGTCTCTACGGTCCCTCCGCCGACGAGAAATAACCGTCCTTCATGTACTCATGATTAGGTCATTGCGAGGCCGAGTCGAAGCAGTCCGTCCTCTGAGAGGCACTAAGATGTAGTAAATGAAAAGCCCTTTCCAGCGCGTGCGGGAAAGGGCTTTCTGCTGAGTATGGGGCTGATTTTATTTAGGGTAGATGCTGGTCGCCATAACCCGAGCATTAGCACCTCTGCCCATATTCCTTATGCGCACATTATTTCTTCTCGAACACCTTCTCGCCGGCTATCCACGTCTGCCGCACTTTGGCGGTGCGCAGCTGCTCCTTGGGAGCTTTCAGCAGATCCGTATCCAGCACCACAAAGTCGGCGGCCATACCGGGGCGGATGCTGCCTTTCTGCTTTTCCTCGAAGGCCGCGTGGGCGGCCCAGGTGGTCATGCCGCGCAGGGCGTTGGGGCGGCTCAGGGCATTTTCGGGCTGGAAGCCAGCGGCCGGGTAGTTCTTGGCATCCTGCCGGGCCACGGCCGAGTGAAAGCCGAATAGGGGGTTGATATCCTCCACCGGGAAGTCGGAGCCCAGGGCTACCTGGCCGTATTGCTTGCGCAGCTCCTCGTAGGCGTAGGCCGTTTTCAGGCGCTGTGCACCCAGCCGTTCCCCGGCCCAATACATGTCGGACGTAGCGTGGGTGAGCTGCACCGAGGGCACAATGCCAAACTGCCCGAACTTCGGCATATCGGCCGGGGTAATGACCTGGGCGTGCTCAATGCGCCAGCGCCGGTCCCGTTGGCCTTTCAGCGCTTCGCCATAGATGTTGAGAATGATGCGGTTGGCCGAGTCGCCGATGGCGTGGGTATTCATTTGAAACTTGCTGGCCGCAATTTCATTAGCCAGGGCGCGGTATTCCTTTTCGGTAGATAGCAGAAAGCCGGTTTCCTTGGGCCGGTCGGCGTAGGGCTTTACCAGGCAGGCGCCGCGGGAGCCCAGCGCCCCGTCGGCGTACACCTTGAAAGACGCTACCGTGAGGCGGTCCTGGAACACGGGGCCGTTCCGGAAGTAGAAGTCCTTATTGGCCTTCGTCGGGTTCAGCATAGCGTAGAGCCGCAGCTTGAGCTTGCCCTGCTGCTGCAGGGCGGCCATCTGGTCGATGTTGGACTTATCGAGGCCGGCGTCGGCGAGGCTGGTGAGGCCCACGGCCAGGCAGCGCTGTTGGGCTTCGAGCAGCAGAGAGGAGGCTTCGGCGGGCGTGGGCTCGGGAATCTTCGCTGACACCAGATCCACGGCATTATCGACCAGTAGCCCCGTGAGCTTGCCGGCGGCATCTTTCGTCAGCACCCCGCCGCTGATGGGCGTACGGGCCGTAATACCGGCCAGGTCCAGGGCTTTCTGGTTGACGAGGGCCGCGTGCCCGTCTACCCGAATGATAAACACTGGTACGTTCGGGAACAGGGCATCCAGGGTGTCTTTGGTGGGAAACTCCTTGGTAGGCCAGTCGTTCTGGTCCCAACCGCGCCCGGTCAGCCAGGCGGCCTGCGGGTACTGGAGACGGTGCGCCCGCAGCCGCTGCACAACTTCCCCCCACGATTCGGTGCCCACCAGATCGGCGTCGCGCAGGCCCAGGGCGTAGCGGTAGAAGTGGCAGTGCGCGTCGTAGAAACCAGGGTAGATGAACTGTCCCTGGGCATCTACTTCCTGGGCAGCCTGGTACTTGCCCCGAAGTTCCTCGGCAGTGCCCACGGCCACAAATTTACCGTCTTTCACCGCAAATGCCCGCGCCTGACTGAACGCCGAATCGACGGTGTAGATGGTCGCGTTGTAGACGAGCACATCGGCGGGGTGGCGGGCGCCCGACTGGCAGGCACTGAGCAACACCGGGAGGGCGGCCAGCAGAGGACGCACGCGCCCGGCAAGGCAGCGAAACAGGAAAAATGTCATGCGGCGAAAGTACGCAACCTGCCCCGATGTGCTGCTATCGGCCCGTGCGGCAGCGGCGCAGCCAGCGCAGGGCCGTAGCCTCATCGGTAAAGCGCTGCAGCTGATAAGGCGTACCGTTGATGGCGGCCAGGGGCGGAATGGCGTGGTTGGTGAGCACCCCGGCCAGCTGGTGCGGGGCCATTAGGAAGGCGAGGTACACGGTGTCTCCCAGGCGCGGGTACAGCTTGGGCAGAAAGGTTTCAATCATCCAAAGCACGGTGGCCGCATCGGCCGGGGCCTGCCAGCGCACCGTGTCTACCAGCCAGAACCGGCACTCATACGCCTCCGCCACCTCCAGCAGCCGATGGTAGCCCTGGTTGAGCTCAAACGGCATGATGGAGCGCTGCCATTGCCCCACCAGCACCCGCCGCCGGGCGTGGTAGGTGATGGCGAAGTAGGCGGGCGAGGTAATCGGGGGCATGGGTTGGGAAGGCAGCGGGCCAAAACGCAACGGGGCGCCGGCTTCCAAAGAAACCAGCGCCCCGCAAATAGCATTTTTTTCGGCTACTCGAACCGCATGTGCTTCACCGATTCGCCCGAGTTCTTCAGCTCCAGCAAGGAGTCGATGCCGATCTGCAGGTGGGTAGTCACGTAGTCGGAGGTTACCTTCTTGTCGCTCTCGGCCGTTTTCACGCCTTCGGGCGTCATGGGGTTGTCGCTGACCAGCAGCAGGGCGCCGTGCGGAATTTCATTTACAAACCCCACAGTGAAGATCGTAGCCGTTTCCATATCCACGGCCATAGCCCGGATCTGGCGCAGGTACTCCTTGAAGTTTTCGTCGTGCTCCCACACCCGGCGGTTGGTGGTGTACACCGTGCCGGTCCAGTAGTCCTTCTCGTGCTTCTTGATCATGGAAGACACGGCGCGCTGCAGGCGGAAGGAGGGCAGCGCCGGAATTTCGGCCGGCAGGTAGTCATCGGAAGTGCCCTCCCCGCGAATGGCCGCAATGGGTAGGATCAGGTCGCCGAGCTTGGTTTTGTTTTTCAAGCCGCCGCACTTGCCCAGGAATAGCGCTGCCTTGGGCTTCACGGCCGAAATCAGGTCCATAACGGTGGCCGCCATGGGGGAGCCCATGCCGAAGTTGATGATGGTGATGCCGTTGGCCGTAGCCGTTTGCATGGGCTTGTCGAGGCCGCGCACTTCTACGTCGAACTGCTCGGCAAACATGTGCACGTAGTTGATGAAGTTGGTCAGCAGGATGTACTGCCCAAACTCTTTCAGGGGCACGCCCGTGTAGCGGGGCAGCCAGTTTTCTACGATGTCGGCTTTGGTTTTCATATGATTTGGGGTCTTAGGGGCTTAGGGTCTCGGGGACTTGGGTTGAGATAGTAGCAATAGGTCCGATGATTACGAGCATCGTCGTTCCGTAGGTAAGTTTCTCGGCGCCAGGTTCCGTAAATAAAAAACCGCCGGAACCCTGGGAAAGGGGTACGACGGTACGGAGCGAAAAGCGGGAGCAAACTGCCCGGGGCCGTACCTTTGGAGGTGATGCAAGCCTTGAACCTGCCGCCTTTCGACTACAAACTTACCCAATCGGGCGAAAATTTGCTAATCTGGGACGTACTCCGCCGCCGCCACGTGGTGCTCACGCCCGAAGAATGGGTGCGCCAGCACGTGGTGCACTACCTGATCGGGCACCGCGGCTACCCCAAAGGCCTGCTCAGCCTGGAGCGGGGCCACACCTACAACCAGCGCCGCAAACGCACCGACCTGGTGGCCCTGGATGCCACGGGCCGACCCCTACTGCTGGTAGAATGCAAGGCCCCCTCGGTCCCAATTACCGCCGCTGTGGCCCACCAGGCAGCCACTTACAACCAAACGATTGGGGCGCCGTTGCTGCTGCTTACCAATGGGTTGCAGCATTTCTGCTGGCAGGTAGATCCGATAAGCCGGACCAATACCCAGCTGGCGGAAGTACCAGCGTATAGCGGCTTGGTGCAATAAATAATAGCAAGATGTCCGGAAACTCTTTACTTTAAGCCAGCTTCATCCGGATTACGTTGGCTTTTGCCGGGCCGGCCATGCGTTGCAGCTTTGTAAGCGCTTCTACTTTATGCTTCCCTCAGACCGTATTCCGGCCCACGTTTTTTTTGAGCAGCACCCCGACGCCGTGTTCACCCTGAATGCGGCGGGCGAAATCGTGCGGGCCAATGGCCCGTTTGCTGAGTTGCTGGGTTGCCCGGCTGCCCAGGTAGCAGGCCGTAGCTTCTGGGCCTGCCTGCAGCCCGGGGAAAGAGAGCGGGCTGGGCAAGGCTTTGAGCAGGCCCTGGCCGGGGAAACCTGTGTGCTGGACCTAGCCTTGGGCGGGGCCGTAAGCCGGCGTATGACGTGCACGCTGTTTCCGCTGCTGATCAACGAGCAGGTGCAGGGCGTTCAGGGCATCCTGCAGGACGTGGGCCCGCCGAACTACACGGAGAAGGGGCGGGAGCCGGAACACATGTTGTCCGTCATCTTCAACACCATTGCCGACGTGGTATTTGTGCTGGAAGTGGGGGAGGCGGGCAGTTTTCGATTTTCTTTTGCCAATCGGGCTTTCACCCAGACAACGGGCATACCCCTGGAACAGATACTGGGCAAACGCATTGAGGAGGTAATCCCGGAGCCCTCGCTGTCCATGTATCAGGAAAAGTACCGGCTGGCCGTAGCCACCCAGCAGCGCCTTGGCTGGCTGGATACCACAGTGTTTCCGGCGGGCCGCGTCACGGGCCAAGTCAGCATTACGCCCGTGGTCGAAGCCGATGGCAGCTGCCGGCAGCTGGTAGGCATCGTGCACGATCAAACCTCGGTCCTGCAGGCGGCCGAGGCGCTGACGGTTAGCAACGAGCGGTACAAATACGCCATCCGGGCCACTACCGACGCCATTTACGACTGGAATATTCCCGAAAATACCCTCTTCTGGGGAGAAGGATTCGAGGCCTTGTTCGGGCACATGCTGGTGCAGAACGTCTCGAACCTGGATTTGTGGGCCGAGTTTATTCACCCCGATGATTCGCAGCAAACGGTCTATAGCCTAATGCAGGCCGTAGAAGCCCCGCACGTGCGCTACTGGCAGGGGGAATACCGCTTTCGGCGCGCCGATAACACCTGGGCCACGGTATTTGACCGCGGCTACGTGCTGCGCGACGCTGCCGGGCAGCCCCTGCGCATGATTGGGGCCATGCAGGATATTTCGGAGCGCAAGGAAGCCGAGGAGCGACAGCGCCGTATGGCCCAGGAAGTTTTCAAGCAGAACGCCGATTTGCAGCAGTTTGCCTACATCGTCTCGCACAACCTGCGGGCTCCTCTGGCCAATGCGCTGGGGTTTGCCGACTTGCTACTGCGTACCGGAAAAGACACGGAAGTGTTCGACAATTCCCTTAAAAACCTGCACGCCAGCCTCCGGGAGCTCGACGCGGTGCTGTCGGACGTGAGTACCGTGCTGGCGGTGCGCGACCGGCAGGAAGTGCCCCAACGGGAGCCAGTGCACCTGGCCGGCGTTTGCCAGCGGGTGGCCCAAAGCCTTATCGACTCGCTGCGGGAGGCCGATGCCACCATTTCCTGCCAGCTGCCGGATGACCTGCAAGTATGCGGGAACCGGGCCTACTTCCACAGCATCTTTTACAATCTGTTTTCCAACACCATTAAATTCCGCGCCGAAGACCGTCCCTTGTCAGTGGTAGTCACCGGCACGCAAACACCGGGGCAGGGCAGCACCATCACGGTTTCCGACAACGGGTCCGGCTTCGATACGGCCCGCGCCGGAACGGATGTATTTCAATTGTACAAGCGTTTTCACCCGGTCAAACGGGGCCGCGGCATCGGCCTGTTTTTGGTAAAATCCCACGTAGAAGCCATGGGCGGCACGGTCACCGTCGAGAGTCAGGTAAATGTAGGAACCCGGTTTATATTGCACTTCAGCTAAGATGCGCATGAAAACCTTCCTCATCGACGACGACGACTTAGGCAACTACCTCACCGAAACCCTGTTGCGGCTGGAAGGCTTCTGCGATGATATCCTCACGTTTCAGCTGGCCGAAGATGCCCTGCAGGCGCTGTTGCAGGCCCGCGGCAGCGAAATACCCCAAATTATATTCCTGGACCTGAACATGCCGCTCATGAATGGCTGGCAGTTTCTGGAAGCGCTGGCGCCTTACCAGGGCCAGCTGCTGGGCCGCTGCCACATCTACATTCTTACCTCCTCGCTGGCTCTCACCGACATGGAAAAAGCCAAAACCTACGACCTGGTGGCCGGCCTCATCCACAAGCCCATCGACAGCGACGAAATCCGCGCTATCCGCTCCCACCTGGAGGAGCAAAAAGCCTAGCGCGGGCGCGGGCTGGCTTGGGGTAAAGCCGATTTTGTACTAGCCCATTCACGTAGAACTGCACGCAGGCCCGCAGCTCCTGGCCGTACTGGCGTAGCTTTTGGGTGTCAGGGACGGCCACCGGGTGAGTGGGCAGCTGGTGCCGCTGGTAGGCATACTGGCGCACCTGGTCGTCGGCGGTAAGCTCCGTCACGTAGTCGTGGTGCACGAGATAGTACGAGCCATTGCTCAAAAACAGCGCACGGCCCGTACTGGCACTATCGAAAGCCGAATAGCCAAAGGGCAGCAGCTGTCGCGGAGCCCGGATGCCCAGCCAGTCCAGCACCGTGGCCTGCACGTCGGCCTGCTGGGTGATGCGCGGACTGGTGGGCGCCGACAGGGCCTGCCCGGGCCGGAACAGCAGCAGGGGCGTTTTGTAGGCACCCAGTAGGTTTTGGTAGCCCCGACGGTCGGTCTGGGAGGTGTGGTCGGCCAGCAGCACAAAGAGGGTACGGCTATACCAGGGCTGACGAGCAGCTGTTTTAAAGAACTGCCGCAGGGCGAAGTCGGAGTAGGCTACGGCGCGGTGAATGGGCAGGGTGCCGCCGGGAAAGCGGCCAGCGTAGCGGGCCGGTACCGTGAAGGGCTCATGGGCCGAAAGCGTGAACAGGGTGCTGAAAAACGGCTCGGGCTGGCGGCTTAGCTCCCGGCAGAAGTACTGCAGGTAAGGCTCGTCAAAGATTCCCCAGTGCCCATCAAAGTCCGGGCTGTTTCGGCTGCCGGGGTATTCATTCAGCCCGTAATAGCGCTGGATACCAGCTACCCCCGCAAAGGTGTTGAAGCCCATGGAGCCATTTTCAGCCCCGTGAAACACGGAGGTGGTATAGCCCTGCTGGCCTAGTATTTCTCCCAGGCCATGCAGTTCGTTGGTTTGAAAGTTGGAGGTAATAAACGGTCCTTCCAGTAAGGACGGAAGGCCCGCCAGCACCGCCGGCAGGGCCTCGATGGAGCGGCGCCCGTTGGCGTAATGGTCGCGGAACAGTAGGCCGCCGTGGGTAGCCAGCGAATCGAAAAAAGGCGTGTAGCCCTGCCCGCTGTTTTCTACTCCGGTGTACTCCGAGGCAAAGCTTTCCAGCAGCAGGATGACCACGTTGTCGCGGCGAGCCGGCGGCGGGTGAGTGGCAACCCGGCGAGCTGCCAGGGCCTGCTGCAACTCCTCGTCAGAGGCAAAGTAGGCTTTGGGCTCGATGGTCGTATAGCCCAGGCTTTTCAGGAAAGTAAATGTGCTGTTCAGTGCCAGGTGGCCCAGGATGGCGGGTTGCTGAGCAAATGCCGCTCCCGTGCGCAGGGGCTTCAGCTGTAAGCCACCCCGGATGCCGACCACCGCCAGGCCGGCGACCAGCAGGGCTTCTACTCCCCAGCGCAGCCATACCCTTCGCGTTTGGCCAGCCTGATGCATAGCCGTGGTTTTGGGCATGGGGTAGAAATACCAGAGCGCGCCCAGCAGCAGGAAAAAGGGCACAAACAGGTACCAGTAATTGGCAAGCAGCTGCCCGGCCTGGCGCTGCACATCGTCCCCAATCGTCGTCAGCTCGTTGGAGGTGCGCCGCCCGATAAACTTGAAGTACTCCCAATCCGCCAGATTCACCATCAGCCCCAGGGCATTCAGCACCAGGTACAGCAGGCGCAGGAACTGCTGCCAGCCCCGCGCTAGGCTCGGAACCAGGCTCAGCACTACCCACGGCAGGTTCAGCAACAGCAAGGCTGATACATCGAAGCGGAAGCCATGCCAGAAGGCCAGCAAGACCTGAGCGGGAGCAGCCGCTTGGAACACCGCTTGGTTCGCCAGATAAAACCCCACGCGCAGTAGCAGGTAGGCCCCGAGCAGCAGGGCAAAACGGCGGAGCAGCAGGCGCAGGTGTTCCGAAAGCATCAGCAAGCATTATTCAGTGGGGCGAAATCGGATGCGCTGCCCGTCGGGCAGGTCTTTGATTTGGCGGTAAAAGCTGGCCAGCCACTGCAGCCGGTCGGCGGCGGGGCGCGCGGCTAGCTGCGGCTTTTCCGAGGCGGTATGAATGCAGACGGGTGGGCTGACGCTCAACAGCTGGCCGGGCGCCAGCACGCCACCGCGCCGTTGAAAGTCGCGCAACAAATCGAGGCCCAAGGCATCAACCGGAAATTTCTCGGCCCCAAACAGGAAGTGCTTGAAGTCCACTTCCAGGTCGGCCAGCTCCCCGGTTTCGGTATCCAGGAACAGCACCGCGTCGCCGCGGAGCAGGAACTGATTGCCCACGCTGTCCTGGGCAAACGGCACATCAGTTTCCAATACGGTGTCGTAGGTGCGCCAGAAGGCGTTTTCACCCTGCCAGGCTTCGGCCAGGGCGTGCCAGGCGGGCGCGCTCACGCAGCCCCGGATGTGCAGGCCGCCGAAGTAGGCTACCACCCCGTTCTGCTCGCGCAAAAAGGCCTGCAGGTAGGAGGGGAGGCGGGCAAAGCTCAGCAGGTCGGTTAGCTCCCCGCCGGTATACAGAATGCCTTTCATAGGGAAGGATGCGAAGCTCCAGCTTCACGCAGCGCCAGGCGGCCCGTGGGCCTGCTTCGCCGCAGTTCGTTCAACAAGGCGCAAAGCTGGAGCTGAACACCACAGAAAAAGCCTTCCCGACCCACGGCCGGAAAGGCTTTCCACTTAGTCGATGAGAAACTTACGCAACGGCTTCTTCCATCACCGAGTCTACCGATTCCAGGGGCAGGCCCCAGGCCTCGGCTACTCCTTTGTACACCACCTTGCCGTGCACCACGTTCAGGCCCAGGCGCAGGGCTTCGTCGCGGCGGCAGGCTTCCTGCCAGCCCAGGTTAGCCAGCTTCACGGCGTAGGGCAGCGTGGCGTTGGTGAGGGCCAGCGTAGAGGTGTAGGGCACGGCACCGGGCATGTTGGCCACGCAGTAGTGCACGATGTCGTCGATGATGAAAGTGGGGTTTTCGTGGGTGGTGGGCTTGCAGGTTTCGATGCAGCCACCCTGGTCCACGGCCACGTCTACCAGCACGGTACCCGGGCGCATGGTCTTGAGCATGTCGCGGGTGATGAGGTGCGGGGCCTTGGCGCCGGGAATCAATACGGCCCCAATGATGAGGTCAGCGGTTTTAATGGCTTCGCGGATGTTGTACTCGTTGGAGTACTGCGTTACCACGTTCTTGGGCATGAAGTCGTCCAGCTCGCGCAGGCGGTTCAGGCTGATGTCCATTACGGTTACTTTCGCGCCCAGACCAGCGGCAATTTTAGCGGCCTGCGTACCCACGATGCCGGCACCCAGCACCAGCACTTCGGCGGGCTTCACACCGGGCACGCCGCCCAGCAGAATGCCCCGGCCTTTCAGAGGCTTCTCCAGGTACTTGGCACCTTCCTGAGGAGCCATACGGCCAGCCACTTCGCTCATGGGAATGAGCAGGGGCAGGGCGCGGGTGGGCAGCTCCACGGTTTCGTAGGCCAGGCACACGGCTTTGCGCTCAATCATGGCGTGGGTCAGCTCCTCGCCCGAGGCAAAGTGGAAGTAGGTGAACAGCAGCTGGTTTTCCTTGATGAGCGGGTACTCCGAAGCAATGGGCTCCTTTACCTTCACAATCATTTCCGCCTGGCCGTACACGTCTTCAATCGTGGGCAGGATGGTGGCGCCGGCCTGCTGGTACTCAGCGTCCGTGAAGCCGCTGCCGTTGCCGGCCGTCGCCTGGACAAACACCTCGTGGCCGTGCTTGCGGAATTCCGCAACGCCAGCGGGCGTCAGGCCCACGCGGTTTTCATTGTTTTTAATCTCTTTCGGAACGCCGATGATCATCGCAGAAAACGAAGTAAGGGTGGGTGGAGAAATGTGCTCGGTAAAGCGGGGGCAAAGATAAGGTGATGAGGGGAACTTGTCACTGCGAACCTATGGCACATCAACCAACGGTCGAGACAATTCAACCTAGCCAGAGCACTATGCCAGAGAATAAGAAAAGCCCCAGCCTTCATTGCTGACGGGCCGGGGCTTTTCCGTGGAAAGTACGGGAGGTAGTAATCAGGGCAAACAGCGCGTCCGGCCGCCTGCTGATGAGACGTTAATAAATGTTGTCCTACTTAAAAGGTACAGCTGCTTCGCCTTCCTTCAGCATGTTGGCGGCCTGCAGGCTTTTTACCACGTTGGCTTTCAGCGTGAGGCGGGCGTCGCCGCTGAGGTCGTTGGAAGCAATAACCACTTCATCCGTCATGGCACCCAGTTTCCGTTGCGAGTAAATCAGCTCGATGACGGCACTCTGCCCGGGCTTTATGGGCGCCGGTACGCTCTTGATGCCCACGCAGTAGCAGCCCGAGGAAAGGGCCCCCAGTACTAGGTCCGATTTGCCCGTGTTGCGCACCGTGAAACGCGCCGTGAGTTGCTGACCGGCCTCCATTTTGCCAAAATCATGTACGGCCCGGTCGAGCACCAGGCGCGGCGACTGCGCCAGCTGGGCCGGGGTCAGGTTCTTTTTCAGCTCGTCCTTGGTCAGCACTGTGCCTTTAATGGTTAGCACCTTGCTGGCTTCGGTGGCATTACTCGTGACGGTGATGGTTTTGTTGAAAACCCCGGGCCGGCCGGCGCTGCTATACACGGCTTTGATGACGCCGGATTTGCCGGGCAGCACGGGAGTTTGCGTCCATTCCGGCGTGGTGCAGCCGCAGCTGGCCTGCACATGGGCCACCACAATGGGCTGGTTGCCTGTGTTTTTAAAGCGAAACTCGTGGGTTGCCATGGTGCCCTCGGGCACGTTGCCAAAGTCGTGGAGCTCTTTGTCGAACGTTAGTACGCCTTGCGCATGCGCCCCAACAGCCAGTAGCAAGGCCAGCACCAGCAGGTAAGTAGTCTTGAGCATAACGAAACGAAATAGCGTAGGGAGGCCAACCAGCCCCGCCTCAGCTCAAAGATAGCCAAAATCCCGCCTTGGTCGTACAAAACGGCCGCCGCCGGGCTGTGTACACGGCTGCGCCCAAATCCGTACTTTTGAGGCGTCATGCCGGTTGCACACCCACTTGCCCGGTTTTCCTGCCCCTCTATTCCCCGCCCGCCCAGTTCGTATGCCTACTCCCGAATCTGCCGAAATCACCACTGCTGTGCTGACTAAAGAAGAACTGCTCCGCGACTACCGCCTGGGGTGTGAAAGTCGTCAGGCCTCGCTTGCGGGCCGCAAGGAAGTGTTCATGGGCAAAGCCAAGTTCGGCATCTTCGGCGACGGCAAGGAGCTGCCCCAGCTGGCCATGGCCCGCGCCTTCCGCCCCGGCGACTGGCGCTCCGGCTACTACCGCGACCAAACCTTCATGTTCGCCATCGGGGAGCTGACGCTGCAGCAGTACTTCGCCCAGCTCTACGCCCACCCCGATGCTGATGCTGAGCCCTCCACGGCGGGCCGCGCCATGAATGGCCACTTCGGCACCCGGTTGCTGGATGAAGATGGCCACTTTAAAAACCAGGCGGAAACCAAGAACTCCTCGGCCGATATTTCGCCCACTGGCGGGCAGATGCCGCGCCTCGTGGGCCTGGCGTATGCCTCCAAGCTCTACCGCCAGAACGCGGAGCTGCAGCAGTACAGCCAGTTTTCGGTGAACGGCAACGAGGTGGCCTTCGGCACCATCGGCAATGCCAGTACGTCGGAGGGCATGTTCTTCGAAGCGCTGAATGCCGCCGGCGTCCTGCAGATTCCGATGCTCGTCAGCGTGTGGGACGACCACTACGGCATTTCCGTGCCCGCCGAGTACCAGACGACCAAGCAAAGCATTTCCGAAATCCTGAAAGGGCTGCAGCGCGAAGGCGAGGGCCAGCAGGGGTTCGAGATTTTCGTGGTAAAAGGCTGGGACTACCCGGCCCTGGTGGAAACCTACCAGCGCGCGGCCGAGCTCTGCCGCACCCAGCACGTGCCCGTACTCATTCACGTGACGGAAGTAACCCAGCCCCAGGGCCACAGCACCAGCGGCTCGCACGAGCGTTACAAGTCGAAAGACCGGCTTTCCTGGGAAGAGGAGCACGACTGCCTCCGCAAGATGCGCGAGTGGCTGCTCGTGGAAGGTTACGCCTCGGAAGAAGAGCTCAGCCAGATTGAAACCGACGCCAAGGAAACCGTACGCCTGGCCCGCACCGCCGCCTGGACAGATTTCTTCAACCCCATCAAGCAGGAGCGCGACGAGGCCGTAGCGCTGCTCAACAAGCTGGTGGCCGAAACCGGTACCGAAAATACCATGCACGAGCTGGTAGAGCAGCTGCAGCAAAACAGCACACCCATCCGCGCCGATATGGTGCGCACCGTGCGCCGCGCCCTACGCCAGGTGCGTGGCCTGCGCAGCGCCGCCCGCCGTGAGTTGCTGAACTGGCTGGAGCAGGCCCAGGCCGAAAACGCCGAGCGGTACAACTCCTATCTGTTCAGCCAGAGCGAGGAGGCCGTGCTGAATATTGAGGAAGTTAAGGTTGAATTTGCACCCAATGCCCCGCTGGTTGACGGCCGCGAAGTGCTGCAGGCCTGCTTTGAAGCCAACTTCCGCCGCGACCCGCGCATCTTCGCTATCGGGGAAGATGTGGGCCGCATCGGCGACGTAAACCAGGCCTTTGCGGGTTTGCAGGAAAAGTTTGGCGAGCTGCGCGTAACCGATACCGGCATCCGGGAATGCACCATTGTGGGGCAGGGGATAGGCGCCGCCCTGCGGGGGCTGCGGCCCATCACCGAAATCCAGTACCTCGACTACCTGCTCTACGCCATCCAGATTCTGAGCGACGACGTGGCCTGCCTGCAGTACCGCACCAAGGGCGGCCAGAAAGCCCCGCTCATCATTCGCACCCGGGGCCACCGGCTGGAAGGTATCTGGCACAGCGGCTCGCCCATCCAAATGATTCTGGGTGCTATCCGCGGTATGCACCTGTGCGTGCCGCGCAACATGACGCAGGCCGCTGGCTTTTACAACACGCTGCTGCGCTCCGATGAGCCCGCCATTGTTATTGAGTGCCTGAACGGGTACCGCCTCAAGGAGCGCATTCCGCAGAACGTAGGCGAGTTTACCTTGCCCCTGGGTCAGCCCGAAATTCTGCAGGAAGGCCACGATGTGACGGTGGTAACCTACGGCTCTATGTGCCGCATTGTGCTAGATGCTGCCAAGCAGCTGGCCGACATAGGCATATCGGTGGAAGTAATTGACGTGCAAACGCTCCTGCCCTTCGACGTGGACCATATTATTGCCGATAGCCTGCGCAAAACCAGCCGTGTACTCTTTGCCGATGAAGATGTGCCGGGCGGTGCCACGGCCTATATGCTGCAGCAGGTACTCGACGAGCAGCAGGCTTACCGCTTCCTCGATGCCCAGCCCCGTTGCCTGGCTGCCCAGGCGCACCGCCCGCCCTACGGCTCCGACGGTGACTACTTCTCGAAGCCCAACGCGGAAGACGTATTCGATGCCGTGTACGAACTGATGCAGGAAGCCGATGCCAAGCGCTTCCCCGCAATTTATTAGCGGCCTTACGTCCTGTTACACGCACGGCCCCGCCCTATTGACTGCGAAAGTCAATAGGGCGGGGCCGTGCGTGTAACAGGACGTAGTGACTAGGGCAGCGTGATGGGATTGGTCGTGATAACGTTGCTTTCGTTCAGGCCCCGGTCGGTAATGTTTATTTCGAGGCGGATAACGTCACCCTTGCGTACGGTTGGGCCGTCCAAGGTGCCATCAATTGGGATGCCGTACAAAATCGCAATAGTGTAGCGTAGATCACCCCGGATAGGAGCTGCCTTATCCGAAGGAGCCAAGTGGTCGAAGCGGCCATCGAAGCCAGGCTCCACATTCAGCGACCGAAATACCCCGTCGGTATCGCGCCGGAAGATCTTGATAAAGTAGTTGTTGAAATACCGGTTGACCGAGCCATCCGGGTTGAATTGTTGAAAAGGAGGCTGTTTGATATCCAGCGAGTCAAGTCCCAGGTCGCCGGTGCCGTCCTTGAAAGCTAGCGTAAGCAAAATAGCTGCCTGTGTGCCGTCGGAAGTTGCCGTCGCCACTGCCGATTTAAACTCGATGCTGGGCTTATCCGGATATTCGGGTGGGGACACGCAGGACACTACCGAGGCGCTGAGCAGCAGCGTCAGCAGTAGTTGCGCTACAACAAGCCGAACCGTACGGGTGAACATCATATGCAGAAAAAGGCCGTGAGTGAGGGGCAAAAGGTACGGATTCTCAACGAAGCCTACGGACCTTTGTTGTGCCATCCATCAAACCCATACCAGGTGCAATGAGTTTCCGCGACGAGTACCTCCGTGAGCTGCCCACCCTCACTCCGGCCACGGCCGAAGCCGCCGCCCTGCGTCTGTTTCGACACCAAGCGCATCATTGTCCCATCTACGCCGAATACCTCACGCAGCTGGGTTGCCAGCGGGAGCACGTAGCCCAGCTGGAAGAAATACCGTTTCTGCCCATTGAGTTCTTTAAAACGCATCGGGTGCAAACCGAGCCGGCTGCCTGGCAACCCCAGGAAGTATTTTTAAGCAGCGGCACCACCCGGCAGCAGCGCAGCCAGCACCTGGTGCGCGACCCGGCCTTGTACCGGACCCACGCTGCCCGCATTTTTGAGCACTACTATGGTGCCCTTGGCGGCTGGACGGTGCTGGCCCTCTTGCCCTCCTATCTGGAGCAGGGTCAGTCGTCGTTGGTGGCTATGGTCGATTATTTCGCCCGGGAATCGGGCCAGCAGCAGCCGGCTTTTTTCTTGCACGACCAGGCCGCGCTGCTCGAAGCCATTCGGGTTGCCCGGCAGGTGCCGGGGCGGCGCGTGCTGCTCCTGGGCGTGAGCTATGCCCTGCTCGACTTTGCCACGACCTATGCCGGTAACCCGGTGCTGCAGGAACTTACGGTGCTCGAAACCGGCGGGATGAAGGGCCGGCGACGGGAAATGATCAGGGAAGAGCTGCACCAGGAGCTACAGGCGGCCTTTGGGCCCGCGGGCATTCATTCCGAATACGGCATGACGGAAATGCTGAGCCAGGCCTACAGCTTCGGGGATGGGCGTTTTCACACGCCTCCGCAGCTGCGTATTCTGCTACGCGACCCTACCGACCCCTTCTCCGTGGATACCACGCGGGCCAGTGGGGCAATCAACGTCATTGACTTGGCCAACGTTGATAGCTGCGCCTTCATCGAAACCAAGGATCTGGCCCGGCTATACCCCGATGGGAGCTTCGAAGTATTAGGTCGGCTGGATAATTCCGACGTGCGCGGCTGCAACCAGTTGGCGGGGTAGAAACGCAACGAGCGGCCTCTGAGGAGGCCGCTCGTCGGAAATAAGCAAGATAAGCGGGGTAATTATAAATGAGCAATAGCGTCAGCAGTACCGTCGGGGTCCGACTTCACGGTGCCGCTGCGTGTAAAGGCCTTGCCGCGGAGCAAGAGCACACCCGCCATGTGTGGGGCTGCCATAGAGGTGCCGCTCATTAGGGCGTAGCCGCCGCCTTTGTAGGTAGAGTTCACCGCTACGCCGGGCATGCAGTAGTCCACGGTAGGATTGCCAAAGCACGAGAAGGAAGCCCACGTATCCAGGTTATTCATGGCCGTCACGGTAAACACGTTGGCGTGGTTGACGCGGGAAGGGGAATGCAGCGTGGCGCTCTTGGCATCATTACCCGCCGACACGGCAAACAAAATGCCCTTGTTGGCGGCCCGCACCACGGCTGCATCAAGCGACAGGGAAGTACCCCCACTAATGCTCATGTTTACTACGTCCCCAGCCTTGGCCGTAGCGGCCACATAGTCGAGGCCCGCAATAACGACGGAAGAGGAGGAACTGCCAGTAGCGTCCATCACCTTTACGGCTACAATAGTAGCGCCGGCGGCTACGCCCACTACGCCCAGGGTGTTGTTCTTGGCAGCAATAGTGCCGGCTACGTGGGTGCCGTGGCCGTTGAGGTCATTGGCACTGGTGGCATCGGCGCCCAGCGGATAAAACGTTCGGCTACGGGTGCGGTCAACGGTCAGATCAGGGTGCGTCAGTTCCACTCCGGTATCCAGAATCCAGACGGTTTTGCCTACGCCGCTGGCCGTGCCTACGCGCTTGATGCCGTAGGGAATGGTTTGGGTAGAAGCAGTCGTCGTCGTGGTGGTCGTTGTCGTCTGCTCAATGGTCATCACCTGGTCGGGCTCCACGTAGTCTACCCGGGCATCCTGGGCCAGGTCGGCGGCCTCAGCCGCGGTCAGATCAGCTGCAAACCCGCGCAATACCTGGCTGTAGGTGCGGCCTACTTTTTCGGCCCGCAGCCCGCGCTGCCGCAGCAGCCCCTGGGCTACACCGCGCACTTTCTCACCCCGTTCCGCGTAACGGGCCTCGGTGATTTCGGCCTCATTCGCAGCAATATCGTTCAGCGCATCACTTCCGTCTTTCAGCACCACAATGTACTTCCCGGCAACGGCCTGACCGGCTACTTTGCTCGCTGAGCTGATTGGGCTGGCGGGGCGAGGGTCGTTGGGGGTAATGGAGTCTTTGGCGCAGCTGGCCAGCAAGGAAGAACCTAAAACGGCGGCACCTAACCAGGCACTGAAACGGAAATTCTGAACGAGATTCACCATGCGTAATCAACAGGGGTTACGTGAGATAAAAGACTGCTCAGGGGCGGTCTGGAGGCCGGAAACCAGCTTATCCGTTTGATAAGTGTATGACCGGTTGCTTGCTTACCAGACAATAGCTACTTCGCTATAGTTCACATTTTTTTCAAAAACCGGCAACCAAACAAAAAAGCCGCTCGTATAGGAGCGGCTTTTTTTGCGAAAATGGCAAAATTATGTTGGCGGCTATTTCCCGGCAAAGGCGCGGGCATCAGCCTCCGTAATCGTGTCGTCGCTCATAATGACGAGGCGCTCTACCACGTTGCGCAACTCGCGGATGTTGCCGCGCCAGTCGAGGCTTTGTAGGTAGCCCAAAGCCGCGTCGTCAATCTTCTTGGGCTTGTTCCCGTAGTCCTGGGCAATGTCCTGCAGAAATTTCTGAATGAGGGCCGGAATGTCTTCGCGCCGGTCGTTGAGGGCAGGCACTTGGATCAGGATAACCGAGAGGCGGTGGTAGAGGTCTTCCCGGAAGTTGCGGTCGGCTATTTCCTGGAGCAGGTCTTTGTTGGTGGCGGCCAGCACGCGCACGTTCACCGAAATTTCCTTTTCGCCGCCCACGCGGGTAATCTTGTTTTCCTGCAGAGCCCGGAGCACCTTGGCCTGCGCTGAGAGGCTCATGTCGCCGATTTCGTCGAGGAACAAGGTGCCGCCGTCAGCCTGTTCGAACTTGCCGATGCGCTGCTTGACGGCCGAGGTAAAGGAGCCTTTTTCGTGGCCAAACAGCTCCGACTCAATCAGCTCGGACGGAATAGCGGCGCAGTTTACTTCTACCAACGGGCCGCTGGCGCGGTTGCTGAGCTCGTGGAGCTGGCGGGCGACCATTTCCTTGCCGGCTCCGTTGGGGCCTGTTATGAGCACGCGGGCATCGGTGGGGGCTACCTTCTCAATGGCCTTGCGCACGGCACCCAGGGCCGCCGAGTCGCCCACCATTTCCGAGTTTTTGGCCAGCTTTTTCTTCAGAGTTTTGTTTTCCGTGGCTAGCTTGGTGGTTTCGGTGGCCAGCTTGGTGCGGTCCAGGGCGTTGCGCACCGTCACGAGCAGGCGGTTCAGGTCTGGTGGCTTCTGCAGGAAATCGTAGGCGCCTTTTTTGGTGGCATCCACGGCCATTTCCACGTTGCCATGAGCTGAGACCATAATAAAGGCGGCTTCCGGCGCCACAATACGGGCCCTTTCCAACACCTCAATACCATCCATCTTGGGCATCTTCACGTCGCAGAGCACTACGTCGTACTTGTCTTTGATGAGCATATCCAGGCCGGTAGGGCCATCTTCGGCCTGGCTTACCTGGTAGTTCTCATACTCCAGAATTTCTTTCAGGGTGTTCCGGATAGCGCGTTCGTCGTCAATAATCAGGATGCGGGGCATGGGCTGAGAAAAGGCAGGGGAGAAAAATCAAAGAAACGAAAAGCCGGCCGCAAATAGGCGGGCCGGAATGGGAAAACCTCGTTGCCGCCAACTTGGGTTACTTGTCGAGGATAAGCTGGCAACTCAGCTGCTTTTCCTGCGTACGCTTGGCGGCGGGCAAAGGTAGTGGCCATGTGCGCCGGACAGGCAAAAACGGCCGCCGCACCCGAAGATACGACGGCCGCCTGGTAGCCGGTGATGAGTCTGTAAGCCGGGTTTTGTCCGCTGCCGAAGCCGCGGCCCCACCATTTATCTAGGCCAGTCCTCGCGGAAAGGCTCCATCAACCTACCCGCTGACGCCGGACGAGCCGCCCGGTGCCCGCCCCCGAAAGGGCTGGCGTGCCAGCTTATTTGGTCTTTCAACCCCTGAGGTTTACCCAGCCGGCATGGTTGCCCAGCCGCTGGTGCGCTCTTACCGCACCTTTTCACCCTTACCTTTTTTTGAGCTGATAGCTAGCTGCTATTAGTCTTCGCAGAACGAAAGCTAACAGCCAAAAAACGGCGGTAATTTTCTGTGGCACTAGCTGTCCTAGGAGGCTTTACGCCGCCTAGTCCTTCCCGTTAGGAAGCAGGGTGCTCTGCGTTGCCCGGACTTTCCTCGTCGCCTTACTTGCGTTTGGCGCCGCGGTGGGGCGACCCATCACTGCCAGCAAAGGTACGTAGCCTTTGCCGGGCTACCGCATCCGGCACCCGGTATTCGCGGAAGCAGGCCTCGGCAAGCCAGCGGCGGCTTGAGCCGAAGGGGCCAGTGTGGGTGACCAACACAAAGTTGCGCGGTGAGCAGCCTGGCCAAGCATTTTGCTAGTGGCTTATTGATGCGGTAAGAGTCAGATAGCCTGGGGTATAGGCTTATTGGGCAGACGGCAGTGCATTAAAAAGCTTTAATCCTTTGCATTTAACCTATATAAAGTATTTCCTTGTGAAGGCAGGGCGTGTGGGACAGCGCAGTAGGGGGCGGGTTTGATGAGTGGGAAGGGAATGAGGTTAGAGCAGGCAGAAAACAAAAAGCAGAAGGTCTGAAACTGAACTGAAGACAGCACTAATTCAGCGACACATGAATTTCAGAAAGTACATCGAGAGAATTAAACATCTTGATTATCTAATAGGCAAAGAGGCTACCGGCACGCCCGTAGAGCTGGCGCAGCGTCTGGAGATAAGCCGTTCACAGCTGTATAATATTCTGGACTACTTACGGGACGAAGGCCTAACCATTGATTTTTCTCGGAAGCGCAACAGCTTCTACTACGCCGATAAGGCCAAGCTTAAAATAGAGTTTTCGCTGAAGGTTCTGCGGGATGATGATAGCCAAAATATTGTTGGTGGATTTTATAAAAATTATTTTCCGATTCAATTTTATTGGACGGAGTGAGGCTTCTTTTGTGCTATAGCAGCTGGGGTAACACCTACGCTGCTGGCTTACAAACGTGACCTCAAGGCGTAGCTGGCTGCCTACAAATGCCCGCGCATAGTATCTCTCTTACCAACAACACATGAACAACTTTTCTGCACAACTGGAAGAATTCGGCGTGATTTCAATGAACGCTGAGGACATGCAACAGGTAGAAGGCGGCCTGTTTCCCATTGTGGTTCTGGGCGTGGTTATCACCGCTGAAGCAGCTGGCTGGATTGCCGCTGGCACCGTAGCTGCTGGCCTGTTCGGGGCTGGTGTGTACGTAGGCTACACCACCGCTAAGTAGTCGGGTTGCGGTCTTCGGGGTACAGGGCTAGCACGTTGTGCAGTGCCGTTGATGTTCTCCGAGCCAGTCAGATGTTTCCTAACCACAAAATAATAAACGTATGAACGCTCAGTTGTTGAAACTGGACGAGTTCAACCTGGTTGAACTGTCCCACGACGAAAATGCCGAAATCGAAGGTGGCTTTCTGGTTCAGTTCCTGGCAATCGGTGCAGCTATGGCTGCGGGGGTTGCTATTTACGAGGCCGGCAAATACACCGGTGAGTTCATCTACCACGTAACGCACTAATTTAATTCCCGAATTATGAAAATGGCCGACACGGAATTGCTGGAGAAATTTGCTTATCTATTGCAAAATAAATACGCAAAACCTTTTCTTATTTTTTTCTCGGCTTATTTCATTTTTAGGTTCGGGAAATGCGTAGGTGAATTTATTTACTATGTAACCAGGTAAATTCACCTTTCAAGCAAAAAGGGGCCGCATGAATAGTCTATTCATGCGGCCCTTTTACGTTTTGCAATTACTGTATATGGCAACAGCCGTTTGGCAACCAGTGCGACCCGCAGTTAGTGGCTCCCCGAGTAATAGTAGCAGGAAAAGAAACTGCTAAGATCTGACCTTAGCTTGGTGTCCTAATAGTAAGATTTGATGCTCAGAAGGTTCGGTACGCTCATCCTGTTAGGCGCCAGGAAAAAGTAGCCGCACACCACCGGTAAAACAATGGCCACGGCCAGATCCAGGGCATGTACTGCTCCTAGTACGTAGCGTTGCTGACTGACTATCGAAAGCAGCAGCCCCAAGAAATAGGGGAGAATAACGGAGTAAATCAAGTAAACAAAGGGTGGGGCCAGCGCGTGTAGCTTGCCTCTGATTTTCCAACGAAGCAAAGGCAAGAGCAGGCCGAGAGCAGCCAAGCCTACGCCCCCGCTAACCTCGACAGGGCTGAGCGGCCAACTTCCATAAGTCGCATATACTGCCAGGAACCAAACCAAAAGGCTGGGTAAAAACACAAACAGCAGGAGTATGCCCATAGCGGTACGCTTCTGGTTTTATACGTATGACTTATAGCTTAAGGGCGCTTTGGTAAAGGACGAGGCTTCACAAAATAGCTGTCCAACTTCTTAATTTCTGCCTGAGTGTTTCGGGAAACGATGCGTTGGCAAATATGAAGATCTTGGCCTGAATTGGTGTAGAGGACATAAGTGCTACCCGCAACTAGGCGAATGCCGCAACTACTGCCAGTATGCAGCGTTAGGGTGTCAGCAGGCTGCCCGCGCCATGTTTTTAAGGGAACAAACCTGTAAGTGGCGCTGAAAGAAGTCGATGAATCGTTAACCTGACTGACTTGAACTAGCTTTCCGAGGAAAATCAAAGAATTTATCTTAACTGCACTGTTGAATTCGCGGGCCTGAATGCTGCATTTGCAGCCTATAGCTTCTCCTGATGCCAGTAGCAACAGCGTAGAGACCAGCAAAAAAGTAGTTAACAGGCGCATGCTTGGAATAGGCGGGATAGAGTTGAAAACGCACTGACTTACTTCCCTTCCCACACATTATCCTTCGGGTAGCTGTCGGGCACTAGCGTAGCGCCGAGCTTCACCTGCTTCACGGCTTTGGTGGTGGCTAGGGGCACCGTCACGGTGCGGGCGCCTGTTTCCCAGACTTCGATGGTGCGGTGCAGTTGCTGGGTGGAGTTGTCCTGATACATTACCGTGAGGTACACGGGCACGGGCTTGGTGCCTTTGGCTTCCACGGTCACGTCGTAGCCCGTGGCGGTTTTGGCCACGTTCTGAATGCCCAAGTCGGGGTAGCCACCGTCGAAAAACCAGCGCTGCCAGAACCAGTTGAGGTTGCGGCCCGCCCCGGCGTTCATCGAGTTGAAGAAGTCGTAGGGCATGGGGTGCTTGCCATTCCAGTTGCGGATGTAAGTGTGTAGGGCCTTCGTGAACAGCTCGTCACCCAGCAAGTCCTTCACGTAGAGGTAGCCGAACGCGGGCTTGGGGTAGGAATTCAGGAAGAAAGGCAGTCCGTTCTGCTGAGTCGTCAACGTCATGATGGGCAGGTCCGACTCGGTGGCGGCGTTCTGGGCGTAGGGGGCAATGCCATAATCGTCGTCCAGCGTGGGGTCAATCTGCTTGGAAATCAGCCATTCGCCAATGGTGGCCCAGCCCTCATCCATCCAGCCGTACTTGGTTTCGTTGATGCCCATGTAGAACGGGAACATCGTGTGGAAAATCTCGTGGTCGGTGAGCGTAATGGCGTCCTGGCGGGTTTCGACGGGGTTGTCGTTCACCATCATGGGGTACTCCATCTGGTCGAGGCCGTCGAAGATGGTTTCGTGGGAGTAGGGGAAGGGCCACTTAGGGAAATTGTAACTCATGGCCTCCACCGTTTTGCGGGCGAAGTGAATCACCTCCTCGTAGTCCTTATGCTTGGTGTTGTACACCGCATCCACGCGGGTGCGGCGCTTGGTGGCGGGGTCCACCACCAGGCTGCTCGACTGCCACACGTAGTGGTCGGCGGTGGCAAACACGAAGTCTGTCACATTTTTGGCCTCAAAGTGCCAGGTGTTCTGGGCGTTCGGGGCGGTTATGTCCTGTTTCTTGAGGTCGGCTTCGGTGATGATGCTGGTAATGGCGTCCTTCTTTTCCGCGTCGCGCAGGCGCTTCACGTACTTTTTGCCCAGCACCGCGTCGGCGTTGGTTAGGTCGCCGGTGGCCCACACCACGAAGTTGCGGGGCACGGTAATGTCGGCCGAGAAGTTGGCGAAGTCGTTATAAAATTCCTGGGAGCCGATGTAGGGGTGGCGGTTCCAGCCGTCGATGTCGTCGTACACGGCCACGCGCGGGAAAAAGTAGGCCACGAAGTCGGCGCCGGGCTCAATTTCCCCGGTACGCATGTGGGAGCCTTTGTTGAGCGTGTAGCTGTACGTCACGCTGATCTGGGCCGTCTGCTTCGCGCCCAGGGTGCGCGGCAGGGGCACGAACATGTTGGTGGCGTCGGGCTGCAGCTTGGCCACGTCCACGGCCTGCCCGTTAATGCTCAGGGCCTCAATTTTCATTCCCTCCGTAAGGTCTTCGGGGCTGATGCGGCCGGCCCGGGGCGCTCCTTGCTGGTAGTAGTTGGGGTAGATTTTAAACAGCAACTGCCGGAGCGAATCGGGGCTTTGGTTGTGGTAGGCAATTTGCGCGGTGCCCGCCACGCGCCGGCTGGCCGGGTCGAAGTTGACTTTGAGGGTGTAGTCGGCCGAGTTCTGCCAGTAGTTGGGGCCAGGCTGGCCGTTTTCGGCGCGGGTGCCTTTGGCGTAGGTAGCTTGCAGGTTGCGTGGCACCGGCAGCGGCTGCTGGGCCAACGCGGAGAAGGAAAGGAGGGAAGCGGCGAAAAGTAAGGGGAGTTTCATGCGGCGGATTGAGTTGCTGCCGCAAAGTACCCGTATGGCCCGGAATGGTTGCGCTGGGGCTTGGCTTGAAATCAGTAACTGATGAAAACTTTGCCGGTGGAAAGTAAGCCAGGGTAATTTTTTAAGCTGTCGAGTAAGGCTTGGCTCCGTAGTGATTCGACTAGCTGGTAATTTTGGATACTGTCCTTGGTGAAAAACGTCAGTGAACCGCCTTGCATAATGAACACGTCGTGGTCGAACACCTGATTGCCGCTCCACTTGGCCTGGAGGATGCGAAGGTTATAGAAATAGTATAAACCTGAACACGGACTCAGTTGAACCAACGGCTCTATGCCTAGAACGGAGGCAAATGGTTTGCGAAGCAGTGGTACAGAATAGGTAGCTCGAAATTGCGCTGCAAACTGCGAAAGTAAGTTGCTCTGACACAAGCAGGAGTCAGTAACGAACACATATTCCTGGCGTGCCTTATTGCGGAAGTGTTTGCTTCCCGCTATAACAGGGACCTGGGAAGCTTTTTTGACGGCATAAAGTGAATTGCTGGAACATGCCGTTCCGAAGCCACAAATCAGGCTGCCGACTAGAGAGTGTGGACAGTCAGCGCATCCAATCCAGGGCGGCGAGCAGGTGAGCGACGGCTAAAAAAGAGGCGGCGGTTTTCTCGTAGCGGGTGGCCAAGCCTCGCGCTTCTTTGAGCCGGCC
>NZ_VTHL01000053.1:0-1077 GCF_008271285.1 Hymenobacter lutimineralis | reverse complement strand
TGACCTCCTCCCAATTGCTGGACCGGCTAGAAGTAGAGCATCAGGCGGTTTGAAGCTCGACAGTAGCGGCGGCCGCCATTGCCTGATCGGGCGTTAAATTCTGTAACGAACTGTGTGGCCGGAAGCCGTTGTACTCCTGGCGCCACTGCTCGATTTTTTCCTGTGCATCGGCCAGCGACAAGAACCAGTGGACATTTAAACACTCGTCCCGGAAACTGCCGTTGAATGATTCAATATATGGATTATCAGTCGGTTTGCCCGGCCTGGAGAAGTCCAGCGTGACCTGCTGCTCATAGGCCCACTTGTCCAGCGCTTTGCTGATAAATTCGCTGCCGTTGTCGACCTGGATGCGTTCGGGCACGATGGCTAGCGTCTGCTGCAGGCGGCTCACCACGGCCACCACGTCGTCCCCTTTCAGCGACTGCCCCACGTGAATGGCCAGGCACTGACGGCTGTAGTTATCGACTATCGTTAAGGCTCGGATTTTGCGCCCGTCAAAGAGCTGATCGGCCACGAAATCCATGCTCCAGCTCTGGTGCGGCCGCTGCAGGTCGACCCGCTCCAGCCGGTGAGCGGCAGCCCGGTTGCGCTTGGGCCGCTTGCTGCGCAAGTGCAGCCCTTCCAGGCAGTAGAGGCGGTGTACCCGCTTGTGGTTGTCGGACCAGCCTTCCCGCCGCAGGAGGGTGAACAAGCGCTGGCAGCCGTAGCGCACTCGCACCTGCGCCAATTCCCGTAGCCGCTGACGCAACGCCGAGTCGTCCCGCCCGTGCGGCTGGTAATACCAACTCGACCGTTGCAGCGACACGAGCTGGCACGCCCGGCGCGTGGAGAGGCGGTAGGCGTCGATCAGGTGTTGGGCCGCGTGCCGACGCTGCACGGGCCTCAGAACTTTTTTTTGAGTACGTCCTGCAGCATCTGCTTGTCCAGGCTCAGGTCGGCCACGAGCTGTTTGAGGTGCAGGTTTTCCTCTTCCAGCTGCTTCAGCCGGCGCAGTTCTGGCACGCCCAGCCCGCCGTACTTCTTCTTCCAGTTGTAGTAGGTGGCCTCGCTGATGCCCATCTTCCGGCAGACCTCCGC
>NZ_VTHL01000052.1:0-1189 GCF_008271285.1 Hymenobacter lutimineralis | reverse complement strand
TGTACGCTTCCCTAGAAAGTGAGCCAGTAGTGAGTAGAGAAAGCCGTAACTTTCACTACCTGACGACTGATAAATGAAAAAGGGACGATTCAGCGAGGCCCAGATTGTGGCCATTCTGCAACAGCAAGCCAGCGGGCAGACCGTGGCCCAGATTGTGCGCGAGCACGGCTTGAGCGAAGCGACATTCTATGCCTGGAAAAGCAAATACGCCGGGGCCAGCGTGGCGGAGCTCACCCGGCTCAAGCACCTGGAAGAAGAGAATCGTAAGCTCAAGCAGATGTTCGCCGACCTGAGCTTAGAGAATCAGGCCATCAAGGAGATACTGCGAAAAAAGTAGCCAGCCCTGCGGCGCGACGCCAGGCAGCGCAGGGCTTAGTAAGCAAAGGCTGGAGCCAGCGCCGGGCGTGTGCCTTGGTGGGGCTGGCGCGTGGCAGCTATCACCCCGTGGCACACGGGCGCAACGATGAGCCCGTGCAGCAGGCCCTGCGGGCGTTAAGTGGGCGGCATCCGGGCTGGGGATTCTGGAAGCTGCACCACCGCCTGCGCAAAAACGGGCTGCTCATCAATCACAAACGCACGTTACGCATCTATCGGGCACTGGCGCTGCACCTGCCCCGGCGCCTGAAAAAGCGCGTGCCCGCCCGCGTCAAGCAGCCCTTAGCCGTACCCAAGGCCGCTAACGGGTGCTGGTCGCTCGACTTTACGAGCGACGTGTTGACCGATGGCCGCCGCTTCCGCACGCTCAACGTGCTCGACGACTACAACCGCGAACTGCTGGGCGTGGAAGTTGACTTTTCATTGCCGGCCAGTCGCGTCGTGCAGGTGCTCACGCGCTTAGTCGAGTGCCATGGCCGCCCCACGCAGCTGCGCACCGACAACGGCCCGGAGTTTATCAGCGCCAAATTAAGCGAGTGGTGCGAGCAGCAGGGGATAATTCTGCATTGGATTCAGCCGGGCAAACCGACACAGAATGCCTACATCGAACGCTTCAACGGCTCGTTTCGCCGCGAACTGCTCGACGCCCACTTGTTTCGCTCGCTGGTCCATGTGCGCCAGCTGGTGGACGAGTGGCGGCACGACTATAACACCCAACGGCCCCACCAGGCCTTGAATTTCATGACCCCACTCGAATTTAAACAAGCCGCTTAACCTCTGCCTACCACTGGCTTATCGAACGGGGAAGCGTACA
>NZ_VTHL01000051.1:0-1234 GCF_008271285.1 Hymenobacter lutimineralis | reverse complement strand
TATCCTATGTTCGCATTGCCCTTTACCTTGGGTTGCTGAGAAGGAAGAAGGCGGAGTAAGATTCTTCCTTATATCAGGCGTTCGAGCCTGCCTAATATGACAATCCCCGCCTTCTTCTAGGGTTACTTCGAACAGTTCCATTAGGCCCCGAGCTTGCATTAGGATAGCGACAGATGCCCTAGCATTCCTTCTCTGTTTTTCTTTCACCGCTTACTCCTTAGTATAATGAGCACCTCCGTGTCGGCTTCCGTTGTGGGTATTGATGTGAGCAAAGCCACGCTGGCTGTCTGCTACCACGAGCAGGGACACCTGCGTCATGTGGAGGTCAGCAACACCCGGGCCGGCTTTGCGCGGCTGGTGCAGGCGGCCGGCACCGATTGCCTGTACGTCCTCGAAGCCACCGGGACCTACTACCTCGCCCTGGCCTATTACCTGCACGAGCACGGCGCCCGCGTGACGGTCCTCAACCCGCTCGTCGCCAAGCGCTTTATCCAAATGCACTTGGGTAAGGGCAAGACGGACCGCAAAGACGCCCAGTGGCTGCTGCGCTACGGTCAGCAACAACCCGCGGTGTACTGGCAGCCGGATGAAGCGGTGTTGGTTGAATGCCGCCAACTCGAGCAGGTCAGCGAGCACCTGCTCAAGCAGCGGACGATGGTCACCAATTCCCTGGAGGCACTGGGGCAGCAGCCGGTTATCAATGCCGTCGCCTGGCAGCGCCTGCAACGGACCCGTGAGTTGCTCGACGAACAGCTGCAGGCGGTCGAGGCCGAATTGTTGGCCCTGCTCGAGACCCGGTATGCGCCGGAAATGGGCTTGCTGCGCTCGATTCCCGGCATCGGCCGTAAAACGGCCGGCATGCTGTTGCTGTTCGCCGGCGGCTTTACCCAGTGCGCCAACTACCGGCAGTTGATTGCCAAAGCGGGCCTCTCGCCGCGGGAACACAGCTCCGGATCGAGCATTCGGGGCAAGGTGCGCATCACCAAAATGGGCGGCGGGTTGATACGCAGCAAGCTCTACCTCTGCAGTTTATCCGCCAAACGGGCCAACGCCGCCTGCAAAGCGCTCTATGATCGACTCGTTGCCAAGGGCAAGAACGGCAAATTGGCCTTGATTGCCGTGTGCAATAAGCTCCTCAAACAAGCCTTTGCCATTGTCAAATCCGGTGTGCCCTATCAAGCAGATTTTTCTTCTTCTCTGGCCTGCAAGGCTTGACTTTTAACACAGTTCATAT
>NZ_VTHL01000050.1:0-1679 GCF_008271285.1 Hymenobacter lutimineralis | reverse complement strand
TGCTGGCGCCCGGCTCGTGGCAGGCCGCCGCCACACGGCTGCGCAAATCGAGTGAATACGGTTTCATGGTCTACTCTACGCAGCAGCCCGTAGCCAGGGCGAACGGTTCACGAATCCGCTATAGATGCTGATACGTAGTACTGTATCTGTCCTTAATATTGAAAATACAAATAAGATAATTTATACAATATAAAACCGCTGGATTTAATGAGAGATGCTACAGAATGAATGATATGCCGTTTATTAATGCATGGAGCGCAATTCCCCAAACGAATCCTCTTTTCATGCGAATATTGCTGATAAAAATGCTCATAATTATTTGGGGCATTACAAATAAAGGGTAAAATAGAATATAGTTGAACTCAATATGCTTAATGTTCGAGATGTGAACTAATCCAAAGGCAAGCACAATGAAATAATACCAATACTTAAAGTATTTTGTTTGAATATCTGATAAAAAACCTTTAGGAAGTAAAATGTACACTACTGCAAACAAAAAGATAGATAGTGCGACTCCCAGCCAGTAGAAAAACTTGGAAAAATCCGCAACAAGGAGGCCTCCGTTAACGAATCTAAAGAATAGAAGAGTAACTCCTAAGGCAATACTACCTCTTCTTAGGTCAAGGGGTAGCCTGAAAATTAGCTCTTCAAGAATAGGAACCACAAACACAACTACTACAAATGCGTAGCTTCCGAAAGCTTCCCTCACCCCTGTATTAGTGGAACGGATCTGCTGATAAATGGAGTCAATATGAAGGTAGGTGACAATGCTGTAATCGATAGTCAGTATAACGCAGCCGGCAATAAGTATTCCGATGGCACACATTATGTAGGACCATAACATGTATTTTGCATTTGAGAGCAGGCTGCGTCTTTCGGGGGTTGTATAATGCGGATTCCTTAAATAGCTTAATACGTCTATTATTGAAAATCCGCTTGCATGATTATTCATGTCACTTTTTTCGAAACGTTGTAAAGTACAACAGAGAAGCCTCTATAAAAAGAGACTTCTCTGTTGTCAAAACGTCATGTGGGATTAGCCTTTATGAAGAGTGGCCACCATTAAGAAGAGCGCCAGCAATTCCGATGATGGTGCCTGCTACTACCAATGCTTCCCCTACTGCATGGCCGATAGCATATGCTGTACCCTGATGGCCTCCTTCAATGGTCATAAGATCTTGTTCATTTACAAGTTCTACGCCGTAGAGTTCGAAATTTGATGAGTTCATTTTGTCAAAAATGATTTAGAAAAAACGATTAATTAGTGTCCGGTCATGCCAGCCCACATACCGCTGAAAAAGTCGCCGACTGCATGAGCTGCATCAATAACTCTATTGAGGTCCAGCTGTGACTGACCGCCATGATAAGACGTGTTAACAGTGTCGCCGCCATCAATAGAAATCAGCTCAGTTGCATCTAGGAGCATCAAGTTCAAAGATTCAATTTGTTCTGTATGGTTCATGCTATTTTTAATGAATGGTGAGTTAGCAGTTATTAGGTCGCGACGCTTACATTCTGCTCTTTATACAAAGGTGTACGGAGTATTCTATTACTCATGACCTCCTCCCAATTGCTGGACCGGCTAGAAGTAGAGCATCAGGCGGTTTGAAGCTCGACAGTAGCGGCGGCCGCCATTGCCTGATCGGGCGTTAAATTCTGTAACGAACTGTGTGGCCGGA
>NZ_VTHL01000005.1:0-224886 GCF_008271285.1 Hymenobacter lutimineralis | reverse complement strand
CTGGCACTACCGCCACCTGGTGCTGGGCATGGTGGGCATCTTCGTGTACGTGGGCGGGGAAGTGGCCATCGGCTCGCACATCGTTTCCTACCTGCACCTGCCCGACGTGGCGGGCCTCGCCCCCAAGGTGGCCGGCGACAAGGTCACGTACTACTGGGGCGGAGCCATGGTGGGCCGCTTCCTGGGCGCCTACCTGCTCAACAAGGTCAACCCCGGACGGCTGCTGGCCTTCAATGCCCTGGGGGCCATGGCCCTGGTGCTGCTCTCGCTGAGCACGAGCGGGCCGGTAGCCATGTGGAGCCTGCTGGCCGTGGGGCTGATGAACTCGATCATGTTTGCCACCATCTTCACGCTGGCCGTGGCCGGGCTGGGGCGCCACACGGAGGAAGCCTCGGGCCTGCTGAACGTGGCCATCGTGGGCGGGGCCCTGGTGCCCATGCTCTTCGGGGCCGTGGCCGACGCCAGCTCCCTGCGCCTGGCCCTGCTGCTGCCCGTGCTCTGCTACGCCTACATTCTCTGGTACGGCCTGAAAGGACACGTCAGAGCGGCTTAGGGCAGAAAATCACCCAGCTAAACAACAAAGGCAGGCCGCGGGCTTGCCTTTGTTGTTTTACCACTTACCTGGTTCTCACCTCCATGCAGTTATCCTTTGGGTTGAAGGTGCGGGCCTAGGAGCCGTCTATTGTCCGCGGGCGGCAGTAATTTGCCCCTTCAACCCCACGGCCGTGCGCATCTCTTTTCTTCTGCTTATTCCCCAAGTATTGCGACAGCAGCACAGCCAGCGGTGGGTGGTGAGGCTGTTTTTTGGCCTTTTGCTTTGCCTGGGGCTGGGCTTGCACCGCGACTACGGCATGTCCTGGGACGAGGTGAACAACCACCAGAACGGGCTAGTCAGCTTAAACTACGTGGCGCAACAGCTTGCCCCCGATCTGGCACGGCGCGTGGCGGCTCACCACTCCCCCATCCCTAACATTCGCGACTTCCCGGACAGTGACCACGGGCCGCTTTTTGAGATGGCCGCCTCCGTGCTGGGCTATGCTCTCACCGATGGTGATTCTCGGTCCGTGTACTTCCTGCGGCATTTGCTGGTGTTCATTACCTTTATGCTGGGGGCCTGGGGGCTGTATTACATCGGCAAGCAGCGGTTCCGCGACTGGCGCTGGGGGTTGCTCGGCAGTTTGCTGTTGGTGGCTTCGCCCCGCTTTTTTGCTGAGGCTTTCTACAACGGCAAGGACGTGGTATTTATGTCCCTGTTCACGCTGGCCGTGGCCGGACTACTCTGGCTGCGGCGGCGCCCCAGTCTGTTCCGGGCCTTTGTACACGGCCTGCTCACGGCCATGGCCACCGACATTCGGGTGCAGGGACTGCTGATCATTTTACCTACGTTGTTTGTGCTGCTCGGCGCCCAAACCGGCCAGGCCGCTGCCGGGCGCCACCGGCTGGGGTTGTGCGCGGTGTATGTAGTAGCCGCGCTGGGCGGCACCTACGCTGGCTGGCCCTACCTCTGGGCCACGCCTTTGGCGGAGCTGCTGCAGGCTTTCCACCGCCTGCACAGCTACCCCTGGGCATTTTCCGTGCTGTACCTGGGCCAGCTGATTCCCGCCACCCAGCTCCCCTGGCACTACGTGCTGGTATGGCTGGGCATCACTACACCAGTAGCCTATTCTGCCCTAGCTATGGCCGGCACTGCTGCTTCTCTTGCGCAGGCTTTGCGCCTACGGGGCCGCTGGCTGCGCACGGCTGCCGGCCAGCTCGACTGCTGGCTACTGGTGTGGCTGCTGGGGCCTTTAGCCGTGGTTATCGGCACGCACGCGGTGCTCTACGATGGGTGGCGGCACCTCTACTTCATCTACCCGGCTTTCCTGCTGCTGGCCGTAAAGGGCCTGCGGGAACTTACGCACTTGGCCAGAGCCACCCGGCCCGGCCGCTGGGTGGCAGTCGTAGTGCTGCTGGCGGCTACTCTGGAGTTTCCGGTTACCGTTGTACGGATGGTGCGCCTGCACCCATTTCAGCAGGTGTACTTCAGCTTTTTGCCTGGCACCTGGGCCGAGCAGCTGTTTGAGCGGGACTACTGGGGGTTGGCCTACCGCCAGGGCCTGGAGTGGCTGCTACAGCGCGACGCTAGCCCCAAGCTCACCATTCAGGTGCCGTGGCACTACCCGCTGTACAATAACTCCCTGATTCTTCGCCCCGAGGAGCGGGCCCGGCTGCAGTATGAGCCCAGTGCCCGCGCCCGGTACTTTATCACAGGCTACCGCTGGCACCCACAGTCCTACCTGGATAGCGTGGGCCATGAGGTACACCAGGTCCGAGCCGGCGGCGTGAAAATTTTGTCGATTTTTGAGCGGCCCAACTAGCCTGACTTGCGGCTTTGGGCCTGGCTTTTGAGTTGACTCCCAGCCACCCTCTCCTACTACCGTTTACCCTTGCGCGCCTTCTAATGGCCTTAATCGAAGTAGTTACCGCTGAGCAAAAGCGTCTTTTCCGCGACTTCCCCGAGCAGATTTACCGCGACCATCCGGCCTGGATCCGGCCGCTGGACGAGGACGTGGAAGCCACCTTCGACCCGGCCCGCAACCACAACTTCGAGCAGGGCGAGGCTATTCGCTGGGTGCTCACCAACGCGGGCGGCCAGCCCATTGGCCGGGTAGCCGCATTCATCAACCCCGCCACCGCCCACACCGACCCTACCCTACCTACCGGCGGCATGGGCTTTTTTGAGTGCATCAACGACCAAGCAGCGGCCGACACGCTTTTCACCGCCGCTCAGGCCTGGCTTTCGGCGCGCGGCATGCAGGCCATGGATGGGCCCATCAACTTTGGGGAGCGGGACCGGTTCTGGGGCTTGCTGATTGCGGGCTTCACCGAGCCCAACTACGGCATGTTCTATCACCCGGCCTACTACCAACAGCTGTTTGAGAACTACGGCTTTCAGCTCTACTTCAAGCAGTACACCTGCTACCGGCCGGTTGCGGAGCCGCTCCACGCCAGCTTCCACAAGGCAGCTGAGCGCTACGCCCAGGAAAAGCCGGAGTTTCGCTTCGCCCACGCCAACCTGAGCGACCCGGAAAAGATGAGCCAGGACTTTCACCACGTCTACAACCTGGCCTGGGCCAACCATTCGGGCGTGGTAGCCATGTCGCTCGACAAAGCCCGGGCCCTGGTGCGCCAGATGAAGCCCGTTGTAGATGAGCGGATTGTCTGGTTTGCCTACCACCACGACGAGCCCGTGGCGTTCTTCGTGAGCCTGCCCGAGCTGAATCAGATTTTCAAGCACGTGGGTCCTCGCCTCGACCTGTGGGGCAAGCTGAAGTTCGTGTGGGAGCGGTGGCGCTACCAGCGGCGGCAACCCAAAAAGATGTTCGGGGTGATTTTCGGGGTAGTTCCGGCCTGGCAAGGGCAGGGCGTGGAGTCGGCTATGCTGGTGCACGCTCAGAAGTCCTTTATCGACGCGGGCTACACGGATATCGAAATGAACTGGATTGGGGACTTCAATCCCCGCATGCTGGCTGTGACGCGCTCTATCGGGGCGCGTATCTACAAAACGCACGCTACTTACCGCAAGCTCTTCGACGAAAGCCGCCCGTTTGAGCGGTGCCCCATTATTCGGTAGCTGCTGCCCGGGCCCGGAACTGAGCATCCAGCGCCAGTACCTGCGGAATGAGCAGGTGCTCGTCGTCGTTGTGCAGCACGAAGTCGGCCCGGGTGAGCTTTTCCTCTTCGCTGAGCTGCTTGCCCATGATGCTCATAATGTCGTCGGTGGTGCGGTGCGGGTCGCGGCGCAGGACGCGGGCGTGTCGGATAGCCGCGGGGGCAAAGACCGTGATGATCTGGTCGAGCTGCCGGTAGGCCCCGGACTCGTACAACAGCGCCGCCTCCTTAAGGATGTAGGGCTTCTGCGCCTGTTCCTGCTCGGCGGCCCAGCCGGCAAAGTCGCGGCCTACGTGGGGGTGTACCAGGGCGTTGAGTTGGGCAAGCCGAGCCGGGTCCGAGAAAGCCAAACGGGCCAGATATGGCCGGTCAAGCTGCCCATCGGCCCCGAATACGGCCGGCCCGAATGCGGCTATTAATTCCTGGCGCAGGGCCGTATCGTGGGCCATTACCCACTTGGCGCGGGCATCGGAGTCGTACACCGGCACGCCAAGAACCTGGAAAAGCCGGCAAACCACGCTTTTGCCTGACCCAATGCCGCCCGTAATACCAATGCGCAACATAGCTGAAGGAGTTAGGGACGGGCAGGGTGCTTAGCCAACGACACGCGCACCAGAGGCGTGAGCAGGCGGGCACCGCGCACAGGCGGCTGCGTCGGCATCAGCAGTGGCTGGAGCGTAGAATCCGCGGGGCGCAGCTGGCCAAAGTCCAGCAAGGCCCGCACCTGCTTCATGTCTAAGCGGGGCGTGTCTTCCGCAAAGCTCTGCACTTCCACGCGCAGCATCACCGGCCGGATGGTGTAAGGCTGGCCCACCGGAAAGTTGTGCAGGGCCGGCATCACCGAAATAACCTGGCTTACCAGGGGGCGGGGCTGCAGGCGCACGCGCACGTCCTGCACGTTCGTCGTCACGAGGCGGGGCCCCCCAATGGGCACCCGGATGCTGCCACTGCTGCTGCCGGCCGGGGCCTGGGGCAAGTGCACCAAGTAGGGGCTAGATAGCCGCGCAATTACCTGAGAAGGCCCCCGGAAGGAAATACTATCGGGCTCGAACCGGGCGACAAATGGCAAGGCGGCCCCATCGGCGGTAGGGCTGAGCATGAGCGGCAGGCGCCGTGTCACTAGCCGGTCGAACTCCACGAAAATGGTGTCCGTGAGGACGTAGTTCAGCTGCAGGCCTTCCATGGCTGCCAGCAGGGAAGGGCGCATTTGCTGAGCCGCCACGAAGCGGGTAGAAGGCAGACGCTCCAGTTGAATTTCGGCGGGGCGCACGTCCAGCATCAGGGAGCGGCGCAGCAGCTTCCACCCCCGTCCGGTCACGTTCACGGCTACTTCCCGCGGCAACGGCTGCACGGGTACGTAGCGCCGGGCATCGTAGCGCCATTCCAACGGATACGTGATGCGGGTGGTGTAGACCTTGTTGAGGGCGTTGAGCAGCCAGAACGTGGACGCAGCCAGAAAGCACGCCGTAATAGCCCGCCAATAGCTGCGCTCCTGCCCGGAAAACGGGTCGATAAACCAGCGGGCAATATTTCGGCTTCTCAGGAGCGGCACATCGTGCGGGGCTTATCGGTGATGGGGCAGTTACGCCGTGGGCTCAGTGGTAGCAGCCGGGGCTGCCGTGCCGGCCTGCCGGGCCACGGCGGAGCGGTCGAAGCGCAGGCGCAGGCCCCGGTCCACTTCCAGAACCACGGTTTCGGGCGTCACGTCCACCACTTTGCCGTGCAGGCCGCCAATGGTTACCACGTTGGTTCCTTTGGCAATGCTTTCCCGGAACTTCTTGGCTTCGCTGGCGCGGCGCTGCTGCGGCCGGATCATGAAGAAGTACACAATCACGGCAATAACAACCGGAAAAAGCAGGGAGGTATAATTCTCGCCCGCGGGAGCGGCCTGTAGAAGAAGCGTCAGGAACATGAAAAGGAATGTGCTAATTTGGGTGAATGTGCTTCACTTCGCTAATGTGCTACTTCTAATGTGCTGATGTGGAGAATGTGCTGAGGTGCTAATGGTTGTTCTTTCATTAGCACCTCAGCACATTCTCCACATCAGCACATTAAAAACTACTGCCGAACCGGACCGGCCGAGGCGTCGGCCAGGATGTTGGTCTTGATGACAATCTTGTTGACGCTGGGCTGGGTGTTAGCCTGGATGGAAATTTCCTTGTGCTGCACGCCCGATTTGCCCTGGCTATTGAACTGCACGTCGATGGTGCCTTTCCCGCCGGGCTGGATGGGCTCCTTGGTCCAGTTAGGCGTGGTGCAGCCACAGGAGGCCACCGCGTTGCTGATCAGCAGCGGCGACTTGCCGGTGTTGGTAAACGAGAATGTGTGCTTTACCACGTCGCCGGGCTTAATGTCGCCAAAGTCATGCTCGGTTTCGGCGAAGGTCATCACCGGGGCGTTGGGGTTCGGCGTTTCCGATTCGGCCGTGGCGTTGGGGTTATCCACCGTGGGGTTGGCAGCGTCGGCTGCATAGGTAGCGGCGGCGTTCATGCCTTCCGTGCCTTCGGCGGCAGCTTTGTCGCGGTTGCAGGCGCCCATAAACAGGCCAGCCGACAGCAACAGCGCAGAAAACAGGGTACGTTTCATAAGAAAGCGAGGTGAGGGTAAGCAGCCCACGGGCTGCTCATCAGGTTAGAATTCAAATGTACAGCTTGTAGGCCGAAAACGAGTTGCCAGGGATTAGTTGCTCGTGGTCAATGTCAAACACCCGAAAATGCGTTGTCAGTTGCTTGGTGCCCGTGGTTAGGCCGCAAAAAGGCCGTTTACGCACGCACAACAAGCAACTGACAACAACTGATACGCTCCGCTTACTTGCCGAGGTTATCGATAATGGCCTGCGCAAACTCGCTGGTAGAGGCTTTGCCGCCCAGGTCGCCAGTGCACTTTTCCTTGTCTTTCAACGTCAGCTCCAGGGCTTTTTCCAGCTTGTCGGCGTGCTCATGCTCACCAATGTGGTGCAGCATCATCAGGGCCGAGCGCAGCAGAGCCGTGGGGTTGGCTTTGCCCTGGCCAGCAATGTCGGGGGCCGAGCCGTGTACGGCTTCGAAAATGGCCATGTCGTCGCCGATGTTGGCGCCGGCTACCACACCCAGGCCGCCTACCAGACCGGCACACAGGTCGGAGAGGATGTCGCCAAACAGGTTGGTCGTCACCACCACGTCGAACTGCTCGGGCTTGTTTACCAGCTGCATGCACATGTTGTCGATGATCTTGTCCTCGAAGATGATGTGCGGAAACTCGTTAGCGGCTTCTTTGCCGGCGTTGAGCATGAGCGTGCCGGCCATTTTCAGGATGTTGGCTTTGTGCGCCAGCGTCACCTTCTTGCGGCCGTGCTTGGCGGCGTAGGCAAACGCCGCGCGGCAGATCTTGCGGGAGCCTTCCTTGGTGATGCGGTTAAATGAGTCGGCAATGCCCAGCCGCTCGTCGTATACTTCCAAGCCCGAGTACAGGCCTTCGGTATTTTCGCGGAACAGCACCAGGTCGATGCCTTCGTAGCGCGTAACAATGCCGTCCGTGGTTTTGGAGGGGCGTACGTTCTGGTAGAGGTCGTACTTCTGGCGCAGGGTCACGTTGATGCTGCGGAAACCCTTGCCCACCGGCGTGGTAATTGGTCCTTTCAGGGCCACCCGGTTTTTCTCCAGCGACGTGAGTAGGGCCTGCGGAATCAGCTCGCCCGACTGGTCGAAGGTGGTTTGTCCCGCGTTTTGCTCTTCCCATTGCACCGGCACCTGGGCGGCCGCAAAAATGTCCGTTACGGCCTTAGTAATTTCCGGCCCAATGCCGTCGCCGGGGATAAGGGTGATGATATGCATCTTGGTATGAGAATGTGAAAAATGTGAGGAATGTGGTAAATGTGGTAAATAAGCCTTCTGGCTCATTTCAGCACATTTACCACATCCCTCACATTTTCTGGTTACAGCGTGGTTCGCCGGGAATTGATCTGGTTGATGAGCTGATCAACGTCGCCGAGCAGCTGCTCCGCTTTGTCCTTGGCGTCCCGAATCACGCGCTGCCCTTCCGACTTGGCCGAGGAAGGCGCTACGTCGGTGCGGCTGGTGACCAGGCTTTCGGTCAGGTCGGCCAGGGTTTCGCGGTATTTCTCCAGCTGGTAGCTAAGCCAGCTGCGGGTTTCGCGGCCTTTTTCGGGGGCGTAGAGAATGCCGAGCACGGCCCCGGTGAGGGCCCCGCCGGCGAAGCATAGAATGCCGGTAGTGGTTTTGCTACCCATAGTGCAGAAGATGAGTACAGAGGTGGGAAAGAGAACTGGCCTTACTACGCAAAACTCAGCGTTTGGGTACCGGCCCGGGAAAGTATCGGGGGTGAATATAGAACATGAACCATACTCGCCCTAGTCCGCTACTGATTATCCAGCAGCCCGCGGCCCGATTTGCGGATGGCTCCGCTGGCCGTTAGCTCCTGCGCCAGCTTGTCCAGAATGCCGTTGATGAACTGCTTGCTTTTGGGCGTGCTGTAGAGCTTACTGATTTCGATGTATTCGTTGATGGTCACTTTCACGGGAATAGCCCGGAACAGGTGCATTTCGCACAACGCCATTTTCAGGATAATCTTATCCGTCAGGGCCACGCGCTCCACGTCCCAGTTCTGGGCCGACTCGGCAATGAGCTTCTCGTACTTGGCGTCGTCGTCCAGCGTCTGTTTGTAAAGACTTTCGGCAAACTCCTTGTCGTCCTGCCAGTTGGCCGACAAAGACATGAGCTCCAGCTCCTCGGTGGCGGCTTCGTCCAGCATCTTCACCGTTTTCAGCACCAGGCTTTTCACGATGGGCCGATTTTCCTCCCAGTTCAAGTCATCCTCTTCCAGGAAGGCCGGCAGGGCCGTGCCCTTAAACACGTACTCCTTGAAGAAGTACTTCAGGATTTCCTGGTCAGCGGCGTAGTCGCCGGCCGGGGCAGCCAAGTAGCTCTGTACTTCAGTGTCGTTGCGGATTTCATTGCGCCAGGCTTCGCGCAGGGCCTCCATTTCTTCCGCTCCGCTCCAGTCCATGCGGCGGCGGATGGTCAGGTCCTGCAGCTGCTTGTTGTCGGCCAGCTTCTGGAACACGGGGTTTTCCTCCAGACGCGTGGTATCGAGGCGGGCTTCCTTGGGAGCCGTGTAGCGCCGCGACTCCCGGCTTTTCTCTTCTTCAAACACCTGCAGCAAAGCCGAAGGCAGATTCAGCAGGTGAATGTACTGATCGTGGATGCTCTCGGCCGCGTGCACCAGCTGGCCCCCGTAGAAACCAGCGTCCTTGGCTTTGTTTTTCTGGTAGAAGCTGATGGCCTCCCGCACCGCATTGTTCACGTCCTTATCGTCCGTGGCTTCGGGCTCCTCGCCGTTCTTGTACCACTCCTTAAACATCACCTCGGCCATTTTGCGCTGGCCCTGCAGTACGCGGCGGTCCTGCGGTTCGGGGGAGTTCAAATCGGGCGCAAAGTCATCCGCGAAGCGGTCAATAGCTAAAAGCATATCCGAGCCTTCGGCCTGATGGTAGGCGTACAGGGCCTGCATGACCTTGATGCGGAGCGTGCGACGGTTGAGCATGGGTTGTTGGGGGCTTAGGGTCTTGGGGACTTAGGGTCTTGATTGCCGTTGGAATTGTCCGGTGCATTTGCCGCACCACAAAATCCAAGACCCCAAGACCCCAAGACCCTAAGTCCCTTTTTTAATAGGTTGATTTGACTTTGCCGAGGGCCGCAATGCGTTCCTCAGCCTGCCGGATGGCAGCATGTTGGGGGTGACTCTGCTCCTGCTCGGCGCGCTGGAATACCTGCAGGGTGAAGTCGTAGATTTTTTCGGTTTGGGTAAGGGCCGACTGGCGGCTGCCGCCTACCACCTCGGAGTACACGTTGATCAGGCCACCGGCATTGATGAGGAAGTCGGGGGCGTACAGGATGCCGCGCTCTACCAGGCCGGGGCCGTGTACTTCCTCATCCTTCAGCTGGTTGTTGGCGCAACCCGCCACAATGCGGCACTTCAGCCGGTCAATCGTGTCGTCGTTGATGGTGGCCCCCAGGGCGCAGGGCGAGTAGATGTCCACGTCCTGGTCGTAGATTTCGTCGAGGCTCACGGCTTTGGCGCCAAAGCGGGCGGCGGCCTCCAGGGCGCGGTCTTCGTAGTAGTCCGTCAGCACCAGCTTGGCGCCTTCTTTCTGCAGGTATTCGAGCAGGTAGGTGCCCACGTGGCCCACGCCCTGCACGGCAATGCGCTTGCCCGCCAAGGAGTCGGAGCCGTACATTTTCTTGGCAGCAGCCTTCATCCCCATATAGGTGCCGTAGGCCGTTACCGGCGACGGGTCGCCGCTGCCGCCCATGCTCTCGGGCAGGCCAGCTACGTGCTTGGTTTCCATCCGGATGTACTCCATGTCCTTGGTGGTCATGTTCACATCTTCGGCGGTGATGTACTTGCCGTTCAGGTTTTTCACGAAGCGGCCGAACTTGCGCAGCAGGGCCTCAGTCTTCATGGTTTTGGCGTCGCCGATGATGACGGCCTTGCCACCGCCCAGGTTCAGACCCGAAATGGCGGCTTTGTAGGTCATGCCGCGCGAGAGGCGCAGCACGTCGTTCAGGGCTTCGGCGTCGGAGGCGTAGTGCCACATGCGCGTGCCGCCCAGGGCCGGTCCCAGCACGGTGTTGTGGATGCCAATGATGGCGCGCAGGCCCGTTTCCTGGTCGTGGCAGAAAACGACTTGCTCATGCTGATGCTCGGCAATCTGGCCGAAGACCGACGTATCGGTCAGGGTTTGTACTTCTACCATTGGGTGGGAAGAAATAAAAGGGTGGGTGGGAAATGTGGGGTAGTGGGAGGCGGTGATACTATCTTTGGGACGCCGCCCGCATAACGGGCGAGTGGCGGGGCCGAAACGTTGCACCATCCAAAGCAGTAGTACGGAAAACGGCGGGGTGACGAACGTCTTTCCCCGGCTTCGGTCCGCCCTTTTGGCGCTGGTTTGGGCCCTGTCCCAATTCGGGTGCAAAAGTAACCCATTTTCCGGTCCCGGTCATTGCCGGCCGTCATCAAACCGTTACGCTTTGCGGCGGTTTCCTGTCTTTACCTTCCTCAACTGTGCGCGCTTTAGCTTCTACCAACAAATACCTGTTTCGCTATAAGTGGCATTTCCTGGGCGGGGTGCTGTTCGTGGCGCTGAGCACCTTGCTGGCCATTTTCCCGGCTCAGATTGTGCGCTACGCCTTCGACCTCGTAGGTGAGGGCATCGACCTGTACCACTTGTATGCCGGCACCCAGGCCCAAAGCTTCGTGTATGAGCTGTTTGGGCGCAACGTGCTGCTCTATGGCCTGCTCATTGTGTTGATGGCACTGCTGCGCGGCATCTTCCTGTTTTTCATGCGCCAGACGCTTATCGTGATGAGCCGGCTCATTGAAAACGACCAGAAAAACGAAATCTACCAGCACTACCAAAGCCTGCCGCTGGCTTTCTACCGCCGCCACAGCACCGGAGATTTGATGTCGCGCATTTCCGAGGACGTGGGCCGGGTGCGCATGTACATCGGGCCGGCCATCATGTATTTTCTGCAGCTGGTGGTGCTGTTCGTGCTCATTGTGCCGCTCATGCTGATGGTGAACGTGAAGCTGACGCTCTACACGCTGCTACCGCTGCCGGTCCTGAGTGTCAGCATTTTCTACGTCAACAACCTGATTGAGAAGAAGTCCGACGAAATTCAACGCTCCCTGGCTAGCATGACGACGTTCGTGCAGGAAGCCTTTTCGGGTATTCGGGTGCTGAAGTCGTTTGTGCGGGAGGAGGACTCGCACCGGCAGTTTGCGGTGGCGTCTGAAGACTATAAGCAGAAGTCTCTGAGTTTGAACTTCGTGAACTCCTTGTTTTTTCCGCTGATCCTGTTTCTGGTGGGCCTGAGCACCATCATCACGGTGTGGGTGGGCGGCCAGGAAGTTATTCGGGGCACCATCACCACGGGCAGCATTGCCGAGTTCCTGATTTACGTGAACCTGCTCACCTGGCCCGTCACGGCCTTGGGCTGGACCTCGTCGTTGGTGCAACGCGCTGAGGCTTCCCAGGCCCGCATCAACGAGTTCCTGCACCAGCAGACGGACATCGTCTCGCGCCAGAACCTGGCCCAGGAAATCCAGGGCGACATCGTGTTCGACCACGTTTCCTTTACGTATCCCGACACCGGTATTCAGGCCCTGAAGGACGTGTCGTTCCGCATCCGGCCGGGCCAGACGCTGGCCGTCATCGGCAATACCGGCTCGGGCAAGAGCACCATTGCCGTGCTGCTCTGCCGCCTGTTCGACGTGACGGAGGGCAGCATTCAGATTGATGGGGCCGACGTGCGCGACTTTGCCCTGACTTCCCTGCGGGAGCAGATCGGCTACGTGCCCCAGGATGTGTTCCTGTTTTCCGACTCCATCCGCAACAACATCAACTTCGGCCTCGACCAACCCGACGAGGCCCGCATGCTACAGGCCGCCAAGGACGCCAACGTGCACGAAAACATCCTGCGCTTTCCCGAGGGCTACGACACAAAAGTGGGCGAGCGGGGCATCACGCTTTCCGGGGGCCAGAAGCAGCGCGTGAGTATTGCCCGTGCCCTGGTGAAGGAACCCAAAATCCTGATTCTGGACGACTCGCTGTCGGCGGTGGATACCAACACCGAAAACGCCATCCTGGCCAGCCTGCAGCGCATCATGCACAACCGCACCAGCCTTATCATCTCCCACCGCGTGAGCTCCGTGAAGCTGGCCGACGAAATCCTGGTGCTCGACGACGGCCATATTGTGCAGCACGGTACCCACGAGGTGCTCATGCAGGATGAGCAAGGCCTCTACCGCGCCCTCTACGAGCGTCAGCTGCAAAGCGAAGAAACGTCTCTTTAATGTGCTAATGTGTTGGAATGTGTAGGCATGTGCTGATGTGCTAATGGTCGTTCTTTCATTGGCACCTCAGCACATTCTCCGCATTAGCGAAGCGCAGCACATGCCTACACATTCACCCACATTAGCACATTAATCTCGCAGCGCAGTAGCCGCTGCCGGTGCCCATGGCCACGCCCATGCCATTGCAGCGCGCAGCCACGAAAATGCGCGGCTCCACTTCCTCGATAATGGGTTCCAGCTCCTCGCCAAAGGCCATAACCCCACTCCAGCGGTAGTCGATTCGGGGGCGCTGACCAGGCAGGATGACGGTAGTGAGCAAGTGCTCCAACTGCTCCTGCACCCGGGAGGTAAGGCCCGGCTGGGTGGTAGTTTCCGTGGCGAAATCCAGGTTACGGCCGCCACCCAATAGCACCCGGTTACCCACGTGGCGGAAATAATAGTAGCCTTCGTCGTAGTGAAAGGTACCCCGCAGGCGCAGGTTGGCAATAGGCTCCGTTACCAGCACCTGCCCACGTCCCGGCACCACATCCAGCATCGAAAAAAACTGTTGGGTGAAGGCGTTGGTGGCCAGCAGCACCTGCCCGGCACCAATTGGACCGGCGGTGGTTTGCACGCGCACCTCGGCATCGGCACCGTCTATGGCCTCTACCGGGCAGCCGTGCAGCACCGTTACGCCGGCCTGCCAGGCCCGGCGCAGCAGTGCTTCCATCATGCGGCCCGTATGCAGGCTGCCCTCGGCGGCGTTTTCCAGCATAGCTTCCACGCCCGCCAGGCCCATAGTGCTTATCTGGCTGGTTGCATCCCGGAAAATCCGTTCGGCCCCGATGATAGGAGCTAAAAGCTGATTGTAATAGTCGATATGGGCCCGGCTGCGCTCAGCCATTGCCCGATCTTCCGGCCGAAACAGTTCAAAGCCCCCCACCCCTTCATACCCGCTAACCTCGTCGCCCAACAGGCCGCGCAGCCGCGCTAGCCCGTCCCAGCGGGCCTGCACTACGCGCAGCAGTGCGGCGGTGCCGCTTTTTTGCTCCTGGGCCAGCAGCTCTGAGATACTGCCGAAACAGGCAAAGCCCGCGTTTTTGGTGCTGGCCCCATTAGGCAGCAAGTCGCGCTCTAGCACGCACACCCGGGCTGTGGGCCGCAGCTGTCGGGTGTAGATGGCCGCCGACAAACCCACAATACCCCCACCGACAATTACCACATCATAGTAGCCCAGGAAGGTTTGCCGCTCCCAGTAGGAAAAATTCTGCTCTGCCATCATACCTCAAAAATAACAACCCATAAAAAAGCCCGCCAACTGTAGATGGCGGGCTTTTTTATGGGTTACAGCGTAGGGCCTACTTGCCCAGCATGACGCGCTTCATACCGGTACGCTCGCCAGAGGTACACTTCACAATGTAGTAGCCAGCTGGCAGGTTGCTTACATCAATCGTGGCTACATCATCGCCCGAAACTAGGTCACTAGTTACCACGGGGCGGCCGGCTTCATCGTTTACCTCCACGCGGGTGGGGCCGGTGGCATTGGTGCGCACCTGCATACGCTTGGTAATGGGGTTATTTTCCAGGCGCACCTTCAGCGTGGTGCTGTTGGGGGCCGCCGGCGCCAGCTTGTCGCTGATCAGGACGGCCGGGGCGGGGGCTGCCGCAGATGAGGTAGCTGGGGCTGCTTTGGCGCCGGCTGCCAGCGGCTTGGCCGGAGCAGCCGCGGGTTTGGCCACCGTTGCGGCAGGTTTAGCTACGGACTTGGCCGCCGCAGCTTTTGCCGTGGGCTTGGCTGCTGGTTTGGGGGCGGGCTTGGTTTGCGCACTGGCTACGTGCACGCCCAGCACCAGTGTTAATGCGGCCAGAAACGAGGAGAAAGATTTCATAGGTGTTCGTAGTGAGCCGATAAACAGCAGAAGTAAAATTACGATTTTATGCATCCACTCTGCATAAACCAGGCCAGGAAATACTTTTTTTCTTTAAACCATTTCCCTGATTTTCAGCCGTCAGACGCTGCTTACCGCCCTTTTTTGAAATTTTATACTCCCGAAAGTTGGGTTTCTCCTACAAAGCCGCTTACATTTGCAACTCAATTCCTCGGGGTGTAGCGTAGCCTGGTATCGCGCCAGCATGGGGTGCTGGAGGTCGTAGGTTCGAATCCTGCCACTCCGACCGAAGAATTACTGTTCGAAAAGCCTCTGGGAACCCCACCCGGAGGCTTTTTTCGGCAGAAGAAGAGAGTAACAGCCCGTTGATTCATCAGCGGGGTGTAGCGCAGCCCGGTAGCGCGCGTCGTTCGGGACGACGAGGCCGTAGGTTCGAATCCTGCCACCCCGACACTGCTGCTCTCTTGCAAAAAGGCCCACTGACCCAAGTTCAGTGGGCCTTTTTCGTTTATTGCTTGGGCTCGGCACCGCCAGAGAGCCGGCCTTGGCCTTGCTAACTCCTCCATTACTACGGCCAGCTCAGGGCAGATAAAACAGGGCAGGGCGATTTTGGCCAACCCTTCGGCGGCCTGTTGCCGGGCTATTTTACCAGCGCCAGCACTTCTACCGGCCCCTGCGCCGGGAAACGCTCCACGTATACCTTGCCCAGCTTGATCTTCTCCTGTTCGGCGAAGTGCTTGATGCCGGAGTACAGCTTGTCGGGGGCTACCATATAGCTGGCCTGGACCCGCGCCCGCACCACGCGCTGGCCTCCACTGAAGGTGCTGTAGCGGTAGCCAGTAGGTAGGGTTTGTGAAGTGGTATCCGCCACGATAAGGCCCACAAAGGCTTTTACCGTATCACCGGCCGCTTCAGGGTCGTTATAATACACGTTACCCAGGTCGCCGCGCAGCTGGCCGCTTTCCTGGAGCTGGTGAGCCTGCCGGAACAGCGGACCGAAGTCTTTGCTATCGGCGCGGCCCTGGAAATAGCGGCCCGCCAGAAAGATAGGCTCCTTGGTCGTGAGCAGCTCCACTTCAGCAGTGGTGAACCCACCCAAGTAGGCATAAATGCCCGCTACAGTAGCTATTACAGCCAGGGAAAGCAACAGAAACCAACGGTTCATCCGGAAAAGTTAAGGGTGATTAAGTCAATGCATCTTTGTACTGCATCTGGTAGAGCTGGGTGTAGTAGCCGCCCAGGCGCAGCAGTTCCTCGTGAGTGCCGCTCTCCTTGATTTCGCCTCGGTCGAGCACGATGATGCGGTCGGCTTTCTGGATAGTGCTCAGACGGTGGGCAATAACGAGGGAAGTGCGGCCCTGCATCAGCTTTTCAATGGCTTGCTGAATCAGCTCCTCCGTCTCGGAGTCAACCGAGGAGGTGGCCTCATCCAGAATGATGATGCGGGGCTGATACACCATGGCCCGCACGAAGCTAATAAGCTGGCGCTGGCCCACGGACAATGTGGCGCCGCGCTCCATCACCTGGTAGCCCAGGTCGCCGGGCAGCCGCTCGATAAAGCGCCGAGCACCTACCAGGTCGGCGGCTTGCCAGATCTGCTCATCGGTGATGTCGGCGTTGCCCAGGGTGATGTTGTCCCGAATGGTGCCGGCAAACAGAAACACGTCCTGGAGCACCACGCCGATGTGGCGGCGCAGGTGCTTGAGGTCATACTCGCGCAGGTCGTGCCCATCGATGCGGATGGTGCCCCGGTTGATTTCGTAGAAGCGGCTGAGCAGGTTGATGATGCTGGTTTTGCCGGCGCCCGTGGCCCCCACGAAGGCCACCGTCTGGCCAGCCTGGGCTTGGAAGTTGATGTCGCGCAACACCCATTCTTCCTCGTTGTAGGCAAACCACACGTGGTCAAACTCCACGTCGCCGCGCAGGGTAGCAGGGGTGTAGGTGCCGTTATCGGCAATCAGCTCCTTGCTGTCCAAGAGCTTGAGCAGGCGCTCCGTGCTTACCAGGCCCAGCTGCAGGGTATTGAACCGGTCGGCAATCTGGCGGATGGGGCGGAAAAACAGCGCGTTATACATGATGAAGGCAATAAGTGCGCCCTTGGAAATGGTGCCCTCAATCTGGCCCTGGGCCGCGTACCATACCAACAGCCCCACCCCTACTGCCGCCAGCACCTCGGCCACCGGAAAGTAGATGCTGTAGTAGAGCACCGAGCGGATGTTGGCGCGGGTATGCTCCCGGTTGATCTTCTCAAACTTGCGAAACTCCCGCTGCTCGTTGTTGAATATCTGCACCACGTTCATGCCCGTCAGGTGCTCCTGCACAAAGGAGTTGAGGCTGGCTACGGCCGTGCGCACTTCCTGAAACGACTTCTTGACCTTCTCCTTGAACACGTAGGTGCTGAACAGCAGTGGCGGAATAACGGAGAGGCTCACCAGCGTCAGGCGCCAGTCGATGTAGAACATGAAGGCCATGATGAACACCAGCTGCAGGATGTCGCCAATCATGGCTGCCAGCCCTTCGCTGAACACATCGGACAGGGTTTCCACGTCGGAGATGTTACGGGTCACAAGCTGGCCGATGGGCGTGCGGTCGAAAAACTTCAGGCGCAGGTCCAGAATGTGGCGGTAGAGGTCCACCCGAATGTCGCGCACGATGTACTGGCCTAGCCAGCCGCCAAAGTACGTTTGCAGGTAGCTGACCAGGGTGTGGGCCACCAGCAGCACAATCAGCAGCCCGAACATCTTGTTCACGCCCACCATGTCGCCCTGCTCGATGCTCACGTCCACCATTCGCTGAATGAGGAAGGGGCGCAGCGTGCCTAGGGCGGCGGTAGCAATGGTCAGAAAAATCAGGAAGTAGAAAATGCGCTGGTAGGGCCGCACGTACGTCATCAGCCGGCGCAGCACCTGCCAGTCGAAGATGTTACCGGTTTTGGTGGCGGTAGTGGCTTGCTCCATATAGTGCTAGGTAGTGAGGTAACAGGTAACAAGCGAGAAGCCCTATTGCTTTGCTCGCCCTAGTGCCATACGCCTGTTACGTACTGGCAAAGTACGGCAAACCCACGGGCAGGGTCACGTTGGCGACCAGCTCGGCGGGGTACTCTACGCGGCACAGGAACAAGCCCTGGGCCGCTGCCGCGCCGCTCGCGTGCACGCGCTGCAAGCTGCGCAGCACGTCGCCATACTGGGCCGGCGTGAGCTTACCCCGGCCTACATCCAGCAGGGTACCCACCACCAGCCGCACCATGCCCCGCACAAAACGGTTGGCCCGGATCTGGAACACCAGTCCGCCCGGTACGCGGTGCCAACCCGCCTCGTAGCAGTGGCAGCGGTAGTGCTTTTCGCTGCCTTTCACCTTCGAGAAGCTGGTGAAGTCATGCTCACCCACGAGAAAGGCAGCGGCTTCGTTCATGGCCTCCACGTCGGGGGCGCGGTCCAGGTACAGGGTGTGGGCCGGGGCGAATGGGTCGGGCACGAGGCGCACATGGTACTGGTAGGTGCGGGCGGTGGCATCGAAGCGGGCGTGGGCTGCGGCGGGCACTGGGTGCACGGCCAGCGCCCGGATATCCTGAGGCAGGGCCCGGTTGAGGCGGTAGAGAAGCGTAGGCAGGTCGAGGCTTTCGGGCACCTCGGCGTCGAAGTGCGCTACCTGGTGGCTGGCGTGCACACCCGAGTCGGTGCGGCCGCTGCCCAGGCAGTACACCGGCTGGCGCAGCACCTGCGAAAGGCGCCGATCCAGCTCCTGCTGCACCGTTACGGTATTGGGCTGAATCTGCCAGCCGTGGTACTGGGTACCGTCGTAAGCCAGGTGAAGAAAGTAGCGCACGAATAAATGGGTAAGAGTTGAAGGCTCTATGGCTAAAGTCGGACAGAAAGAGGGTAGCCGAGTCTGAAAACCCTGCTACCCTCCCGCTAACTGATATCCGGCTACCGCCTTATACCTTCTCGTAGATGACGGCGGCACCCTGACCTACGCCCACGCACATAGCGGCCAGGCCGTAGCGGGCCCCTTCGCGGCGCTGCATTTCGTGCACCAGGGTAGCCGTGATGCGGGCGCCGGAGCAGCCCAGCGGGTGCCCAATGGCAATAGAGCCCCCGTTCACGTTCAGCTTAGTGGTGTCGAGGCCCAGGTCGCGGATGCAGGCTAGGCTCTGGGCGGCAAATGCTTCGTTCAGCTCAATCAGGTCGATGTCGTCGAGGGTGAGGCCGGCGCGCTGCAGCACTTTGCGGATGGCGGGTACCGGCCCGATGCCCATGTAGGCGGGGTCGACGCCGGCCACGGCCGAGGCCACCACGCGGGCCAGAGGCTTTAGCTTGAACCGCTCCAGGGCCTCGTCGTTGACGAGCATCACGGCGGCCGCACCGTCGTTGATGCCCGCCGAGTTACCGGCCGTTACGGTGCCGTCCACGGGCTGAAAGGCGGGCTTGATGGTGGCCAGTTTTTCCAGCGACGACAGGCGCGGCTGCTCATCGGTATCGAACAGGGCCGCATCGCCCTTAGGCTGCTGAATGAACACGGGCACAATTTCGCGACGGAACCGGCCTTTCTCGTTGGCACGCTGGTACTTCAGCTGCGAGTTGAAAGCAAACTGGTCCTGCTCCTCCCGAGTGATGCCGTAGCGCTTGGCTACGTTCTCGGCCGTTTCGCCCATGGCAAACGGGTGGTGCATTTTGGCCAGCTTGGGGTTCACAAAGCGCCAGCCCAGGGTAGTGTCGTGGGCGGTAAAGTCGCGGGCGAAGGCCGTGGACGACTTGGCAACCACGAAGGGGGCACGCGTCATGCTTTCGGCGCCACCGGCCAGGTACACGTCGCCCTCCCCTGCCTTAATAGCCCGGGCGGCGTCGATAATGCTTTGCAGGCCGGAGGCACACAGGCGGTTCACGGTGTTGCCACCCACCGATAGGGGCAGGCCAGCCAGCAGCGCGGCCATGCGGGCCACGTTGCGGTTGTCTTCGCCGGCCTGGTTGGCGGCACCCATAATTACGTCTTCAATAGCCGCTTTATCCACGGAGGGGTTGCGGCGGAGCAGCTCGCGCAGCACGTGCGCGGCCATGTCGTCGGGACGTACGCTGCTGAGCGCGCCGCCAAATTTGCCGATTGGCGTGCGGACGGCGTCCACGATATAGGCTTGGGGCATGGAAGTAAAATGCGGTTTTTCCGGTGGTTGTTGGCTACTTTTGCCGGCCCCAGCTTAGCCGGGGCTTCGTTGAATCAATCAACCCACAAAGATGATACAAAGAATTCAAAGCGTATTCCTTCTGCTCTTGGCATTGTCCATGTTAAGCGTAGTATTCCTGCCGATCTGGTCGAAAACTGATCCGCTTTCCAATCAGGAAGTTGTGCTTACCGCCACCAAGCTCGCGTTTACCAAAGGTCAGGGCCCGACCACCAATACCTGGCCCATTGCGGCGCTGGCGGTAGCGGCGGCGGCCGTGGCCGTGTTCGAGATTTTTCAGTTCCGCAACCGGATTCGTCAGCACCAGATCGGTGTTTTCAACCTGTTGCTCATCATGAGCACCATCGGGGCAGGTTTTTACTATTCCAGTATTGGTGAGCGGCTCCTGAACATCAAAGTACCCGGCACCTTCGAAGCCGGCTTTTACCTGCCCACGCTGGCGCTGTTGCTCAACGTACTGGCTAACCGTTTTATCCGTCGCGACGAGAAGCTCGTGCGCAGCATGGACCGGCTTCGCTAACACCGTAGCCAAACAGAAAAGAAAGGCCCCCTTGTTCAAGGGGGCCTTTCTTTTTTGGGGTTTGTAGCCCACTACCGGCGGGGCTGCTGGCTTACGTATTCCTGGAGTTCCTTCACATTCGAGTTGAAGCTGAACAGCTCGTATACCTGGTAGAAGTTCTGGGGGTCGATGAGGCGGCCGTAGGCATACTTGGCCAGCGCTACCCGCTGGTCTTCAAAGCTGAAGACGCGCAGCAGACGCTTGAGGTCCTCGGTGCGCAGGGCCGCGCGGGACACACCATCCTGCAATATGACTAGCTTGTCTTTATCAAATGCCTTGCGCTCGGCCGCCCGCACTAGGGCTTCTACTTCCTGAGACTTCAGCACAACGGGATAGTTGTTGCGGTAGTCGTCGGCGGGGCGGCTTTGGGCGCTGTACTGCTGCAGTTCCTTTACGTTGGAGTCGAAGTTGAACAGCTCGTACACTTGGTAGAAGTTCTGGGGGTCGGCCACGTGCTCGTACGAGTACTTGGCCATTTCCAGGCGCTGGCTTTCAAAGTCGAAGCCTTTAAGCAGGCGCTTGAGCTCTTCCGTACGAATAGCCGACTGCGCCAGGGCTTCTTTGGCAATGGGCAGCTTTTCACTATCGAAGGGCTTTTTATCCAGCACCCGAAGCAGCGCGTCCACATCGGCGGAACTCATCAGGGAGCGGTACTGCCCGTTATAGTAGTCGGGGCGGCGGTCATCTTCCCGGTCATCCCGCCGGTCGTCGTAGCGCCCGTCGCGGTCCGGGCGGTCTTGGTCGCGGTTGCCATAGTTGCCCTCGCGGTCCTGGTCGCGGTTGTCGTAGCGGCCGTTGCGGTCATCGTCCCGGTCGTCGTAGCGCGGGTCGGGGTTGCCGTAGGGGCCGGGGTAGTCGTCGTAACGGGGGTTGCGGCGCCACTCCCCCCGCATCGGCACCGCAGAGGCTTTGCGCAGCACCGGGGCGTAACCCTGCCGGGTTACCAGCACGTAGTTCGTCTCGTAGCCGGCATCCAGGAATACTTTGGTGCGGTAGTTTACGTAGCCCCGGCCGGCCGGAATCCGAAACTCTGCCCAGTGGGTGCCGGGCCGCACCCGGTCGAGGTACACCTCGCGGGCTACGCGGCGGGTCAGCATGCGGCCGTCGAAAATCAGCTTGAACGGGATGCCTCGCTCGGAAATAAAGTTAACGTTGGCCGGAGCAGCCAGGAGTTGCGCAGCCCATAGCAGGAAGCTGCAGCAAAGAAGTAGTGCCTTTTTCATGGCAGAGCGCGTAAACCGGGCCGTGTAGCTGACCCTTGACAGGACATTTTCAAGGATTGTGCCAATCCGGAACTTTATCCGGGCAAGGGCTGTTGCGACGCCCTTTTCAGCTAGTATACTCCATAAAAAAAGGCCGGTACAATGCGTACCGGCCTTTTTTATGAAACGAACAAACTTATTGCGCAATGCGCGTCACCTTGAACTCGGTGCGGCGGTTGCGCTGGTGCTCATCCTCGGTGCGGGCGTTTTTCAGCACTGGGCGGGTTTCGCCGTAGCCCTTGGCCGTAATTCGGTTTTTGGCAATGCCCTTGGAAATGATGTAGTCGACAGCCGATTGTGCCCGTTTCTGCGAAAGGCTCAGGTTATAGGCATCTTTACCGCGGGAGTCGGTGTGGGAGCTTAGCTCAATGGTGATTTTCGGATTATCCACCAAAGTTTGCACCAGCTTGTCCAGCTCCAGGGCGGCATCCGGCCGAATGTTCCACTTATCGTAGTCGTAGAAGATATTCTCGACCACAATGGCCTTGTTTACCACGATTTTGCCCAAGATGAGTGTCACGGGCAGCTTAATGTCGTTCTGCTCAGCGGGCAGCTGGTCCTGGGCGGGCACTTTGCCCACCGTCGTCAGGCTCTGCCGGGCGGTGAAGTAGCCGGATCGGTCGGCGACGAGCGAGTAGGCGCTGGCCGTATCGAGCTTGAAGCTGAATTTCCCGTCGGGACCCGACTTGGTTTCTTGAAGGCGCTGGCCGTTAGAACTGAGCAGCACCACGTCTTCGCCGGCTACCGGCTTGGTTTCGCCGGTTTTCGCGTCACTCTCCAGCAAGGTGCCATCGGCGTAGAGCGTAACCAGCTTCAGCGGCTTTTTGCGGAACAGGTACAAATCGTCGGAGCCCTTGCCTCCACTCCGGTTGGAGGAAAATACGCCGGCATCCTTGCCGGTGAAAAATGGGGCAAAGTCGTCGCCGGAGCTATTGATGGGGGCGCCTACGTTCTTCACTTGCCCTTTTTCTACCCGGAATATGTCGAGCTTTCCTAAGCCAGGATACCCATCAGAGGAGAAATACAGCGTGCCATCGGGCGCCACGGCGGGAAAGTTCTCGTTGCCGGGCGTGTTGATTTTCTCCCCCAGGTTCTCGGGCGCAGAGAAACGGTTGCCCTCTTCCAGGGTGGCTTTGTAGAGGTCGTTGCCGCCGCTGCCGCCGGTCCGGCTGGAGGCAAAGTAGAGGGTCCGGCCATCGGGCGAAAACGCCGGTGAGAAGTCATCCGCGGTTTTGCTGTTCAGGCCGCGCACCAGTTCGGGCGCCGTCCACTCATTGCCCCGGAAGTAGGACACAAACAGGTCTACGCTCTGGTAGCCTTCCTTGGCCTGCTTCTTAGTCCCGTTGTTGGAGCGCGCAAACACCATCATCTTGCCATCCGACGAGTAGGTGGCGCTGGCCTCGTGCTTGTCCTCGGAGTTGAACACCGGCTCCAACCGGCGGATGCTCCGCCCCCCCGTGAGCTTAGGCTCCGCGGCCAGGGTTACGGCGTAGAGGTCATTGAACCCTTCCCCGTTGCCCAGGTACTTCTTGCCGCCCCGCCCGGAGGCAAATACCAGTTCTTTGGTGGTGGGTAGCATAGTCGCCCCAAAGTCGGCCGAGGGGGAATTGACGGAATCCAGGGCCTGCACTTCGTTGTTGGTGCGCATGGCCAGCAATTCCGGCACCAGCTTGGTGTTTTTGGCTTCCAGCTCGGCCCGGCTCGTCAGCTTGGCATTGGCCCCGTTCTGGGCATAGGCCTCAAACTGCGTGGTGGCTTCCTCGTACTTGCCGTTGGCTTTCAGGGCCTCGGCGTAATAAAACTTGGCGTCGTTGGATTTCACGCCGCCGCCAATGGCCGCGTTGTAGTACTCCTCGGCCTGCTCAATGCGGTTGGATAGGCGGTACGACTCGGCAATACGGTAGTTGGAAAACGCGGTGCGCTTTCCCTTTTTCACGTCGTCTTTGTAGAGGGGAATGGCGGCCTCATACTCACCTCGCACAAAGCGGCGGTCGGCTTTGGTGAGCTGGTCTGAGGCACTGCAGCCGCCAAGCAACCCCGAGGTGCCGGCCGCCGCGCATATCATTAGAAATTTCCGCATAGGAATAGGGAGGGAAGGGTCAGGCTAAGGCGTACGAGGTGAAGTAAACGCTGGCTGCCGCGAAACAAGTATAAGCAGTTTGGCTAGGATTGTACCGCCCTCAGGCCAGCGGAGTTGCCGCCGCCGCGAAATACCGGGCCAGCCAGGTCGTGTGCGCCGGTGCAGGCCACTTCTGCTGCAGTTCTCCCACCGTGGAAATGGTGTTGTCGAAGTAGGGCGTTGTGGGTTGCACCTGGCCCTCCGCTACGGCCTTGCGCACACTCAAGCGGTCCAATAGCTGCACTTGGTCACCCAGCAAAAAAGCCAGTTGGGCCTTATCCAGCAGCTGAATATCCAGCCCTTCCTCCAGCCCACGCACGAAGCGCACGGAGGCGTCGATGGAGCAGCCACTGGCGTCGGCTACGGCCTCGTCCAGCCCAATTACCAGAAACTGCCCGTGCAGAATTTCCGCCGAAGCGGCCAGGGTGCGGCCGTGGCTGGTCCACTCCTGGGCAAACTGCTGTAAGGCCGGCTGCACCGCCGCTATTTCGGCCGCCGTAAAAGGCCGGTTGGCCTGGTAAATCCACACACGGGCCGAAGCGGGCAATTGGTTGAAGGGAACGTACACGGACCTCAGATTTTACGAATGAGAAACGGATGTGACGGATAAGCGGCCTGAAAGCCACCTGCCAAATCATCTATCTTACTACAAATAAACAGCCCCGCCCGGAAGTTCCGGCGCGGGGCTGTTATTCGGTTGCCCGTTTCCAGTTGCTTGTTGCCAGAGCTCTATCAATTGGCAGCTCGCAACTGGAAACAGGTAACTAGGCGTTAAGGCCTTCAGCGGAGGCAATGAGCTCGGCCAGGTCGAATACCTGCACGTCCGATTCCCGCTCTTTGTTTTTCACGCCGTCGGCCATCATGGTCATGCAGAACGGGCAGGCTACAGCAATTACGCTACCGCCGCGGTTGGAGCCGGCGGGCAGCACCGGGGCGGTGCTTTCCACGCCCTGCAGGTTCAGCAGCACGTCGGCGTCGCCGTCGAGGGTGGCCAGGGCTTCCTCGGCCCGCTCGATGTTAACATCCTTTTTGCCGGGCTCGGGCTCCTTCCACATCTGGGCCCCGCCGGCCCCGCAGCAGAGGCCGTTGGTTTTGCAGCGCTTCATTTCCAGCAGGTCGGCGTCCAGCACTTCCAGCACGGCGCGGGGCGCCTCGTAGATGTTGTTGGCGCGGCCCAGGTAGCAGGAGTCGTGGAAGGTGATGCGGCGGCCCTTGAACGACTCGCCGCCCTCGGCCTTCACCTTACCTTCGTTGATGAGCTGCTGCAGGAAGGTGCTGTGGTGAATCACCTCATACTCGCCGCCCAGCGCGGGGTACTCGTTCTTGATGGTGTTGAAGCAGTGCGGACAGGCCGTTACCACCTTTTTGATGCCGTAGCCATTGAGGGTGGTAATGTTCTGCATGGCCTGCATCTGAAACAGGAACTCGTTACCGGCACGCTTGGCCGGGTCGCCGGTGCAGCTTTCTTCCATGCCCAGCACCGCGTAGTTCACGCCCACGTGCTCCAGAATGCGCACAAAGGCGCGCGTCACGCGCTTGTACCGGTCGTCGAAGGCCCCGGCGCAACCTACCCAAAACAGGATTTCCGGTGTTTCGCCCCGCGCAGCCAGATCAGCCATCATCGGAACACTTACTTGGCGCTTGGCAGTTAACTCAGCCATTATTGTTGGTTGACGCTAGTCAGTTTGATGTTGAGGAAGGCGTCATGCGCACGTGCATGCAGCCGCTAAGTTGCTAGGCCACCGGGGCCGTTTTCTCGTTCAGGTACAGGTCGTCGGCCCAGTTGAAGCGGTCTGAGGGCGAAAAGGCCCAGGGTGCCCCATTGTTCTCGATGTTGGAGAACATGACGTTGAGAGAGTTGGGCGCAGCCGATTCTTCCAGCACCAGGAAGCGGCGCATTTCCACAATGCTTTCCAAGGGGTTAATGTTTACCGGGCAGGCCTCTACGCAGGCATTGCAGGTAGTGCAGGCCCATAGCTCCTCGGGCGTCACGTAGCCGCGCAGCAGGGTGTGGTTTTCGCGGTCCAGCTGCTCCTGTGGGTCGTGCTTGGCTTCCTTGCCGTAGAGGTTGGGGTTGAAGATCAGCGGGGCGTTGTACTTCTCTTCCATCCGGTCGCGCGTGTCCATGATGATCTTGCGCGGGGAAAGCAGTTTGCCCGTCAGGTTGGCGGGGCACACCGAAGTGCAGCGGCCGCACTCGGTGCAGGAGTAAGCATTCAGCAGGTTGGTCCAGGCCAGGTCGTTCACGTCCTTGGCGCCGAAGGGCGTGGGCGCAGCGGCCGAGCCATCGGGTTCCGTTGCAGGGGCTGGCACTTGGTAAGTGGGGTCCATCATGGCCTTCACCTCGTGGGTGATGCTGTCCACGTTCGAGAACTGCCCCTGCGGCACCAGCCGGGAGTAGTACACGTTTGGGAAAGCCATGATGATGTGAAAGTGCTTGGACGAAGGCAGGTAGTTCAGAAACAGCAGGATACCCACAATGTGCGCCCACCAGCCCACGCGCTCCAGCACATGCAGGGCCGTGGGGCTGTCGGGCAGCAGGCCCGTGAGGAACTGGCTGATGGGGAAAGCGCCGGGGAGGTCGGCCCCGTGCAGCTTCAGGTCGGCGGCATTCATGGTGAACAACGCCATCATCAGCACCACTTCGATGTAGAGAATGACATTGGCATCAAGCCGGGGCCAGGCGCGCATTTCCGGGCCGGTAAACCGCCGTACGCCTTTTACATTACGCCGCCACCATAGCGCCACCACAGCCAGCACCACCAGCGCACCCAGGATTTCGTTGGTACCCGTGAGCAGCGAGTACAGCGGCCCCAGAAACTGTAGCACCCGGTGCGTGCCGAAGATGCCGTCAATCAAAATCTCAATGACTTCAATGTTAATGACAATGAAGCCTACGTAAACGATGAGGTGCAGAAAGGCGGGTGTTAGGCGCTTAAACATTTTCTGCTGCCCAAAGGCTACTAGCAGCGTTTTCCACAGCCGTTCGCTCACATGGCCGCTCATGTCCCGGTCGCGTCCAACGAGAATGTTGGCCCGGATCTTCCGCGTTTGCCAGGCAAACAGGCCAAAGCCTGCCACTGCTACCAGCAGAAAGAGGATGTTTTGGATAGAAAAGTGCACGGAGAAATGGGTAGGTTTGGGGTTTAGGCCGAAATATACTCGTTATGCATAACAAATCCGTTTTTTTCCGGCCGGGAAGTTTTTTTTGCTCTACGCCTTGTAGGTTACGTTTGGTTTACTACTTTTGTGCTCCCCAACGGCCATAAGGGCTTATTTACGGGACGATGGTAATGTAGCTCAGTTGGTAGAGCACAGCACTGAAAATGCTGGTGTCGTTGGTTCGATTCCAACCATTACCACTAGAAGCCCTCTTTGCAGACTGCGAAGAGGGCTTTTTTGTTTTCCGGGGCGCTGGGCTGAATCGTCTTTTTAGGCTGCCTAAAACCTTGGGGCGGCGGGCTGACTTTACAAGAAAAGCCCAGCACTGGTACTTTTTCCACCAAGTTTCGGTTTAGGAAGTCTAAGTTGCTGCTTAGATAAAAGTAATTCCTTGATTTGTGGAAGAGTAGCCCTTGCTGCTATACTGCACCTAACTCTTCCCATGTCGAAACCCGTCCGTTTTACCAACACTACCCAGTCTGCCTTTTTCGCCACGGTACGCCAGCGCGTCGATGCTTACTTTCAGCAGCAAGGTGTTTCCAAGTATGCCAATGGGGCCATGTGGGGCAAAACAGTCTTTTATCTCACCGGATTCGTGGTGGCGTATGCGCTGTTAGTCTCCAACCAGTTTGGCCTGGGTGTGATGGCGCTGCTGGCCGGCACCCTCGGGGCCCTTTGTGCTTTTATCGGCTTTAATGTTTGCCACGACGCTATTCATAGCTCTTTTTCGGCCAACAAGCGCGTCAACAAGGTATTTAGCCTGCTGTTTAACCTGATTGGGGCTAATCCTTACATGTGGAGCATTACGCACAACGTGGTGCACCACACGTACACCAACATTCCGGGCCACGACGAAGACATTGAAGTAGCCCCAGGCTTGGTGCGCTTATCAGCAGAAGAGCCGGTAAAAAAGGTGCAGCGCTACCAGCACTTTTATGCCTTCCCGCTGTACGGACTGGCCTCATTGTCTTGGGTGCTGCGCAAAGACTACATCAAGTTCTTCAAGGACAAGATCGGGCAGCACGATAACCGCAAGCACCCGCGCAAGGAGTACTTCAACCTGTTTTTTTACAAGGCCCTCTACTACGTTCTGTTCATCGTGCTGCCGCTGGTGTTGCTCGATATCACTTGGTGGCAGTTTGTGCTGGGCTTCCTGCTGATGCACTTCGTGGAAGGCTTGGTGCTGGGTTTGGTGTTTCAATTGGCCCACGTAGTAGAAGGCACGGCGTTTCCCCTGCCCGACGAAACCGGCGACATGCGCGAAGCCTGGGCAGCCCACCAGATGCGGACTACCGCCAACTTCTCTACCAACAGCAAGCTGGCGCATTTCTTATGTGGTGGTCTCAACCAACAGATTGAGCACCACCTCTTTCCGAAGATCTGCCATATTCACTACCCGGCCATTGCCGGCATCGTGAAGCAGACGGCCCACGAATTCTCTCTACCCTACCTGGAGAACCGCACATTTTTCTCGGCCCTTCGGTCCCACTACCGCGTGTTGCGCAAAATGGGCAAGGAAGCTTATACTGCCCAGCTGCTGGTGCCAGCTGCGGCTTAGGTGCCCGGAATTTCCTGTCCTAGCTGAACAGTAGAAACCAACCTCGGGGCGGGGCGTACGCACAGGAAACCATTTTCCTGCTTGCTATGTCCACTCCCGTTTCCACTGCGCGCACTTCCGGCGCTACGCAATCCGTCTGGTTTCCTACGGCCGATGCCGTGTCTTCCTTCAAGGTCCTCGGGCAAAATATCACGGCCGACGTGGTAGTGGTTGGGGCCGGCATAGCGGGGCTTACCACGGCCTATCTACTGGGGAAGGAAGGAAAGAAAGTAGTAGTGCTGGAAGATGGGGAAATTGCCAGCGGGGAAAGCGGCCGAACTACCGCGCACTTATCCAACGCCCTCGACGACCGATATTCCACCCTGGAGCAGCTGTTTGGACAGGAAGGCGCCCGGCTGGCGGCCGAAAGCCACGGGGCCGCTATTGATGAAATCGAGAAAATCGTGCTGGCCGAGCAGATAGCCTGTGATTTTACCCGGCTCAATGGGTACCTGTTTTTACCGGCCAATGGCAAGGAGCAGGAGCTCACCGATGAGTTGGAAGCGGCCCACCGGGCTGGCTTGAAAAGCGTGAAGAAGCTGGCCGACTCCGGTACCCAGGGCTTTCATACCGGCCCCTGCCTGCGCTTTCCCGACCAGGGCCAGTTCCATATTCTGAAGTACCTGAACGGGCTGGTTGCGGCTATTACGCGGCAGGGCAGCCGCATTTTCACGCACACGCACGTGGCCACGGTAGAAGGCGGCCACGCCGCCCGCGTGGTAACGGACAGCGGACACGAAGTGAAGGCGGACGCGCTGGTTATTGCAACGAACACGCCTTTCAACGACCGGGTAGTGATGCACACAAAACAGGCTCCCTACCGCACGTACGTCGTAACGGCCCGCGTTCCGAAAGGGTCCGTTACCCAGGCGCTGTACTGGGATACTGCTGACCCCTACCACTACATCCGGTTGCAGGAAGCTCCTGGTGAGGAATACGACTACCTGATTGTAGGCGGCGAAGACCACAAAACCGGCCAGGAGGCCAACCCGGAGGAACGCCTACGCTGCCTGGAAGAATGGACCCGGAAGCATTTCCGCCAAATCACCAGCATTGATTTTCGCTGGTCGGGCCAAGTGATGGAGCCCACCGACGGGCTGGCCTACGCGGGCCGCAACCCCTTAGACAACGACAATGTGTACCTGATTACCGGCGACTCGGGCCACGGCATGACGCACGCCACGTTGGGCGCCATAATCATTCGGGACTTGATTTTGGAGCGCCCCAATGCCTGGGCCAAGCTGTATGACCCGGGCCGCATTACGCTCAAGCCGGAGTCTATCAAGGAATTTGTGCGCGAGAACGTGAACGTAGCCGCCGAATATACCGAGCTCCTTACCGGCGGCGACGTTTCCACCCCCGAGGAAATTGCCGCTGGGTCGGGCGCAGTATTGCGGCGGGGCCTCACCAAGGTGGCGGTGTACAAAGACAAAGCCGGCAAGACGCACGAGTGTTCGGCCATTTGCCCTCACCTGGGCTGCGTAGTACATTGGAATGGGCTGGAAAGCAGCTGGGACTGCCCCTGCCACGGTTCCCGCTTCGATGCCTACGGTAAACTGCTGATGGGCCCGGCCAATAGCAACCTGGCATCTGCCGAAACGGAGTAACCCACAACCTTCCTCAGCGGCTACGGACAGCGGGCTTTCAGCCGGGCGTCCTCGGCGTAGATGTAACCAAGGCGGGCCGAGCGCAAAAAGAACTCGCAGGCAGCCGGACGGTTCTTTTGCGCTTCCGCCAGCCGGCCCAGCAGAAAGTAAATCTGCCCACTACGCGGAGAGTTGATGAGCACCTGCTGGTAATCGGCGCGGGCAGCTTCGTACTCGCCCAGCTTAAACCAGGCCAGCCCGCGATACGTCAGGTAGCGTCCCGAGGGGCTTTTGCCCTGGGCCACGCGCTGTCTTAAGCCCGTAGTCAGGTCCTGAATGGCGGGCCGGAAACGGCGTTGTTCGAAAAGGCGCAACTCGCCGCGCTCCAGCCAGGCGCCGCTTTGGGTTGAGTCCAGGGCCAGGGCGCGGTCGAAGCTCTGCAGGGCCTGCTGCGTTTGGCCAATGGCGGCATGGCACTGGCCCATGCGCCACCAGAGCCGCGCACTCTGCGCCGGCGGGTCGTTGGCGTGCTGCAGAGCCACCGCATAATCTTCCAGGGCCGCCTCGTAGTCGTGGTAAGCCAGCTGCTCAATTTCGCCCCGGCGCCGGTGGGCCTCGGGGTAGTTGGGTTTGAAGTGAATGGCCGCCGACAAGTAGCCGTGCGCGGTGCTCCACTGCTGGGCGGCGTAGGCCTGCAGCCCATCTTCGTAGTTGCTACGCGCCGTTACGTGGTCCATGGTGAGCTTCACGGAAAGCATAAAGGCTGCCAGCAGCAGGATGAACAGGAACGTCAGCAGGTAGTCGCGCCGGGTGAACTGCGTTTTCTGCCGCGGGATAGGCCGGTAGTGTCGCTCCGAGGAAGAGGCCGGGCGGCGGGTACGCAGCGGCCCCGCCATGGGCGGCGGTGCCCCGTAAATGTGCTGGTGCTGGTTGCGGAACTGCTGCTGGCGGCGGGCCTGCTCTAGCTGCTGAGCCTCACGCCAGAGCTGCTGGTCGTAAGCGGCTCGGCGGGCGGGGTCTGACAGCACCCCGTGGGCAATGCTCACCTGCTTAAACAACTCCTCGTACCGGGTATCCCCCTGATGCCGGTCAGGGTGATACCGCAAGGCAAGCTGCTTGTAGGCTTGCTTGATTTCCAGCCGGGTTGCGGTTGGCGAAACGCCCAGGATTTGGTAATGATTCTGGCTCAAGGGGCAGGACTTGGGGCAACAAGTACGCCATTTTTTGAGGCGAACCTAGACGTTGAACAGGGTTTTCCGTATGAAGTTCCATTCCAGTTTGGCTACTATAGGTATTGCCGAGCTGGATTTTCTATCATCTGATGTTCTACTAACTCTTCGCTGCCGCATGGCTTACGACGACGACGCTTCCAAAACGCCCCGCAACGACAGCCTGATGGGGAACCTGATGGGCTACCTCGACACGCGCATCGACCTGATTCGCCTGGAAACCCAGGAAAAGGTGAAGGTAGCTTTTGTGGGCACCGCCCACGGCGTTACCATGGCCCTGATAGGGCTCCTGTTTCTGGTTTTTCTCAGCATCTTCGCGGGCTTGGCGCTCAACGATGCACTTGACAGTTCTTTCTGGGGCTTTGGTATTGTGGCCGGCTTTTACCTCCTGCTGCTCATTATCTTTATCGTAGGCGTCGATAAAAAGCTGTTCCAGGGCCTGGCCGATAAGATGCTGAGCAATACTATCTACAAATCCGACAAACGTCAAGCGTAATTTGCGGCTATGGCTGACCTGCACAACCCCTTGTTCGAAGACGAGAAAGAGTTTCTGGAGCGCCAGAAGCTAGAGTACGAGCGTGCCTTGCTGGGTGACGTAGAGAACATCAAAGAGCAAAGCCAGCGTGTGGGCAAGTATGCCCTGATTGGCGCGGGCTTGGCTGGTAGCATCTGGCTTATTGCCAAAGCGCTGCGCTCCAAGCCGAAATATTCCGATGAGGATGACGAGGAGGCCGAGTATGCCAAGCACCTGCACCAAAATAGCCGCCCCCACCGGCCGGCACCCGTTCCCCGCTCGGCGGTAGACGAAGCCGTAGCCGACGACCTGGGCTTTGGCGTAGGTCACCACCAGTACGACCGGGGCACGCAGGCCGGTACCCACGCAGCCCACCACGACCGTGCTGATTTGGCTCCCGATGTGTACCACACCGATGCTGACCCTTTTCAGCCGACGACAAGCTACGCTCCCGCCAAGGCACCCGCCCGGCGCCGCGTTGCCGCCGAAGCACCAACCACGGATGCTTCGTCCATTGTAGCGGATGCCTTCCATGTTTTTCTGCAATCAGATACCGGGAAGATGCTCATAGCCCAGATTTCGGCCGTTTTGATGGCATACGTGGCGAAAAAAATCGGGGAATATCTGCCTTCGGACAAAAATCCCGACCTTGCAACTTCTCCCGCTCATGAAGCGGCGACGCAGGATATCGACTTCACGTATCACCACGACGACGCGAATGCGCCACAACAGCCTGTATGAAACGCTTAGCACCCGCCGCGCGCACGGCCATAAGTCGCTAGCCGTCCTGCTCGATCCGGATAACCTAGACGAAGCCGGCTGCCAGCATCTACTGGAGCTTTGCGCGCAGCATCCTGTTGAATACTTTTTTGTGGGGGGTAGCCTGGTAATGAACTCACGCCAGGCTACCCTTATTCAATTGCTTAAGAGCCGGTCTTCCGTGCCCGTGGTGCTGTTTCCCAGCCACAGCCTGCACTTGGAAGGCCCCGCCGACGGCATACTGCTGCTTTCCCTGATTTCGGGCCGCAACCCGGAGTTTCTAATTGGCCAGCACGTAATAGCGGCCCCGCTGTTGCGGGCCAGCAACCTGCAGATTCTGCCTACGGGTTATATGCTCGTTGATACCGGGCGCCAGACCACGGCCAGCTACATCAGCGGCACGACTCCCCTGCCCTACGACAAGCCCGGCATAGCCGCTTGCACCGCTATGGCGGGTGAGCAGTTGGGCCTGCGGCTGATGTACCTGGACGGGGGTAGTGGGGCCATGTACCCTGTTTCGGCTGCTATGATTGAGGCCGTGCGGCAGGCAGTAGATGTTCCCCTGGTTGTAGGCGGCGGCATTAATACCGTTGAGAAGGCGCAGGCCGCGCTGAACGCCGGAGCCGATGTAATCGTCGTTGGCAATCAAATCGAAAAGGACCCTTCCTTCCTAGGCGAAGTATCAAGAGCCGTGCACGCCTACAACCAGGTAGCCGTCTGAACCACGGATTCGCGCGGATTTTTCGGATTGAACGGATTTTGTAGTCGGCGCGGACGTTAGGCTCGCATAGTTGATTTGTCCTGCTCATCATCTGTCATCCGGAGCAAAGCGAAGGGCCTTCTCCCGTTGCAGCAAGTCGTGCGGGCGCGAGAAGGTCCTTCGCTTTGCTCCGGATGACAGTGCTATAAACCAAAAAGTCTCGCAGTGTGCGAGGCTTTTTGGTTTGTTGATCGGCCGATTGCGCCGTCCACAAAATCCGCGAAATCCGAAAAATCCGCGCGAATCCGTGGTTTTGGTGCTAGATGTTCATGGCCGACTCGCGGCGGCGCATTTTACCCGCCGGAATACCAAACATCATTTTAAAGCGGCGGCAGAAATAGGCGGTGTCTTTGTAGCCCACTTCTTTGCCGATGTCGCGGATGCTTTTCTTGGTGGTGCGCAGCAGGAATACGGCGCGCTCCATGCGCTGGTACTCGATGTAGTCCTGGGGGTTGATACCCGTGAGCATCTTGAAGTACTGTCCTACATAGTCTTCCGACACGTTGGCTACGCCAGAAAGCACTTTGTTCGACAGGTCGCCGCCCAGGTTCTCCTTGATGTAGTTAAACAGATCGATGAGGCGCGGGTCCTTGAAGTAGGTGCTGTTGGTTGCCAGCTGCTCCACGAACATCTTGTTTTTCAAGATGTAGCGCACAATTTCCACCACAATGTTCTCGGTGTAAATCGTGATGAGCCGCTCCCGGCCGGGCAGCTCCTGCAGGCTTTCTTCCACTACCTTGATGACCAGATTCGCCAGCTTGGAGTTGCCGGTAATCAGGAAAGCCGGCACGTCCAGGGAGGCAAAGAAGTTGACCGAGTCAAACACTTTGGCCTCAAAGCTTACGAAAGAGTGGCTTTCCTCGGCGTCGCCAATCAGGTCCAGGTCGGAGTTGGAATGGAAAAACTTATCCTTGTTGCTGATCAGGTCGTCGTTGGTAATCACCTTACCAGCGGCGTCCCCATACGTCACTTTCGTAGCCCGGCCACCGGGGATAAAGAGCATTTCGCCTTCTTCCACCAGTTGCTGCTCATCGTCGCCAAAGGAGATGCGGCCTTTGTGCAGCAGAATCAGGTTGTTACCGACATCGTAGGAATTGCGCACGGTGAAAGGCTGCTGGAGTACCAGGTTTTTTGCCTTGATATAGCGGACACCGAGCGACTCAATCACTTTATTGTAATCTTCCATAAACCTCTAAAGGGTTGGGTGGCTTGTAGGGAAACGGGCAATAGGTGCCCGGATGTATACAATACAAAACAAGATATAAAAATTCACAAAAACTAAACCCAGCCAAAAAAATGACTGGGTTTAGTGCAATGAATCTGACTTTTAGGCAATTCGAGCCTTATTTCAGGATTTCCCGCGAGATTACAATTTTTTGAATCTCCGAAGTACCCTCGTAAATCTGGGTGATTTTTGCGTCGCGCATCATGCGTTCTACGTGGTACTCCTTCACAAAACCGTAACCACCGTGGACCTGAACGGCCTCAACAGCAGTGTCCATGGCAACTTTGGAAGCAAACAGCTTGGCCATGGCGCCCGATTTGGCGTAGTCCTGGTGCGCGTCCTTGTCGTGGGCGGCTTGCAGGCAGAGCAGGCGGGCCGCATCGATGTTGGTAGCCATATCGGCCAGCTTAAACTGAATGGCCTGGTGCTGGGAAATCGGTACACCAAACGCCTTGCGCTCCTTCGAGTACTTTACCGACAGCTCGTAGGCCCCGGAAGCAATGCCCAGCGCCTGCGCCGCAATACCGATACGACCACCGGCCAGCACCTGCATGGCGAACTTGAAGCCGAAGCCGTCTTCGCCAATGCGGTTTTCCTTGGGCACTTTCACGTCGTTGAACATGAGCGAGCAGGTGTCGGAGCCCCGGATGCCCAGCTTATTTTCCTTAGGCCCCGTCTGGAAGCCTTCCATGCCCTTTTCTACGATGAGCACGTTGATGCCGCGGTGCTTTAGCTCGGGGTTGGTTTGGGCAATAACCAAGTAAACCGAGGCCGTGGTGCCGTTAGTAATCCAGTTCTTGGTGCCGTTCAGCAAGTAGTAGTCGCCTTTGTCTTCAGCGGTGGTGCGCTGGCTGGTAGCGTCGGAGCCGGCCTCGGGCTCCGACAGAGCAAAGGCCCCAATCATTTCACCGGTGGTCAGCTTGGTCAGGTATTTCTGCTTTTGCTCTTCGGTGCCGTACTGCTCCAGGCCCCAGCACACCAGTGAGTTATTCACCGACATGATAACCGAGCAGGAAGCATCAACCTTAGAAATTTCTTCCATGGCCAGCACGTAGCTCACCGTGTCCATACCGCCGCCGCCGTACTCAGGGCTCACCATCATGCCCATAAAGCCTAGCTCGCCCATTTTCTTTACCTGCTCGGCAGGAAACTTCTGGTGCTCGTCGCGTTCGATAACGCCGGCCCACAGTTCGTTCTGGGCAAATTCGCGGGCCGCGGCCTGTACGGCCAATTGTTCTTCGGTGAGCTGAAAATTCATTCTGATGGGTACTTGGGTGGGAATTGGAAAAAGCAAAAGGGTGGTTTGGAAGCTCAACTGGAAAGCCGCGCTATCTGCAATCAAAATTACGCCAAAGTTGCAGATTGCGCAGGCACCGCCGAATTTTTAGGTTACAGGCGCGCTTGGCCGGCCCGTGCACTTCTAGCGCGTGAAAAGCTGCCCTGGCCGACAGCATAAACACAAAAACGGCCGCCCCGTTGTTTTGGGACGGCCGTTTTCTCTGTCTTATTTTTCTAGTACCATCTAGCGCCGGTCGCGGCTACCCATGAAGATGCTCACGTAGTAGAGCAGTGTGGCCAGGGAGCTGAGCGCCGCCACCACGTACGTCATGGCCGCCCACCAGAGGGCATCCTTGGCCATGGCGTGCTCCTGCGTGGTCACGATGCCCCGCTTGTCGATCCAGGCCAGGGCGCGCTTGGAGGCGTCAAACTCCACGGGCAGGGTAACGAAGGCGAACAGCGTAGTGAGCGAGAACAGCACAATGCCCACGCCTAGCGGTATGGGCGTGGTGCGCAGCAGCAGGACGCCCGCCAGCAGTACCAGCGGCATAAACTTGGATACGGCGCTGAGAGTGGGCACCATAGCTGAGCGGAACTGCAGGGCGCTGTAGGCCGTGGCGTGCTGCACGGCGTGGCCGCACTCGTGGGCCGCTACGGCGGCGGCGGCGGCACTACGCGCCCCGTACACTTCCTCGCTCAGGTTGACGGTTTTGTCGGCGGGGTTATAGTGGTCGGTAAGGCGGCCTTCCGTGCTAATGACCCGCACGTCGGTGATGCCATGATCGGCCAGCATCAGCTCGGCAATCTGCTTGCCCGAGAGGCCCGACTGCAGGCCGATCTGCGAGTACTGGCTGAACTTGCTGCGCAAGCGCCATTGAATGATCATGCCGGCGACGGCAGCCAGGATGAGGATAAGGTAGATGGGACCGGTGGAGTACATGGTTCAGAAAAGAAGAAAGTGAACGGGCCTGAACCAAAGTTGCCTCGTGCCGGTGCGCAAGGCAGATCTTCAGCTCAGCTACCCAGCTGGCGGATTCGCTCGACGATACGCGTAGTGCTGTAGCCCGCTACGAGCGGCACGGTGAGTACCTGCCCGCCATTCGCTAACACCACCTCGTGGCCCACAATTCCACTGATAGCGTAGTCGTCGCCTTTTACCAGGATATCGGGCAACACAGTTTCAATCAGGGCCAGTGGGGTTTGCTCGTCAAACAACACCACGGCATCCACAAACAAAAGCGACGCCAGAATGCGCGCCCGTGACATTTCGTCCTGCAAAGGGCGCCCCGGTTTCAGGCAGCTCACGGAGGCATCTGTATTCAGCCCCACCACCAGCCGGTCGCCCAGGTGGCGGGCCTTTTCCAGGTAATCGACGTGGCCCAGGTGAAGCAGATCAAAACAGCCGTTGGTGAATACCACCCGCTGCCCCTGGGCTTTCCAATCGGCTACTACGGCCGGCAGCGCGGCGCGGCTCAGGATTTTATCTTTACTCCACATCGGCTATTACCACGGGTTCTCCGATGAGCGACTCGTCGGTGAGGCCGCGTAGGCCTTTATCTGTTTTGAGCATACTAGCTACGAAGCTGATGCCGCCCATCAGCACCACTAGCAACGTTTGGGCGCCGTGCACCACCAAGGCGTAGGCAATGGCAGCTTCGGGCGAAATACCGAACACAATCAGCGTACTCTGCACCAGTAGGTGGAAGGTGCCGATACCGCCCGATACCGGCGCGGCCATGCCGAAGGCGCCAAAGGTCAAGGCAGCCAAGCCGGCACGCCAGCCCAGGTCGTACGTTTCGGGGAAAGCAAAGAAGGCAAGGTAATCCATCAGGAAATACACCAGCCAAGTGAAGAACGTATGGAACAAGAAAAGCCCCTTGTTCTCAATGCGGCGGATGCTGAATACACCCGACAGTACGCCTCGTAAGAAGCCCGTCACTTTATTGAACAGCGCATTCTGGCGCAGCCGCTCCAGGTTACGAATCATGGCCCATAGTACGCTCAGCAGCAGCACCACAGCAATAATGGAGGCAATAATTAGCGGCGTACGGTTGCGCGACATGGCGTCGACGGCCGCGCCGCCACCCAGCTTGTCCACCACAAAAGTCCAAAACTTGTCAAAATCGAGCAGCAGCGTGGCGCCTAGCAGCCCGAAGAGCACAAACACGTCGATAACCCGCTCGGTGATAACCGAGCCCAGTCCCACCTGCACCGGTACGCCGCCGTTGCGGCGCAGCACTGAACAGCGGATAACCTCGCCCATGCGCGGCAGCACCAAGTTGGCTAGGTAGCCCACCATCATGGCATGATATACGTCCCAGAACCCGGCTTTCTGCCCGGCCGCATCGAGCTGCATCTTCCAGCGGTAGCCCCGGCTGAAGTAGCCCAGCGCCGACAGAAACATCGTCAGAGCCATCCAGAAATAGTTGGCCTCTAGCAAGTAATGACCAATGCGGCTCAGGTCCTGTCCTCGCACCGCGTATACCATTAAGGCCCCCGAAAAGGCCAGCAGTAGAATGTACTTGAGAATATTCAGGAATTTTTTCATCCTATATACTAGTGACAGTTAGCCGGCTTACGCTGATTTCAGGGCCGCTACCGGGACGCCCTTATCCACTCCAGTATCTGCTTACAGAAGCCGGTTGTGTTGGTCGGGGAAGATGATGGTGGGCTGGTGTTGCCGGGCAACGGCAAAGTCGATGAGGGCGTAGGAAATGATGATGATGATGTCGCCCACGGCCACGCGGCGGGCGGCGGGCCCATTTAGGCAGATCATGCCTGAGCCCCGCTCTCCCTTAATGGTGTAGGTTTCAAACCGTTCCCCATTGTTCACATTCACGATGGTTACTTTCTCATTCTCCACCATATTGGCGGCATCCAGTAAGTCTTCGTCAATGGTGATGCTGCCGACGTAGTGTAGCTCGGCCTGGGTAACTTTTACGCGGTGGATTTTAGACTTAAGAACCTCGATGTGCATGGAAGCCAGGGGAAGTGATAGTAGGGCCACAAAGATACAAACTTGTCCCGGCGTGACGGGCGGAGCAGCCTTCCTACCCCACTCCTAACGCTCCACCACCACATTGTCGATAAGGCGTACGCCCCCCAGCCACGCGGCCAGGCACAGCGCCACGGGGCCGTTGGCAGGCTGCTCCGGCGCCAGCGGCTGCAGCGTGCGGGCGTCGCTGATGTCGAAGTATTCCAGTTCAATAGCCGGCTGCTGACGCAGGAAATCCAGGGTTTGCCGCTGCACTTCGGCCACCGTCTGCTCTTCGTCCACCAGGCGGCGTGCCAGCGTCAGGGCCTGGTACAGATGAGGCGCCACGGCCCTTGCCTCGAGCGAGAGACGACGGTTGCGTGACGACATAGCCAAGCCGTCGGTTTCGCGTACCGTTGGGAAAACCACCAGTTCGAGCGGAAAGCTCAGGTCCTGCACCAGCTGCCGCACCACGGCCACTTGTTGCAAGTCCTTCTGGCCAAAATAGGCTCGGTGCGGGCGGCTCAGGTGAAACAGCTTGCTTACCACGGTAGCCACACCGTTGAAGTGCCCGGGCCGGTGTGCGCCCTCCATTACCCGCTCCAGGGTACCGAAATCAAAGCGTAGCAGCGTTGGTTGCGGATACATTTCCTCCACGGTAGGGGCAAACAAGGCCGTGCAGCCAGTGTCGGCCAGCAAGGCCCCGTCTGTTTCGGGCAGGCGCGGGTACAGACGGAAGTCCTCGGGATTGTTGAACTGAGTGGGGTTGACGAAGATGCTCACCACCACTACGTCATTTTCCTGAGCGGCGGCGCGCACCAGTTGCAAGTGCCCTTCGTGCAGGGCACCCATTGTAGGCACCAGTCCAATACGTAGCCCGGCGCGCCGCCACGATTCCGTGCGGTCTTGCAACCCGGCTGCGGTTTGCAGAATCTCCATAGACAAACAGGGCCGCTTCGTCGTCGCAACGGCAACGCTCGGGCGGGTTACATTGAATTTTCGCCTAAAATTGTTTAATTTTGTGCATCCAAAAGTGTGTCCTCCCATTAAAAACCCCAGGAAGCTGTATGTCTAAGCTGAGAATACTCTATGCTGCCACGGAGATTAATCCGTTTTTGCAGACGACCAAGGTAGCGGAGTTTCTGCGGATGCTGCCCCAGGGGATGCAGGAAATGGGCATGGAAATTCGGATTTTCGTACCGCGCTTTGGCATTATCAACGAACGTAAGAACCGTTTGCACGAAGTCGTGCGCCTCTCGGGCATCAACATTGCCGTAGGCGAGGAGGAGAAACCCCTGATTATCAAGGTAGCTTCTATTCCCAACGCCAAGCTGCAGGTATATTTCATCGACAACGAGGATTACTTCCACCGCAAATCGGTGCTGGTCGATAAAAACAACCAGTTTCACGCCGACAATGATGAGCGCGCTATCTTTTTCTGCAAAGGCGTACTCGAAACCGTGAAAAAACTCGGCTGGGCCCCCGACATCGTACACTGCAACGACTGGATGACGGGTCTGATTCCGATGTATCTGAAAACTACGTACAAGAAGGACCCGATTTTCAAAGACGCCAAGTCCATCTTCACGATCTACAACAACGAGTTTGCGCACAAATTCGAGGGGGACATCATCGAGAAGGCCAAGATGCTGGACATTGATGATGAGATGCTGGAGCAGCTGAAATCGGCTGATTTTGGCGGCTTCATCAAAATTGGCATGCAGTATGCCGACTCCGTCGTGAAATCAGATGAGGATTTCAGCGACAATTTGAACGCCCTGTTCAATGAGTACTCCCAGAACCGGTGCATCAGCCAGGTTGCGGCCGATGATACCCTGCTTACTTCTTACTACGCGCTTTATAATGAATTGGCCAACTAGGTCCTTCCAGCGGGCAGCAGCCATTTTCTTTTCCGCTTCTGTGCTGCTTACCGCCTGCGAAGACCCGAATGCAGTAGGACTGGAGCTTCCGGGCTCCACCCCGCTTACCACGGAGTTCAAAGATCTGGCCGTTTCGGCCTCTACCATCCAACAAGACTCGCTGCCCACTACGGGCCGCAACCATTTTCTGGCCGGCCGGCTGCAAGACGGTGCCTTGGGCACCGTTACGGCGCGCACCTTTCTGGAAACGAAAATAAGCGGGGACTCTATTCCGGCTCTGTTCACCGGTGCGCAACTGGACTCGGTGGTGCTTTTCTTTGGGTTCGACTATACCTATGGGCCCACTACCCCCGCTCCCCGCCTTGATGTGTACAAGCTGGCGGCCCCGTTCGATGAGCGCACCACGTACAACTCTTCCAGTTCCATTCCTACCTCCACGGCGCTGCTGACGGATGCTCCGGCTCAGCTCAACCGGAAACAGTTTGTGCGGCAGCGGGTGAACCCCACCTCCACCACAGATACCACCACCAAGCGGGTAGCAGTGAGCGTGAACGTGGTTCGCTTGCCGCTGGTGAAAAGCGGCCAGAGCACGGCTTTCACCACGGCCCTTTTCACGGCCCTGAATACCCCCGGGTTTTCCCAGGCCACCCTTGATAACCTGTTACCGGGTTTGGCCTTGGCACCCTCGGCTAATTACAAGGGTGGCATTGTCCGCTTTAACCGAACCTCTGCCACCAGGGCAGTAGTATATTACCGGGCCGGCAAAACCAAGCAGCCGGAGGTGCTCATCAACCGGACCTACACCATTCGCTACGGCAGTGCCGCGCCGGCCAGCTCTACGGGCCAGCCCGACCCTAACGCGCCCCGTTACTTCACGCAGGTAACAACCGAACTGGGCGGGCCCCTGGCCTTTCTGCAGTCCGAAGCCGACTCGGTGGCTTCCTCCCGCACCAATGGGTTGACTTATTTACAGGAAGGAACTGGCATAGCTACCAAGCTCTACATCAGTGGCTTGAAGGAACTATCCCAGCAGTCCAATATAGTTATCAACCGTGCGGAACTAATCATCCCAGTAAAACCGTATGCCAACGTGCAGTTTGCCTATCCCAGCCAGGCTTTTCTGTACGAGGTAAACAAGCGAAACCAAGTGTTGGTACGTGACATCAACAACCAGTCGGTTGACCGCGTGGTGCAGGAAAGCGGATTTTCGCCCGTTTCATCGGGCAACGCGGCTATTGTGCGGTTGAATGATCTTAGCGCTACAAACAAGTATTACAGCGTTCTGCTTACGAGTTACCTTCAGGCTTATATCACGAATACGCTAGGACCAAAGCCCGAAGGGTTTGTGCTTACTCCGTCGCCACGGCTGCTTTCTACGTTGGTTACCGTGCGCGCCAATGGTGATGTAGCGGCCGTAGCCTTGGGAGCGGCGAACAACCTAACCTTAAACCGCGCCGTACTGGACGCCGACAATATTAAGTTGCGCGTATATTACTCGCGGCTCTAACCCGAACTTTTAGTGCATTTTTGTCGGCTGGTTTGCTGGTAAGGTTTTTGCCTGGCCGGGACCGGCCGCTTTTTTCAGCTTTCATCCTTCATTTCGAACTCCTATGTGCGGAATTGTAGCATACATTGGGCATCGTGAAGCCTGCCCCATTATCATCAAAGGGTTGCGTCGTCTCGAATATCGGGGATATGACTCGGCCGGCGTGGCCCTGCTCAACGGCCAGTTGAGCGTATATAAGAAAAAAGGCAAAGTGGCCGACCTGGAGGCATTTATTGCTGAGAAGGATACCCACGCCAACATTGGCATGGGCCACACGCGCTGGGCCACCCACGGTGAGCCAAACGACGTGAATGCGCACCCGCACTATTCCACCTCCGAGCGTATTGCCATTATCCACAATGGCATCATCGAGAACTATGCCGCCCTGAAGCAGCACTTGCAACAGCAGGGTCACGTGTTCCACTCCGACACGGACACGGAAGTTTTCGTCAACCTGATCGAGGAAATCCAGAAGCAAAACAGCTGCTCCCTGGAAGAAGCCGTGCGCCTGGCTTTGCACGAGGTTATCGGGGCCTACGCCATTGTAGTGCTCAGCCGCGAAGACCCCAACCAGCTGATTGCCGCTCGCAAAGGCTCCCCCTTGGTTATCGGGGTTGGCAAGGACGAGTTCTTCCTGGCTTCCGATGCTACGCCCATCATTGAGTACACCAATGAAGTGGTGTATGTGAACGACTATGAGCTGGTAGTTATCAAAGACGGCCAGCTGGAAATCCGTACCAAGGAAGACGTAAAGCAGACGCCCTACATCCAGACGCTGGAGCTGGAGCTGGACCGCATTGAAAAAGGCGGCTACGAGCACTTCATGCTGAAGGAGATTTTCGAGCAGCCCCGCTCGATTCTCGATTCCATGCGCGGCCGCCTAGAGCTGGAAGCTGCCCACCTTAACATGGGCGGCGTGCGCGCCTACGAGCGGAAGTTCGTGAATGCCGACCGCATCATTATTGTGGCCTGCGGTACTTCCTGGCACGCTGGCTTGGTTGCCGAGTACTTGCTCGAAGACCTGGCGCGCATCCCGGTAGAGGTAGAGTACGCCTCCGAGTTCCGGTACCGCAACCCCGTGATTACGGAGCGCGATATTGTTATTGCCATTTCTCAGTCGGGAGAAACGGCCGATACGCTGGCGGCTATTGAGCTGGCGAAAAGCCGTGGGGCCACCATCTTTGGTATCTGCAACGTGGTAGGCAGTAGCATTGCCCGCGCCACCGACGCAGGGGCTTATACCCACGCCGGCCCCGAAATCGGGGTAGCATCCACTAAGGCCTTCACGGCTCAGGTGACGGTACTCACGCTGCTGGCCATGATTGTAGGCCATAAGCGTGGTACGCTCACCGACTCTAAGCTGCGTGAGCTGATGGTTGAGCTGAGCAACATTCCGGCGAAAGTAGAGAAAGCCCTGTTGCTGAATGACCAGATTGAGCGGATTTCGGAGACGTTCAAGGACGTGCCGAACTTCCTGTACCTGGGCCGCGGCTACAACTTCCCGGTAGCCCTGGAAGGCGCTCTGAAGCTGAAGGAAATCAGCTATATCCATGCCGAAGGCTACCCCGCCGCTGAGATGAAGCACGGCCCCATTGCCCTGATTGACGAGAACATGCCGGTAGTCGTTATTGCGACCAAGGACAGCTCATATGAGAAGGTGGTTAGCAACATTCAGGAAGTGAAGGCCCGCAAAGGCCGCATCATTGCCGTAGTGACGGAGGGCGACACCACGATTCCGGACATGGCGGAGTTTACCATTGAGGTACCCGCTACGAGCGAAGTGCTGATGCCGCTCGTATCGGTGGTGCCGCTGCAGTTGCTCTCTTACCACATTGCCGTTATGCGTGGCTGCAACGTCGACCAGCCCCGCAACCTGGCTAAGTCGGTGACGGTAGAATAGCCCGTAGTAGCTCTACAACAGAAAGGCCGCGCTGAAATTCAGCGCGGCCTTTCTGTTTTTGTTGTTGATAGCTAGCTTAAATCGAATGTTTCGCTCCGGAGGTGCATGGTTTTGAGCAGGGGGCATACTTTGTAGCGTTCCTCGTGCGTGTCGACATACATTGACTCCAATACCTCGTACACCCGACTGATGCCTATAGCATTGGCCCACGCAAAAGGCCCTTGCGGGTAATTCGTACCCAGCTTCATGCCCAGGTCAATGTCCTTGACCGAGGCAGTGCCTTCCTGCAGGGTAAAGCATGCTTCGTTGATGATCATGCAGATGACGCGCGGCGTCACGAGCCCCACCCGGTCCTGCACTACTCGGTAGTCGGAGCCCAGAGCCGCACAAACCTCGGCCAGCATTTCCGCGTCGGCCGGGCGCAGGAGGGCTACTTCCAGTAGGCGGCGGTCAATCAGCGTGGGCAGGCCGCAGAACCCAAACACCGGGCCCAGGGGCGGGGCCTCGCCCTGGAAAAGCTGGGTGAGGCTGTGCGCCACGGTGTTGTAGAACAACGGCTGCCGCGGCTGCTCGTAGTGCAGCTCCGGCCAGTCGCGCAGGTCGAAGGCAACGTCGGCCGCACCAAGGCGGGTGAGCAGGTCGGGCGCGGCGGCCGGGCAGAAGTCGTAGGTATGGGCCGGGCCGAACTTGCGGCGCAGCTCTTCTTCCACGTGCCCGCCCTCAACAATGAACAGATGCATGAATTTTCAGCTTACTTTGGCCCAAAGATAGGCTTTCCCCTTCCACGAATTTTCCTTCCTCCCATGGCTCATACCATTGTCTTCTCCGCCGAAGCACCCGCTCCCATTGGCCCCTACAGTCAGGCCATTCAGGCCGGTAATACGGTGTATATTTCGGGACAGATTGCCCTGGATGCTACCACTGGCCAACTGATCGGCAATGGGGATGTAGCGCAGGAAACGCACCAGGTAATGCGCAACATCCAGGCGGTGCTGGCAGCAGCGGGCCTCACCCTGCGGCAGGTAGTGAAGTGCAGCATCTTCGTGAAAGACCTGGGCAACTTTGGCCTGATCAATGAGATTTACGGCAGCTACTTCGAGGCCGACTATGCCCCCGCCCGCGAAACCGTAGAGGTAAGCCGCCTACCTAAAGACGTGCAGGTAGAAATTTCCTGCATCGCCGTGGCGGAATAGAGTTTATCGGTAGCCGGAAAACCTGGGGCCGGAAAGTACTAAGCACGAGAGCCAGCCGTTCTCCGTCAGTTCGGGCAACTACTGGCCGTTCGTCACTTCTTCTTCGCTGCTGTATGAAAGAACTTGGACTCGGCTTACTGATTATCGGGCTGGTATCGATGCTTCTCCCCTTCCTGGGCATGAAATTCATGTTTCTTACCTGGATTGACCAGTGGGGACCAACTACTGCCTGGGTCATCCGGGGTGGAGCTACCCTGCTCGGCTTAGTCCTCTGGCTGAGCTTCAAAAACCGTGACTGATGCGCCGGCCAACCCCTCGTAAAGCCGTTAAAGCCCTCTGCAAGCCCGACTACTTTCCGCCGGAAAACGTGCTGACGCGCGTACTACCACCGGAAATGGTGGGCCAGCGCGAGTTTGAGCAGTTTCATTTCATCGGCTTCGACTTAAGCCAGGCCGATTTGTCGGGGCGGCGGTTTAGTGAGTGCCGGTTCGAAAACTGTAACCTAGCCGGAGCTAGCCTGTCTAATACGGCGCTGCAGAACGTGGCCTTTGACGGCTGCAAACTGCTGGGGCTGCAGTTTATGGCCTGCCGCGACATGCTCTTCGATGTGCATTTTGATAAGTGCCAGCTGGATTATGCCTCCTTTTGGGGCAAAGTGATGCCCAATACGCGCTTTGTGGGTTGCTCCTTGCAGGAAGCCGACTTCACCCGCACTGACCTCACCAACGCCGTGTTTCAGGATTGTCAGCTGCAGCGGGCCGTGTTCAGCCAGACCAACCTACAGGGCGCCGACTTTGCTACGGCCCAAGGCATCAGCCTGGACCCGGCGCAGAACCAGGTGAAGCAGGCGCGCTTCGCCCTGCACAGCCTGCCCGGTCTGCTCGCGCAGTACGAACTGGTAATTGCCGAATAAGGCCCGCGTCTTCTCTGCCTGTTACCTGTTAGCTCCCCGGCTAATTGCCTACCTTTGCGGCGCGTTTTGGCATCAGTGCCGGGCGCGTATCAGCTGTATTGTATGGAAAGAGAAGTACGGGTGCGCTTTGCGCCCAGCCCCACGGGGCCGCTGCACATCGGCGGCGTGCGCACGGCGCTGTATAATTACCTGTTAGCCCGCAAGCTGGGTGGCAAGATGCTGCTCCGCATTGAGGATACCGACCAGAACCGCTTTGTGCCCGGGGCCGAGGACTACATCCGCCAGAGCCTGGAGTGGTGCGGCATTCAGCTCGACGAAAGCCCCTGGGTAGGTGGCCCCCACGCGCCCTACCGCCAGAGTGAGCGGAAGCCCATGTACCGCCAGTACGCCCAGCAGCTCATCGACAACGGCTACGCGTACTATGCCTTCGACACGCCCGAGGAGCTGGACGCCATGCGGGCCCGCCTCACGGCCGCCAAAGTGCCCAACCCGCAGTACAACAGCATCACACGCGCTCAGATGCGCAACTCCCTCACGCTGCCGGCCGAAGAGGTAGCGCAGCTGCTGGAAGCCGGAGAGCCGTACGTAATTCGGCTGAAAGTGCCCCGCAAGGAGGAAGTGCGCTTTAACGACCTGATTCGTGGTTGGGTGGTGGTGCACTCCTCCAGCATCGACGACAAGGTGTTGATGAAGTCGGATGGCATGCCCACCTACCACCTGGCCAACATCGTGGATGACCACTTGATGGAAATCACCCACGTCATCCGGGGCGAAGAGTGGCTGCCCTCGGCTCCGCTACACGTGCTGCTGTACCGCTACCTGGGCTGGGAAAGCACCATGCCCCAGTTTGCCCACCTGCCTTTGCTGCTGAAGCCCGACGGCACCGGCAAGCTCAGCAAGCGTGATGGCGACCGGCTGGGTTTCCCCGTGTTCCCCCTGGAATGGCACGGCAAAGACGCCGAAACCGGCGAGCCAACGGTAAGCAGCGGCTACCGGGAGAGTGGCTACCTGCCCGAGGCGTTCATCAACTTCCTGGCTTTCCTGGGCTGGAACCCCGGCTCTACTCAGGAGCTGTTTACGATGGATGAGCTGGTAGAAGCCTTCACCATTGAGCGGGTAAGCAAGTCGCCGGCCCGCTTCGACCAGAATAAGGTGCGCTGGTACAACGAGCAGTACCTGCGGGCCAAGCCCGACGCTGAGCTGGCGCAGTACCTGGTGGAGTCCCTACAGGCACAAGGCCAGGAGCTGGACGCCGCCAAAGCCGAGCAGATAGCCGCCCTGGTAAAAGAGCGGGCCACCTTCCCTACCGACCTGGCCCGGGAAGCCCAGCTGTTCTTCCAGCGCCCCAGCAGCTACGACGAGCAGGTCATCAGCAAAAAGTGGAACGCCCAGGTAGCCGGCGCACTGGCCGAATTTGCCCGAGAGCTGCCCACCGCCGCCGACACCTCCCCTGAGGCCATCAAAGCACTGCTCACGCAGGTGCTGGAGCGCCAGGGCATCAAAATTGGGCAGGTACTGCAAGCCTTGCGCGTGGCCGTAACCGGCGCCGCCGCCGGCCCCGACCTGATGCACATCATGAGTATTCTGGGTCCGCAGGAAACCGCGGCCCGGCTGGAGCAGGCCATCAGTCAGCTGCCCGCGTAACGTTTCTCCTTTGCATCATCCACTCCCGTGTTCAGCCGCTTTCTGCTGGCTGCGGGGGTGGATGTTTGTTTTGGGCCCGGAACGGGGCTAACCGACGGCGCGGCGCCTTCGTAGTAGTAGCTTCTAGGCCGGTCGTTTACTGGCTGTCGTTCACTGCTTAGACTTTAGCTGCTCGTAGTATGGCCAAGAAACCCGTAAATCCGAAAAAGAAGAAAGCTGACCCCGAGAAAAAAGCCCGGGTACATAAAGAACTGGAAGGCTTCGAAATCAAGGTAAACCCCCTGGGCGAAATCACCTCCAACTATTCCATCGAAGACATCAACCACTTTCTCAACCGCCACGTGCGCGACAAGAAGCTGGTGAACCGTGATGGGCAGTTTGGCGAGAAGGACGAAGACGACGCCTTCCCAGTAGAAGACGGCACGCGCGAACCCGAAGAGTCGGATGAGGACTTTATGCGCCGCACCAGTAAGGAGGCCCGCAAGAAAGGCTCCACCGTCGAAGATGAAGCCGTAGGCCCTACAGCCGCGGAGGAAACCGACTAGCACCAAAGCCTGTATTCTGGCTCTCAGACCATTCAGGTCACGCAGCGCCCCACTCTACTGCCCTCACGGGCCGTAAGGTGGGGCGCTGTTTTTAGCCGATGAAAAGCCCAAGTCAGTGGGTTCTACGCCGCATTTGCTATACTTAGGCTTTCAACGCTTACAGCTGCGCTTACTCCTTCTTTTTAAGCTATGATAAACTCTCACGACGTCGATTACAAGATTCTCGGCAACGACATTCAGGTGCTCGAAGTAGAGCTGGACCCCAACGAAACCGTCATTGCCGAAGCCGGCGCCATGGTGTACATGAGCGAGGCCATTGCCTTCGAAACCAAGATGGGCGACGGCTCGGAGCCCGACCAGGGCTTTATGGGCAAGCTCTTTTCGGCCGGCACGCGCCTGATTACCGGCGAGTCGTTGTTTATGACGCACTTCACGCACCGCGGCGGCTACGGCAAAGCCCACGTCGCCTTTTCTGCGCCCTACCCCGGCACCATCATCCCGCTGGACCTGCGCACGCTGCCCCAGGGCCTCATTGTGCAGAAAGACGGGTTCCTAGCTGCTGCCCGGGGCACCAAAATCAGCATTCACTTCAACCAGAAGTTGGGCGCCGGATTTTTTGGGGGCGAAGGCTTCATCCTGCAAAAGCTCACCGGTGATGGCAGAGCCTTTATCCACGCCGGGGGCACCGTTATTGAAAAGCACCTGAACAACGAGTTATTACGCGTAGACACTGGCTGCGTGGTAGCCTTTGAGCCGGGTATCGACTTCAGCGTAGCCCGCGCCGGCGGACTCAAATCCATGATTTTTGGGGGCGAAGGGCTGCTGCTGGCCACCCTGCGCGGCACGGGTCGGGTGTGGCTACAATCGATGCCCGTGAAAAAGCTTATTCAGGCCCTGGCGCCCGGGGGCGGCAACGCTCAGAAAGAAAGCGGCAGCATCCTGGGCCGATTAGCGGGCGGGCTGCTGGACGAGTAAGCGCAACCGGGGCTTTGCAGACGTTGATGTTCGTTTGCAAAGCCCCAGCTGTGTTAGATTTCCGGCGGCGTGGCGTCGGGTCCCTAAATAGAAGTTTATCACTGCACCTCTGAATTCAAGCCTACAACAATCAGACTGCCTACTAGTATTAGCAACAATACCCCAAGCAATCCGAACAGCACCTTATTCGCCGTTTTGGATTTTTTTTTGCGGGGCAGCCGATACCGTTTCTTGTAGCGGCGCGGGCGGTGAGGGACAGGTTCTGACACAGTGCGGGCGGGGGTTGCGAGTAGGGTGACTAATATAGGATTTTCAGCTGATTTGCTCAAAATCAGCGGCTACCTGTCTACTCTCCTACCGCTTGCGCAGGCAAACCACCCTCTCACCCTATTTTGCAGGTAATGGCTCCCGGTGCTGTAATTGCCCCATTTTGTACCACGCCCGGGAGACAGGGGCACCGGTTTCGGCATATTCCTGCCAGGGACCAAACCAATAAAAATGGACGACGTCGCCCTCGCGCACAATTTGCGCCTGCCCTTTCTTGGCAATCTTTCCGTTGGGGTAGAATTCCTTTACAAGCAATCGGCCAGTTTTCCACCACCGATACCGCTCCTGCCGAGCTAAGCTGTTTTTTGGACTATAGTAACGCCAGCGGCCCACGGGCTTGCCGTGGCGGTAGCGCCCATCGGTGGCTAGTTGGGTGCTGGAGTCGTCGTAGAAGACGCGCCACCGCCCGTGCCGCTCCTTCTGCGCATCAAGCTGGTTGCGGGAAGCCCTACCTCCTTTCATGGCTACCTGGGCCGTGTGGCAACTGCTAAGCAAGCCCGGCACAACGCTCAGCGCTATGCCTACAAGAGCAGCAGTATTGACCCAGCGAGGTAGTGCAAACTTGTTCATCGTGCTTCGGAATACAGAAGACTGAATTTACGCTGAATTGCTTAGCTGACGGAGAATATCCTCTACTACTTCCCGCGAATTACTCAGCCGGGGCACCTTGTGCTGTCCGCCTAACTTGCCTTTGCTGCCCAGCCACCGCTCGAAGGTGCCACTTGGTATGGTTTGCACGAGGGGCGGCGCCAGCGCTATATCCCGGTGGCGCTTGGCATCATAATCGGAGTTTACCTGCCGCAGGGTGGCGTCGAGGATCTGGGCAAACTGCAGCTCATCCTGCGGGGGCTTGATGAACTCGACCAGCCACTGGTGGCCCCCACGCGAAGCGCCATCGGCGGAGCTGAAGTACACCGGGGCGGCGGTGAAGTCCTGCACCAGGGCGCCCGTGGCAGCGCAGGCTGCTGCCAAGGCCGCGTCGGCGTTTTCGATGACTACTTCTTCTCCAAATGCATTGAGGAAGTGCTTGGTGCGCCCCGAAATGCGAATACGGTAAGGTGCCAGGCAAGTGAAGCGCACCGTATCCCCAATCTTGTAGCGCCACAGCCCGGCGTTGGTGCTGATGACCAAGGCGTAGTTCCGGCCCAGTTCTACGTCTTCCAGCAGTACTGTACTTGGGTGTTCGGCCTCAAACTGGTCGGCGGGGATGAACTCGTAGTACACCCCGTGGTTGAGCAGCAGCAACAGGTCTTCGGAGTCGGGCTGGTCCTGGAAGGCGAAGTAGCCTTCGGAGGCATTATAGATTTCGAGGTAGCGCATCTGCTCACTCGGAATCAGCTGGCGAAACAGCTCCCGGTAGGGTCCGAAGGCCACAGCCCCATGCAGGAACAAGCGCAGATTAGGCCACACCTCCGTGATGTTGGTGGCGCCCGTCAGCTCTACTACCCGGCGCAGGAGCATAATCATCCAGGTAGGTACGCCCGCTAGCGTCGTGACATCAATATGCTGCACGTGCTGGGCTATGCGCTCTATCTTCTCCTCCCACTCGTCCAGCAAGGCCAGCTCCAGCGGAGGCGTGCGCAGAAACTCGGCCCAGGCCGGCAGGTTCTGCATAATCACCGCCGACACGTCGCCTACGCGGGAGTCGGTGTGGGGGCGAAACGGGTTGCTGGTGTGGGTGCCGCCCAACGACAGCGTCTTGCCCGCCATAATATCAGCCTCCGGATACAGGCTGGTGGCCAGGGCGGCCATGTCGCGGCCGGCACGGTAGTGGCACTCGTGCAGGCTCTGGCGCGACACGGGAATGTACTTGCTGCGGGCGTTGGTAGTGCCACTGCTCTTGGCAAACCACGTGGTGGCCCCGGGCCAGAGCACGTCGGTTTCGCCCTGCAGCATGCGCTCCAGGTACGGGTACAGTTGCTCGTAGGTGCTCACGGGCACGCGCCGGGCAAATTCCTGGCGGCTGGGCGCTTCGCCGTAGCCATACGCGCGCCCCCAGGCCGTGTCGCGGGCGGAGTAAAGCAGGCTCTCGAATACCTGCTGCTGGACCGGCAGGGGGTGCTGGCGAAAGTGGTCGATGCTGGCCAGGCGCCGTTGCACGGCCCACGTCAGGATGTTGCTAATCATCTACTCCCGCTGTTCAGGTGATAAGGTGGCAGCCCTCGTACGCAGCCCAAGGTAGCGGGTTGGCCTGCCAGCGCCCGGAATTCGGCCCAGGATACGCAAACGCCAGCTGCGCCGGGCACTAAATTTTGCGTTTGAACTCGAAGTGCTTGCCCAGGTACACACGGCGCACGGTTTCGTCGGCGGCCAGCTCTTCGGCCGTACCCGCTTTGAGCAGCTTGCCTTCAAAGAGCAGGTAGGCCCGGTCCACGATGCTGAGCGTTTCGTTGACGTTGTGGTCGGTGATGAGAATACCGATATTCTTATGCTTGAGCTTGGCCACAATGCCCTGGATTTCTTCCACGGCAATGGGGTCTACCCCGGCAAAAGGCTCGTCGAGCAGCACAAACTTGGGGTTAACAGCCAGAGCCCGGGCTATTTCGGTGCGCCGCCGCTCGCCGCCGCTGAGTACCCGCCCCAGGTTTTTGCGCACGTGGGTAAGGCTAAACTCGTGCAGGAGCTCCTCTACTTTCGCCAACTGCTCCTGCCGGGGCAGGTTGGTCATTTCCAGCACCGACAGGATGTTTTCCTCTACGCTCAGGTCGCGGAACACAGAAGCCTCCTGCGCCAGGTAGCCTACGCCCCGGCGGGCGCGCTGGAACATGGGCATGGTGGTTATGTCTTCCTCATCCAGGAAGATGTGGCCCTCGTTGGGCTTCACCATACCGACAATCATGTAAAAGCAGGTGGTTTTGCCGGCGCCGTTCGGGCCCAGCAGCCCCACAATCTCGCCTTGCTGCACCGTCACGCTCATGTCGTTGACGACGGTACGGGCCTTGTATTTCTTAATCAGATGCTCCGCTCTCAGAATCATAGGCTGCAAAGGTAGAAAGCCCACGCTTCTGCGCGGCTGCAGGCACTAACGCAGCAAGTAGGCTAGTGTTGGCCGCGCTACGCACCCGGCCGAAGAATCTGGTCGTGCAGGGCCCGTTGGGCTTCAGTAAGGGAAGGTAGTGGCTCAAGCAGGTGCTGTACTTCGGCATCCATTTCCCGGGGCAGCGCCTCGGTCTGCTGCTGGGTTTTGCCGCGGCGGTACACAATGCGCACCTTCTCATCGGCGGCCGGCTCGATGAGGGGACGTAGCAGCTGCTCGGCGTTTTCCAGGGTAACGGGGGTGCTGTTCACCTGCAGAATCACATCGTCGTTCTGCAGGCCGAAGGCGTTGTACTCGGCGCGGGTCTGGGCCAGCACAAACTCCTGCTTGTCCTGGTCGTAGCGGAAGCCCAGCTCGCCGAAGGCTTTTACCGTCACCTGGGCCTTGGGAGCATAGCGCCAGCCGATCTTGGCGAAGTACTCGGTGAGCGGCAGCGGCTGGCTGCCTTGCACGTAATCGGTAAAAAATTGCTGAAGCTGGGGATGAGTGAGCTGCACGATTTCGGGAATAAGCTGCTCATCCTCGAACGGACGGTCGGGGCCGTATTTCTGGCCCAGCTGCAGCAGCACGTCGCGCAAGCTCAGACGCCCCTGGGTAAGCTCCCGAATGCGGATATCGAGCAGAAAACCGATAAGGGCGCCCTTTTTGTACACGTTCTCATACATGTCCTTGTAGGGGTCGACGAGGATGTTGCGGCTCATGTCAGTGAAGGACACGGTGCGGTATTTCTGCATGTCCTCAATCTTGTGCTTCATTTCCTTCCGAAACACGTCTTCCTGCGTGAGGCCGCCCTGCAGCTGCACCAAGTGGGCAAAGTACTCCGTCACGCCCTCGTAGAGCCACAGGTGCTGCGACATTTTGGGGTTGCGAAAGTCGAACTCCCCTATCTCGCGGCTGTGGATGTTGAGCGGGGTGAGAATGTGCAGAAACTCGTGCGAGGCTACCTCCCGCACCAAGGAGCGGATGCGGGTAGCGTCGGCTATTTCGGGCAGGAAGTACACCGAGGAGTAGGAATGCTCCATGGCCCCAAACCCGCCGGCGGAGTTGACCACCGGTGAGCTGAAGGCCGGGAAATACATGATGAAGTGGTAGCGCGGCACCGGCATCCGGCCAAAAAACCGGGCCAACGCATCGGCCATGGGCCGAATGGCCTCACTTACCTGCCCCGACTTCACCACTCCGTTCTCCGAAAACACCGACACGCTGATGCGGGCTCCGCCGGTGGTGAAGCTGGTGGTATCGGGGCGGCTGTACATGATGGGCGCATCGGCCAGCTGCACGTAGCTGCTAGCCTTAAATACGTCCTGGTCGGGTGCCGGGCTTTGCTTGCCCAAGGAAGTGGCCGCATAAAGCTCGGCTGGCTTGCGGATGCTCACCTCGTAGGGCTGCATCTTGTAGCCTTCGAGGTAGCCGTAGAGGCCGTAGTGGTTGAGCACGAAGTTGCGACCCGCGTCAATGTTGGTGCCGCCGGGCTGGAACACGAAGTTCTTGTCCTTGGAGTCCCAGGTATCATCTACCAAGTACTCCAGCCGGTCGAGCTTGCGGGCCTTGTCAATCAGGAAAAGGTTGTTGCCCTGCCGGGTTGTCTTCAGCTTTTTTCCCTGGTCGTCGAAGGCCTGGAACTCGGTGATAAAGCGGCCGTAGTCTTTTTTGGAGTAAGAGCCCGGCACTACGCTGGGCAGCACGTAGGTAGCCTGGTTTTCGCGCACGGCGGGCAGGCGCACCACCACGCGCACCCGGTCGTTCTGCACTTGCTGTAAATCAACGGAAATGCGGTACGTATCGGGGGCAGAGGTCTGAGCGAGGGCAGCAGTAGCCCAAGGAAGCAGGCCCAGGAGCAGATAAACTGATTTCATATGGCAACGGGCCACTCTGAAACGCAGCCAGTAAACAAGGTAAGCATTGCACGCGAAACCCTAAGCACCCCGCGCACTGCAGCTTAAAAGTGGGTCATCGGGGCCAGCTATTCGTAGCTGGGTAGCTGCTACCTTCAGGCCCATGGTCACTTTCAAAATCGTTAGTCGGTATGTACTGGCTGTGCTTTTTATCGGGGCAGGCGTCCTGCATTTTGTAGCGCCGGCTATGTTTGTCCGCATTGTGCCGCCTTACCTGCCGGCGCCCTACTTGCTAGTGTACCTGAGCGGAGCCGCTGAGTTGGCCGGGGGCCTGGGGCTGTTGCTTCCCGCCACCCGGCGCCTGGCGGCCTGGGGCTTGGTGGCACTATTGGTCGCTGTGTTTCCCGCCAATGTGTACATGCTGCAAAGCCACGGCGCGGGCATGCCGGTTCCGCTGTGGGCCCTGTGGCTGCGGCTGCCCCTGCAGGCGGTGCTCATTGCCTGGGCGTGGTGGCATACGCGGCCCTAAGGGCTACGCCGGCAGCTACTCCCAGCAAATATCCTTCAGGCGCAACTGCAACGACTTCACGCCCCGGTATTCGTTTAGCTCGATGGTATAGCACACGTTGAAAGGGCGGCCCTCCAGAATCTGTGGCAGGTAGTCGCCCAAGCCAAAGCCGATGGCATCTACCGTGTGGTGGCCATCCTGGGTGAGGGTAATCTTCAGGTGAGAATTGCCCACAATGCGCGCTGAGTCGGGCAGGGCGTACACTCCCCGCGACTCAAATACCGGGTTGGAGTTGCCCGGTCCGAAGGGCTCCATCTGGCACAGGAGCTTGTAGAAGCTGGACGTAATGTCCGTCAGCTCCAGCTGCCCGTCAATTTCTACCGGCGGAATCATCTGCTCGTCGGTGATGCGGGAGGAAACAACTTCCTCGAAGCGGCGCTGAAAGGCCGGTACGTTTTCGACGGGCAGGGTGAGGCCAGCGGCGTACATGTGGCCTCCGAACTGCTCCAGCAAGTCGGAGCACTCCAGAATGGCCTGGTGCACATCGAACCCCACCACCGAGCGGGCCGAACCCGTGGCCTTGCCGTTGCTTTGGGTGAGGATGATGGTCGGCCGGTAGTACTTATCGAGGCAGCGCGAGGCCACAATGCCGATGACGCCCTTGTGCCAGGTTTCGTTGTAGAGCACCGTGGAGCGGGCGTTGCGCAGACCGGCGTCGGCCTCAATCATTTCCAGGGCCTCCTTGGTGATGCGCGTATCGAAGCCGCGGCGCTCCTGATTGGTTTTGTCGACTACGCCGGCTTTCTCAATGGCTTCTTCCTTGGTGCCCGCAAGCAGCATGGCCACGGCCCGCTTGGCGTCGCCCATGCGCCCGGCGGCGTTGATGCGCGGCGAAAACCCAAACACCAGGCTACTGATATTGAGCTGCGCGCCCGTCAGGCCGGCCAGCTCCCGCAGGGCATCCAGCCCGGGCCGCTGGAGCCGCTGCACATCGTTGAGCAAACGCAGGCCATGATACGCCAGCATGCGGTTTTCCCCGGTGATGGGCACGATATCAGCCGCAATGCTGACGACCAGCAAATCCAGCAGGTCGTAGAGCGAGGCTTCGTCGTGGCCTAAATGGTGGCAAAGGGCCTGCATGAGCTTAAACCCTACCCCGCAGCCCGAAAGCTCCTTGAAGGGATATGGACAGTCAGCGCGCTTGGGGTCGAGGACAGCAACGGCCGCCGGCAGCTCGTCGCCCGGCAAGTGGTGGTCACAGATGATAAAGTCGATGCCCAACCGAGTAGCGTACGTTACCATCTCCACGGACTTCACGCCGCAGTCGAGGGCAATGATGAGCGAGAAGCCATGCTCGGCGGCGTACTCAATGCCCGTCTCGGAAACGCCGTAGCCTTCCTTGTAACGGTCGGGGATATAGTACTCGACTTTCTCCGCTTCGAAGAACCCGCCCAGATACGAATACACCACCGCCACCGACGTGGTACCGTCCACGTCGTAGTCGCCCAGCACCAACACCTTTTCGCCGGTGTGGAGGGCCTGGAGCAGGCGTTCTACGGCCCGGTCCATGTCGCGCATGAGCAGCGGGTCCGGCAGGTCGTCGAGGGAGGGTCGGAAATACGACCGGGCTTCCTCAAACGTGCATATCTCCCGCTGGCACAGCAATGCAATGATGGCCTCATTGACGCGCAAGGCGTCGGCCAGGTGCCGGACTTTCTCAGGGTCGGGCGCAGGCTTTCGGATCCAACGTTTCTGCATAGGGGCGGGAGACTGGGCCGGATGGCGGCTCTATCTTCAAAAGTAAGAAGAAAAGCGCAGGCTTCCTTGGCCCTTGCGGTACTGGTTGCAGCGGAAACGGTAGTTTTGTGCTGGCCCCCAGCCGCTTCCCGGTATGCAGAAACTCCGTGCCTTTTACGCGAAATACCGCCAGTACATCCTTTCCGATGGGCTTATGTACCTGGCCTTTTTTGTGGCGCTGGGCCTGATGTTTCTCTTCTTTTAGTTGACGGCATCACCGCGCAGCTTGCGGAAGCGTTTGCGCGCTTCGGCCACGTAAATGCTGCCCGGATACTTGATTATCACCTGGTTGTAGAGCTCCTGGGCTTTCTCCCGGTCATTGAGGTTTTCCTCCTGAATGCTGGCGGCCAAAAACAGGGCGTCGTCGCTCAGCACGTCGTACTTGGGGTTTTCAGTGATGCGTGCCAGGGTTTGCACGGCGCTGGCGTAGTCGGCTGTGCGGCGCTGGAGCTGAGCCTTTAGGTACCAGGCTTCATCCTGCAGGGCGTGGCCGGGGTACTTCTGCCCCAGCGCGTCGAGGCTGCGGATAGCTTCGGGTATCTTATTCTGAAACACCAGCAGCTCCGTGGCGGCGTAGTCGCGCAGGGCTATGCCGGCAGTGTCCATGGCCGTGTTATCGGTGATGAGCAAACTCAGCTGCATGGCGTCGTTGGCTATTTCGCGACTGGTGGCTTCCTTCAGAATATCGAGGTGGCTTTGGGCTAGCTTAAAGTCGCCGGCGAAGTAGCTGAGGCGGGCGTTACGGAGCTTAGCATCATACCCCAACGGTGAGTCCTTGTGGGTTTTCTCCACCTGGGAGTACAGCAAGGTTGCCTCCCAAGGCTCACCGCGCAGCAGGTACAAGTCGGCCAAGGTGAGCTTGGCGCGGTCCACGGTTTCAGCATTGGCGCGGGGCAGGCTGATGGCTTCCTGCAGCAGGGCCATGGCTTTGTCTTTTTCCCCCAGCTGAAAAGCGTGCAGCTCGGCCATGTTGCGCAGCACTTCGGCGCGGAAGGGCGAGGCAGCCCCAAACTCGGTGAGCAGCTGCTGGTATTCGGTGAGGAGCGTGCGGATTTTGGCGGCATCCACCGGAAACGTGTTGCGGACCTGCTCTTCGCGGGCGTGCAGCAACAGCTGCCGGGCCATGGAGTAGTACTGGCCGCCCCGGTACTCCCGGCTCACGTACTCGTAGCCGGCAATGGCGCTTTCGTAGTCTTTGTTGCGCAGTGCAATGGCGGCAAGGTCAAGGATGCGGCTGCCCTCGCTGCGGGTGCGTCGGTCGAGGGCCCGGGCCTGCACCATGGCGCCGGCAAAGTCCTTGCGCTGCACATATAGCCACAGGAGCAGCTCACTGTAGGCGCTTTGCTCGGGGTGCTGCTGCACGCTCGTGAGCAGCAGCTTTTCCAGGGCATCAAAGTCTTTTTCTTCGCGCAGGCTATTCTGCAGCATGTTGCGCACAAACGGAAGCTGCCGCTCGTCCTGCTGCACCAGGCGCAGGGTTTCGGCCATTAGCCGCTCAGTATTGGGCTGCCGCGTGTAGAGCTGAATCAGCTGCGGGGCGTATTCGGTATTGTTGCGGGCCAGCTCCCGGCCCCGCAGGTACACCTTTTCGGCCCACTCCAGCTGCTGATTTTCCTGAAAGTCGTTGGCTACAGCCAGCACCTGATCAGGCTTTACACCCGCTACTACCCGCTCGTACTGTTTGGCGGCCCCAGCTTTGTCGCCGCTAGTTTCGAGCACCCGGCCCAGCAGCACGCCCACCAGGGGGTCTTCGGGGCGGCGGCGCTGGGCTTTGCGGGCCAGCTTTTCAGCTTCTTTGAAATGGCGTAGCTCCTGCATGGTGCGCAGGTATTCAGGCAGCACGGTTCCATTCTGCTGCACGGCATCAGGCAGCTGGCCAAACAGCACTTCAGCCTTGGCATAGTCGCCTTTGCGGGCGTACTCGCGGGCCAGGGCTAGGTCTTCCGCATCAGCCCCGGATTGGGCCATTGCGGGCAGGCCACCAAGGGCCAGGGCCACGGCTACACTGCTTACCAGCCGGCGCAGCCGGCAACGAAATATCGTATTCATTCCTATCAGACGAAAAGCTCGGCACAGGGCTGCCACAGCCTACAACTTACACCCCCCGGAATTCATTTCACAGCAGCATGAAATCTACCTAGGTAGTTGTGGCTCTTAGCAAACAAAAAGGGCCGCACCCCAAGGTACGGCCCTTTTCACTGGTTTTCTGGCGACGCTTAGAAGAAGCGCGGGCGGTTGTCCTGCACGTTGGCTTCTTTCTTCACAGCCTCGTAGATGGCGCCATCCAAGCGGGAAGAACGCTGCTGCACGAGTTGACGCTTGATAGCGGCTACGTCGATGGAGGCTTGCTCCTTGTTGATGTTTTCGAGCTGCACCACCAGTACGCCCTGCTCACCCTGGATGGGGGCCGACTTCTGGCCGGGCTTCAGGCCGAAGATTTTGCCCACGGCCAGGGGCTCGTTGCCAATGCCGGGAATCATGCCCGCGCCCATAGCAATGTTCTGGGCTTGGTTTACCTGGGCGCCGTTGCCGTAAGCGGCCTGCAGCTGCTCCAGCGTGCCGGTCTTGCCCTGCAGCTTGGCCATGATTTGCTTAGCCTTTTCCTCGTTGCGCACCAGTGCCGTGAGCTCGGGCTTGATGCTGGCCACATCGGCGGTGCCTTTCTCCCGAATGCCGGTTACCACAGCCAGCACATACTGGTCGCCGATTTCGAATACGTCCGATACGTCACCTACTTCGGTTTTCTTGCCGTTGTTGTAGTACGACCAGCGTACCAGCTCGCGGGCACCCTGCAGGGTGTTTACGGCCAGGGCGCCTTTGTCGAGCCCTTTGGCTTCCTGCTTCTGCAGTGTCTTGTCGGCGGCTACGGCGGCCCGGAACGACTCCAGGTCGGTGGCCTTGCCTTTCAACTCCTGGGCTTTGGCGTAGGCCGTTTCGCGGGTGTTGTCGGAAGGAGCAATGCTTTTCTGTACGGCCGCTACCTGGTAGGTCTGGGTGGTCTTGGGCGCCGTTACTTTCAGGATGTGGTAGCCGAAGGAGGTTTCCACCAGGTTAGGTAGCAAGCCAGCCGAGGTAGCACCAAATACTGCCTTCTCGAACTCGGGCACCATGCGGCCTTGGGTAAACCAGCCCAGGTCGCCGCCAGTAGCGGTAGTGCCATCGGAGCCGAACTGACGGGCCATAGCGGCAAAGTCAGCCCCGCCTTTGATCTTGTTCAGGATGTCCTGCGCTTTGGCTTTGGCGGCTGCCTTGGCTTCGGGCGTTTCGGCCGTAGGCTTGATGAGGATGTGGCTGGCGCGGGCAGCAGGCTGCGTGCCGGCTTTCTGCCCGGTTACTTTAAACAGGCTGTACGTGCCGTTTTCGGCGTAGGGGCCATATACTTTCCCGATGGTGAGGGGCAGGTTCTGGCGCAGCTTCTCGGGCAGGTCGGCGGGCGAGAGGTAACCGCCGTTGTAGGGAAACTCCGGGTCGGAGTTCAGCTTCACGAACAAGGAGTCGTTGGGGGCCGAGGCAAACTGCTGGGCCAGCTGGTTCACAGTGGTTTGCACCGCCGTGCTGTCTTCTACCGAGGCCGAAACAGGAATGGTAACGTACTCGATGTTGCGGCCTTCCTCTACTTTGTACTGGTCTTTGTGCTTGTCGAGGTAAGCCTGCAGCTGGTCGTCCGTTACTTTCACGGCCGAGTCCGAGATGGAGAAGTACGGCACCAGCAGGTAGCGGATGTTGGCGCGGGTGTTGATGTCCTCAGCGAAGCGCTTGGCCTCGGCCGTCGTCACGTAAGTGGAGAGCTTAATGAGGTTGTTGTACTTGGTGCCGAGGCGGTCGGGGCCCAGGTTAGCTTCAAACGCATACCAGGCTTCCTGCGCCTGGGGGGGCAGCTTATCGAGGTTCTTGAGGTACTCAATCACGCGGTTGCGGTCGAACTGGCCCGTCTTGGGATCAGTGAAAGCCTGGCGGATGCTGGGGTGGATGTTTTTGCCCTGCACCATGTCCGTCAGCTCGTCGTCCGAAACTTTCAGACCCAGCTTGTCGAACTCCTTCTGAAAGGCAATGCGGTAGAGGATTTTGTTCCAGGCCTGGTCGCGCAGGTAGCCCATCGTGTTTTCGTCGGGCTGGCGCTGGTTCTGGGAGATGAAGGCCTGCTTGGTTTCCTCCAGCACGCGCTGGTACTCGTCGTACTCCACTTTTTCGCCGGCTACTTCGCCAACTACCGTGTCAGGACCGCCGAAGAGGCGGTTTTTGCCCCCTATAAGGTCGCCACCAACGATAAAGAGCAGCATCCCGATGGCAACCGTGCCGACTGCCCAGCCCGATTTTTCTCGGATTGTGTTAATTAATGCCATTTACTTGAAAAAAAGCGCGGTATGAAAAGTGGAAAGAGGCGCAAAATAACCAGAATCCGCCGGACATTCAAAGGGCTGGGCTCCGCACCCTTAGGATGCAGCGCCCAGCCCCGGCAAAACGGTGAGCGGTACTTACTTGCGTTTGGCAGACTTGGGACCGGCATTGCCTCGACTAGCCTTCTTCGCTGATGCGGGCTTAGCCGACGGCTCCGGGGCTTGCTCCCGGCCCAGGTAGCGGTAAAGCATCACGCAGCTGAAGGAAAGCATAAACAGCCAATAATTGTCGCGCAGCGCGTTTTTGTCGTTCTGCAGTACGGTTTGGTACGTGCCGATAACAAACGTTACCACCGCAAAAGAAAACAAGACGGTACGGCCCAACGACCGGTCGAAACGGAATGGCATGGCTTATTTCTGGTCGGGTTGCTGCACGGTAAAAATGCCTGTGGGCTTGAAAATTTTATACCGCGAAAATTCCTGATTGGCTTCCAGGCCAAACCCCGTCAGCACTTCCGTATCGGTTTCTACCCGCACGGCGGTTTCCTTGGCCGTGAAGATGGTACCCTTCTGCCGGTTGAAGAACAGCTCCTCGGTATTCAGCTGCTGGTGCTTTTCCTCGTTGCGCACCTTCACCTTACCGCGCACCGTGAAGAGGTTCTGGTTCTTGTCGTACTTGCCGTAGTTGCCTTCGAGGGTATTGATGATGCGGGCGCCGTTGTCGCCGTAGAAGGTAATCTTCAGGGTTTTGGGAAACACCATGTCCCCGCTCTCAAACTGTTGCTGCAGGGGCGCCGTGAGCTTGGCCTGCAGCTTGGCCGAGTCGCTGAAGATCATGAGCACATTGTTGCTCTCCACCAGGGGCCCGGTGTACACGGTTTTCTGCGTCAGATCTTCGTGCTTGGCTTCACACCCGGCCAGTAGCCCGGTGAGCACCGCGCTTAGTCCAGCAACCCACCCTGTGCACCCTCTTTTCATTGCTGTTGCTATTCCAGACGGCGCTTGATAAACCAGCGGTTGTTGAGCGAGAAGCCTAATTGCGCCCGCACGTACCGTTCCTGAATTACACCGCCCTGGGGCAGTTCGCTGTTGGCGTCTTTGTTACCGCGTATGCCCACTGTAAATCCCAGGTTCACGCCGGCCGCTTCCAGGGGAGAGGAGGTTGGTACGGGCAGCGTGAAGCCCCAGCTTAGGGCCCGGTCGTAGAGCACCTGGCCGGCCGGGCGGTAAGGCATCTGCTCCACGCTCACGCCCAGACGGTACGTGATGCGCTTAAAGTAGCTGTCCACGGAGGCGGGGTCGGGGGTGATTTCGCCGCCCGAGGCTACCCGGAATGTATTGTGCAAAGGCGTGGCGTTGAAGGTGCTGAAGTTGGTAAACTCGCTCCACTTCGAGTGGCCCGCATCCAGTGAAACTGACCAGGTTTTGTTGTTGTCCAAAGACAACCCAAACTGGGCCGTAGCGGGCAGGGTAGCGTAGCCCTTCTGGCCCGACAGCACCGCGTTGCTTTCAATGGCCCGGCCTTCGATATCCTCGCGCAGCAGCGTTTGGTCGTGGGTGCCGTCCAGCTTGGAGGAGAAGGCGTAGGTGCCGCCGGCGTTCAGATTGAGTTTTTCGTTTAGCGGAACGCGGTAGTGGGCCCCCAGCCGAAAGGTGAAGTCGGAATAATACAGATGGTCGTTTATCACGGTGGTGGTAGCATTTTCCACGCCCCCCTCCTCGGTATAGAGCGTCGACTTGGCTTCGTGGTCGATGCTGCCGAAGGTGTACGCCGAGGTCAGCCCCAGCGTCAGGCCCTTGGCTACCTGCACCCCCTGCGCCAGGTACACCTGGGTGAGGCCGCCTTTGCCTTCGTACTGCTTAATAGAGCGGAGCTCATCTTCTCCTGGCACCGCTTCCGTCAGCTGGTTGGAGTAGTCGACGGAGCTGTAGGGCCGCAGGCCCAATGACAGGGCCCACCGCTTGGAGATGGGCAAGGCCATGCTGATGTAACCCAGGTTCACGCTACCGTCTTTCTGCGAGGCCAGCCGGTTACTGATTTCCTTGTACTGCCCGGTTACCCCAATCTCAAACGTGGTGCGTGAGGTGTAGTATACCAGCGCCGGGTTCAGGTCGTTGATGTGCTGCCCGTTTGGCGCCGCTAGCCCCACGCCACCCATGCTCTGCTGCCGGATGCCACCCGAGGTAGCCGGCGTATCGCCCAGTCCGAGCCGCGAGTAGGGAGAGTTGCCGAGGCCTTGGCCGAAGCTACGTGGTACAGTGAAAGCGCCCAAAAGCGCCAGGCCCAGCAAGCCGGCAAATGATTTAGTTGACATTATGCACCAGAATTCGGTGAAGCCCGAGCAAAACCAGTTCGGGAAGTACAAAGATGCGGCCTTTCAGCCGGGGTTCAAAAAAAGGGGCGTCGCCCCCCGTCAGTACGACTGCCAGCCCGGAGTATCGGGCCCGGTACTCCGCCATGAGGCCATTCACCTCCGCCGCCGCGCCATTGAGCACCCCACTTTCGATGGCGCTACGGGTGTCGGTACCTGTGAGGGGTACCGGCGCCGTTACCTCGCTGGGCACTGCCAGTAACGGCAGACGGCCCGTAAACGTGTGCAAGGCCCGGAAGCGCAACTGTAGGCCCGGCGCAATACTGCCGCCCTGGAAGGAAGACCCATCGGTCACCAGGTCGCACTTAATGGCCGTGCCCGCATCCACAATCAGGACATGCTGCCCCGGGAAACGGGTAGCGGCGCCCACTGCGGCGGCCAAACGGTCGGCCCCCAGTGTGGCGGGCGTGGCGTAAGCATTGTGCAGCGGCACCGGCGTGGTGGCCGGGTCGAAGCCAATTACCTTTCCCTGCGTGAGGGGCTGTAGCTGGCTTTGCCAATCGGCCACGGGTTGCGCCGCCACGGTAGCCACGATGATGTGCCGGGGCCGGAGCCGCTTGGCCTCCGCTACCACTTGCTCCGGAGAAAGGCCTGCGGCATGTTCTACCAACTCGCCATTCACAAAGCACCCCAGCTTGCTGGAAGTATTGCCAATGTCGAGAGTGAGGTAGCACATGCCGCAAGAGTTACTCATAGGAGCCTGCCGAAGCAGGGGGCGTTGCTTGCTACATGAAATATTTCAGGCGAATGACTTCCTTCTCGTTCAGGAAGCGCCACTTGCCCCGGGGCAGGTCTTTCTTGGTTAGGCCGGCGTACTGCACCCGGTCCAGGGTCACCACTTCGTAGCCCAGGTGCTCGAAGATGCGGCGCACAATGCGGTTGCGGCCGATGTGCAGCTCCACGCCCACAAAATGCGCGTTGCCGGCTACTACTGCCACGTCATCCACCTCAGCCTTGCCATCTTCCAGCTCCAGCCCTGCCGTGATTTGACGCAGGTGGTCTTCGGTCAGCGGCTTGTTTAGCTCAACCTGGTAGATCTTCTTGTTCTTGTGCGAAGGGTGCGACAGTTTCTGCGCTACTTCTCCATCGTTGGTGAAGAGCAGTAGCCCGGTGGTGTTCCGGTCGAGGCGGCCTACGGGGAAGATACGCTCCTTCGAGGCATTGGCGACCAGTTCCATCACGGTGCGGCGGCCTTCGGGGTCCTCCGTGGTCGTGATAAAGTCCTTGGGCTTGTTCAGCAGCACGTACACCAGCTTCTCACGGTTCAGGTTGGTCTTGCCGTACTGCACGGTATCAGTGGGCTGCACTTTGTAGCCCATTTCCGTTACTACCTCTCCGTTCACCCGAATTTCACCGGCGGCAATCAGGGAGTCGGCTTCCCGGCGGGAGCAGATTCCGGCGTTGGCAATGTAGCGGTTCAGGCGGGTCAGCTCGGTATCGGGCTCTTCGTCGCGCCGGCGCTTGTTGCCGCGGCTTTTGTCTTCCTCGTAGTAGCGCAGGTTCTTGTAGTCGGGGGCTTCGCCCGCTACTTCGCCCCGCTTGCGCTTACCGGCCTGGTTCGAGTCGATATCCCGACCCGTGTGCTTGTTGACAGTGCGCTCCGGCCGCTCGCCATATGCCCGGCCCTCGCGCTTGTCAGCCCCGAAGGAGCCGGGGCGGCTGGTCCGCTTCTCGCCGAAGCTGCCGCCACCAAAACCCGTTTCGCGGCGGGCGCCAAACCCACCGGGCTTCCGGTCGCGGCTGCCTGCTTCTTCACGCGGGGCGCGGTAGTCGCGTGGCCCCGACTCCGGGCGTTGGACAGGCCGGTCAGCATCGAGGTTTTCGGGCCGACCACGATAATCAAACTGACGGGCCGGGCGTACTTCCCGGTCGCCACTTACCTGCCGCTCCTCGCGTGCAGGTGCCGGAGCCGATGGCCGGAATTCAGTATCTGGTCTTGGTCCGCGAGGGTCCTGCTTGACAAACTTACGGTTACGCTCGCCGGGCATACCCCGGGGCACAGCCGGCCGGCCCTCCTGACGGTAGGGCTGGCCTCCCCAGGTTTCCCTGGGCTCGAAGGGGCGCACGGGGCGCTCATCACGGGGGCGCTCATCGCGGCGGCTGTCGGGTCGGAAGCCGCGCCGGTCATCGTTGCCGCCAAAGCGCGGCTGGCCGTAGTCACCACCACGGGCACTGCCGCCACGGGAAGAAAAGCCGCCGGACTGACCAAATTTCTTTGGGCCACCGTAGCCACCGCTGGCTGGCTTGCGAGGACCATCGAAGCTCTGACCGCCGGGGCGGCCGTAAGCCGGCCGGTCGGTGCCAAAGCTCCGGCGTCCTTCTTCCCCACCGCTGTTGAAGCGCGGAGCCGAGTTGCCGCGCTCATCGCGGCTGCGGCCCGGGCCGTTGAATTTGCGAGGGCCATCGGGGCGGCCACCATCGGCGGGGCGGCCCTGGGGGGCGCGTCCGCGGCGGCCCGGTGTATCGTCGGAGAAATGTTTCTTGCCCATACTGGTAGGCTTGCGTGCCGTATCGCTACGGTACTGGGTTAAAAAGGAAATATAAACGCAGCGTTGGCCTAAACCAAGCGGAGTAGAAAACAGTGCCCGAACCAGCAACCTGCCCCAAGGGAGCCGGCTGAGAGTCCGGGCACTACAAGGTGTGGGCTACGATTAGTCGCGGCGGGCCAGCTTAGCTTCGATGGAATGCTGGGTGTGGGGCACAGCGCGCAGCCGCTCTTTCGGAATCAGCTTACCGGTCCCGATGCAAACGCCGTAGGTGCCATTCTTGATGCGCACCAGCGCGTTTTCCAGCTGCTGGATAAACTTCATCTGGCGAGAGGCCAGCTGGTTCAGGCTTTCCTTCTCCGCCGTGTCGGCACCGTCTTCCAGCACCTTCGACGAAGAAGCCGTGTTGTCGGTACCTGAGTCATTCTTGCGGCTCAGGGTTTCTTTGATGAACGCTACTTCCTTGCGGGCAGCCGTCAGCTTATCCTGGATGATTACCTCAAACTCGGCCAGATCTTCCCTGGAATAGCGTAGGGTTTCTTCACTCATGGGTAACAGGGAATTGAAATATGAAGGGGTTTAGCAAAGCACTATACGGACGCTCATTTGCTGGCTCCGAAACAGTAAGTCGCAAAAATTAGTTTGCCACTTCTTTCGTCTTCAGCCTGGCGGCTCTGGCACGGCACGTCGTTTCCGGCCGCAAAGCTACGGCTTTGTCCGGATTTGCCCTACACCCCGCGCCTGGTGGGAGTTGCTAGCACTCAGAAGCCTAGCATCTGAATGGCCGTTACGGCGGCTTCTACGCCTTTATTGCCGTGCTTGCCCCCGGCCCGGTCCCAGGCTTGCTCTTCAGTATTGGTGGTTACCAACCCAAAAATGACGGGCTTGTTGAATTTCAGGCCTACGTTGGTTAGCCCCTGGGCTACGGCGTGGCAGATATAGTCGTCGTGCTTTGTTTCGCCTTTGATAACGACGCCCAAGCAGATTACGGCATCAATTTCCTCGTGCTGGGCCAGCAGCTGCGCGCCTAGCGTCAGCTCGAAGCTTCCGGGCACAGTATTGCGAAAGACATTCTCTGGCTTGGCGCCGTGCTGCAATAGCGTTTCGTAGGCGCCCTGACTGAGCACGTCGGTAATGGCGCGGTTCCACTCGGCTACGACCAAACCAAACTTCTTTTCGCTGATGTCAATAAACTGCGCAGCGGAGTAGTCGCTGAGATTTTTGAGGGCGGTTGCCATATGAACGTGGTATGAGTGAGAAAGCAGCCGGAGGCTTCATCAGCAAAGGTAAGCGCCGATGGTTTGGTCCTTAGCGGAATATGCCCCAAAACAAAAGGTGGCCTTGGGGGCCACCTTTTGTTTTGCTTGGTTTAGAAGTTTGGCTATTTGCCCGCCAGCCCTTCTGCCCGGCCTTTATACTGCTTGGCATCGTTGGCCTCAGCGGCGGCCGGGTATTCATTCAGAATCCGGTCGTAGGCTTTAATGGCGCCTTCGTAGTCTTTGGCCAGTTCCCGAGCCGTGGCTTCCTTGAGCAGGTAGCTCGGCGTGAAGTACTCGTTGCTCTTGTGGTCGGCGGCTTTCTGGTACAGGTCGGCGGCTTCTTTCGTCTTGCCGAGCTCCAGGTTGGCATCACCCAACAAGGCGTAGGCACGGGCCTGCAACAGCAAGTCATCGGAGCTGAAGTCTTCCAGGTAATCGGCGGCTTGCTGGTACTTGCCCGCTTTCAGCGAGGCTACGCCAGCGTAGAAGTTAGCCAGGTTGCCCGCTTTCGTGCCGTTGTAGTCGTTAGCTACAGCTTCCAGCCCACGGTACTGCCCGTCGCCTTTCAGCGCTTTGTTGAGCGAGTCAGCTTCCCAGTAGGTTACTGCCTGGAAGAGCTCCGCCTGCGCTTTCTCATCCTGCTTGCCCCGCCAGATATACCAGCCAAATCCCCCTACCACTGCCAGCACCACTACCGTCAGCAAGCCCAAGAGGATATTCTTGTTGCGACGAAGAAAGTCCTCGGAGTTGGCAAGGCGAGCCGCCAGAGCATCTGGGTCCTCGAGCAGAGGATGCTCGGGCACGAACTCTTGCTGGGCCGGCTGGTTAGGGTCAGCTGGCACCGGGGTTTGCTGCGGGCGATTCAGCGGGCTGTTTCGCGTGTAGGGAATCTTAGACATTAGGTAAGTTCAAAAATAGCGACGAGCTGCGGGTTGAGGCCGGGCAGGTTAGTCGTGAATGTAGGGGTAATCCTGCTGCACGTACACGTCTTTGTACAGCTCATCGGCCGTGGGGAACGGCGAGTTCTCAGCAAACTCTACCGACTCCAGCACCTGCGCCTTGATCTTCTCGTCGATGGCCGCCAGATCTTCTTCCGAGGCCATATTGTGGGTCAGGATAGTATGGCGTACGGCCTCAATGGCGTCGCGGGAGCGGTAGTCTTCCAGCTCCTCTTTGGTGCGGTACTTGGCCGGGTCACTCATGGAGTGGCCTTTGTAGCGGTAGGTTTTAAACTCCAGGAACGTGGGGCCTTCCCCGGCCCGGGCGCGTTCGGCGGCGCGGGCCACGGCGTTGTGCACGTCCTCCACGCTCATGGCATTCACGGGCTCGGCGGGCATATCGTAGCTCTCCCCCATCGTGTACAACTCAGTCACGTTCGAGGTTCGCTGTACGGAAGTGCCCATGGCGTAGCCGTTGTTTTCTACCACGAAGATGACGGGCAGCTTCCACAGCATGGCCATGTTGAAGGCCTCGTGCAGGGCGCCCTGGCGCACGGCGCCGTCGCCCATGTAGCAGATGCAGAGGTTGCCGGTTTTGTTGTACTTCTCAGCAAAGGCAATGCCCGCGCCCATGGGAACCTGGGCTCCCACGATGCCGTGGCCGCCAATGAAGTTCACCTCCTTATCGAACATGTGCATGGAGCCGCCTTTGCCTTTCGAGCAGCCCGTGGCCTTGGCATACAGCTCGGCCATGATGGCGTTCGGCGACGTACCTAAGGCCAGCGGGTGCGCGTGGTCTCGGTAAGCGGTTATCCACTTGTCGTCCTTCGTCAGGGCCGATACGGCGCCGGCTACGCAGGCTTCCTGGCCAATATAGAGGTGGCAGAAGCCTTTGATCTTTTGCTGGCCGTAGAGCTGGCCAGCCTTTTCTTCGAACTTGCGCATGAGCTGCATTTGCTCATACCAGCGCAGGTAGGTTTCCTTCGGGAATTCCGGCTGAGCCGGAGTGGTTGCTTTGGGCGCGCCGGTGGCTGCTGCCGCTTCGCCGTTTGCGATGGGCAGTACCGGGTCGGGCTGCTTCACGGTTTCGGTAGCTGTGCCTTTGGCGGCAGCTTTGGGGGCCGACGTTTTTTTCGTCGAATTGGAAGCCTTCTGAGCACCCTTTACTTTCGTCTCCGCCATCTTGCTTTCGGTTGTTCGCGTTTGGGATGCGAAAGTACGTAAAAGGATTTCAATTCCGAACCCAAGCATGATACTACATAGCCTCCACTTACTCTTCTTCAAAAACTACGAAGAAGCCAATCTGAGCTTCTCCCCCCACATCAACTGCTTTGTGGGCGACAACGGAAGTGGTAAGACTAACCTGCTGGATGCTATTCACTACTTATCACTCACCAAAAGCGCGTTTACTTCTGCCGATGCCCAGAGCATTCGGCAGGGAGAAGAGTTCTTCGTGGTGAAGGGCCGTTTTGAGGCTCCTGACCAGAAGCCCGAAACAATCCAATGCAGTTTGCGCCTGGGTCAGAAAAAGGTAGTCACTCACAACAAGCAGGCCTACGAACGGGTGTCCGACCATATCGGCCGCTACCCCGTGGTGCTTATCTCGCCTTACGACACGGACCTTATCCGGCAGGGCAGCGAGGAAAGGCGCAAGTACTTCGACAGCCTCATTTCCCAGCTCGACCACGAGTATCTGGAAAACCTCATTCGCTACTCGCACGCCTTGAAGCAGCGCAATTCCTTGCTCAAGCTGGCAGCTGAGCGGCAAGCCGGCTACGATCGGGAATACCTGCTGGTGTTGGATGATCAGTTGGCCCCCCTGGGCGAGCAGTTGGTAGCGCGTCGACAGGAGTTTCTCACGGAGTTTGAGCCCGTCTTCCAGCGGCACTACGAGCAGCTAGCCGACTCCCGGGAGCAGGTGACGCTAACCTATAAGAGCGAACTGCCCGGTACCGATTTCCTCAAGCTCCTTCGCCTGCAGGAGCGCCGGGACCTCAGCCTGCAGCGCACCACCCTTGGCCCTCACCGCGACGACTTCACTTTCCTGATGGATGAGCGGGCGGTGAAGGGGTACGGCTCCCAGGGTCAGCAGAAGTCTTTTGCCATTGCCCTTAAGCTGGCCCAGTTTGAGGTCCTGGCTCAGCGCAAGCAGCACAAACCCCTACTCCTGCTCGACGACATCTTCGACCGGCTCGACGAGAAGCGTATTACCCGCCTGATGCAGTTAGTAGCCAACCACACTTTCGGGCAGATTTTTCTAACCGATACCCACCTTGAGCGCACCGACCGGGTACTTGCTTCCCTCTCGGATGATATCCGTCGTTTTCGGGTTGAATCGGGAACGGTGCAACCGCTTTAGCTGCTTTGTCGCCTACCTTTGTCTACTCCCCTGCGCCCCACACTTTCGCGCGTTAATAAAGGCAATGGCATTTAAAAAACCTTACAATTCCGAGAATTCCCGTCAGTCGGATATCGTTCCGCTCAAGGATGGAATTGCTGCTTTGCTGCGGGCTTACCGCCTGCAGGGTAAGCTAGATGAGGTAACGGTGGTTGCTAGCTGGGAGCGGGTAATGGGCAAGGCCGTAGCCATGAAAACCCAGCAGGTATACGTTAGCAACAGTAAACTCTTCGTGCGGCTCTCCTCGGCCCCACTTAAGCATGAGCTTTTCATGGCTAAGACCCAGGTGCTGGCCAACCTGAATGCTGAGGTAGGCTCCGAGGTTATCAAAGAGGTTATCTTCCTTTAGCCCTTCTCCCTTCTTTTTTCTTCCTGTTGCCTTACCGAGGTAGACCGCCAATGACTGCGGTGCCTTGGGCACTTAGGTATGCCTGTGTCTGAAGCCAACTCGGCAGGACTGGCTTCAGACACAGGCATAGTCAGCTCCTAGCATTTAACTGCTTGCTAAAGCCAGGCCAGCTCTTAGCTTGGCTGCTACCGACAACTGTGCTGGTTTAGTTAGGCCTAGCTACCGTCACCATCACCCTGGCTTTTACCCTGGGGTTGGCACGTAGCCAAGGCGGCAACGCTCCTTGTCTAACAGATGCAAATTCTGCTCGGCATCCAACCGGGTTCTGGCATTATCAAACTCCAGGCGGTACTGCTCTTTTACTTCCCGGCGTTTAATGGCCTCCATAAACCGGCGCGTGTCTTCCGGCGTTTCGAGCAGGAGGCCGGGCACCGGCGTGGGCCGGCCTTCGTCATTCTTCGCCACCATGGTAAAGTAGCTGGTGTTGGTATGCTTCACTGAGCCCGTGCGCACATCCTCGGCTATGACCTTTATGCCTACCAGTAGGGAAGTACGGCCCACGTAGTTTACCGAGGCCAGCAGGGAGACCAACTCCCCCACTTCTACCGGCTGCAGGAAGTTTACCCCATCCACACTCACGGTAACACAGTAGGCGCCGGCGTGCTTAGATGCCGCAGCGTACGCCACCTTATCCATCAAGGAAAGCAGGATACCGCCGTGAATTTTTCCACCGAAATTCGCGTATGCCGGAATCATCAGCTCGGTGAGGGTAACGCGGGAATAGGCCACTGGCCGGTAGTCAAGCTGAGGAGTTGAGGCGGTCATTCTAGGGATGATTTTTCAGAAAAGGGGCCCCACGTGTCGGTGTCTTACCAATACTTACAAGCCTGCCTTGTAGTCAGTGTTTAATTGAGGCTGTAACAATTTTCACCTTAACTGAAACCCTGGGCACGCTACTGACGGCGAACAAAAATGTTTCACGTGGAACACTTTTGTTCACTTCGGTCCATACACTTTCAGCAAAAGCTCATTGTACGCTTCGAGCAGGGCAATATACTTCTGCTGTAGGGCCAGAAGCTGTTTAGCAGGATCAGAATCAGCAGATTGTGTAACAGCCTGACGATGTGTTACAGGCTTATCAAGTGTAATATTACTGTTTGTAACATTATGTGTAACTGTAAAAGGCAACGAAGCTTGTTGCACGACTGTAAAATCGTTCGAAAAATCATGAGAAATTATTTCACCGACGCGCTTTACGAAAGCGTAATCAAGTGTTTCATCTTTGAATTTACGATAGATAGTAGGACGTGTAATACCCAATTCGTCCACGATACGGGTAATCGAAATTCCGCTGTTTTTAATGGCTTCCTGCAGTATTTCGCCCTGATGCGGCATAAACAGAGTCGTAAGATTGATACAAAGTGTAAAGATGATGAATGTGTTTCAGCAATACAAGTAATAGTAACAGATGAAATACCATAAGATACATTTTATGATACACATGAAATAGTACACACATTACGTTACAGTGTAAATTATTAATGGTTTTACATTTTACACAGCGTAATACGTAACGCTGAGCGCCGTAAACTCTTTACGACTTGTGATACAAAGGCCCGGAGTAACCCTCCAAAGCGTACATAGGGGTACGAATGGCCTACCGTTAGCAAAACCTACTAATGACTAGCCAAGAGAAAACGGTCCGGATAATCCGTTGTAATGCCCGCCGGATGAAATGCCAATAGGCGGTGGAAGTCGGGGTACTCATTCACCGTCCAGGGAACAAGCTGTATACCGAGCTCATTCAGGTCTGTTACAAGCTCAGAAGACACCAAGGGGAAGTTGGGGCCATACACAGTGGGTACAAAGCCTAGCTCCTGCAGGTGGTCAGCATGCGGCTGCTTGTCTTCAACGAGCAAGCATACAGCCATACCCGGAAGCAGCTGATGCGCCAGCTGCAGAATGCGTTTGTCGAAACACAACAAAGTTGTGCGAGCAAGTACCTGCAGGGCCTGCAGCTCACGCACAACCAAGTCGAGGAACTGCCGGGGCGGGGGTTGGAAATGCCCCTCCCCCGCCGGCTCACTTTTCAGCTCCACGCTAAAGCGCACCAGCGGCCTACCTAACGCCAGCGACAAACGGTCTACATCCTGAATTACTTCCCGCAGCAGGGGCTTGTAGGCCGGCACGCTTTGCTGCGCCGGGAAGGCTGGGTGCCGGGTTGAGCCGCAGTCGTAGCGGCGAATCTCGGGGTAGGATAGCGCATATAGATTGTGTTGCAGCTGCTCGTCCGGGGCAATCGGCTGGCCAGCCGGCGTACGACAGATAGCTGACAACATCCACGGCTCGTGCGAAACCACTACTTGGCTATCGGCGGAAATAACAACATCAAGCTCTAGTACCTCAACGCCGAGCGTAACCGCGTGCCGAAAAGCCGGCAGCGTGTTTTCGGGGTAGAGCCCCCGGCACCCGCGGTGGCCATGGATAACTGGGAAAACCGATGAATTGAGCATATATTTTCGCCCCTTGGTGAGGTCAGAAAGCAAGAGCCGGTTCTTTTACAGAGGCCTTTACGAAGTATACGCACACGCTAACTATTCACTCTACTCGTACTACGCAGATGAAGAAAATCGTAATAGCCCTGGTGTTGGCCGGCGTACTGATCGGCGGCTACCTCTACTACCGCCATGTGGTGGGCAGCCCCGAATACTCCCTGATGCAGGCGGCCAAAGCTGCGCAGAGCCACGATGCCACCACCTTTGCCCGCTACGTGGATGTGGAGAGTGTAACGGGCAGTTTAGTAGACCAGATAACTACCCAAGGCTCGGTACTGGGTGTGCTCAATCCAGGAGGACTGGCTATGAAGGGCGCCCTCGGGCTGATAAAGCCGCAGCTCACGAAAGCCGCCCGGCGCGAAGTGGAGCAGTACATTGCTACCGGCTCGCTGGAAGCAGCAGCCCCTAAGCACGCAGTAAACGTTTCGATCCTGGGGTTGGCCGGCAAAGTAGTCAGCCCCGACAGCAAGTTCAAAGGTCTCAAGTATAGCCGGGAAGAAGGCGAGCAGGCATTCTTGGGGCTGGAATTCACGCAGCCGCGCTACGATACCACGGTAGTTGTGGAGGTGAAGATGCGCAACCAAGGCGACTATTGGCAGGCTACCGAAATCACCAACACTGGGGAAATTCTGAAGCACGTTGCCCGCATGGAGAAGAGCAAGCTGCTTAGCCGTTGAAGGCAGGAAAGAGGGGTAACCAAAAAAAGGCCCAGCACCAAAACGGTACTGGGCCTTTCTTATGCGGTCAGTGGATTCTTATTTTCGACCTGAGAAGAGGAAGTAAATGATAGAACCACCAAAAGGGAAGAACCAAATGATGGCCCCCCAAAGAAGCTTCTTACCCAAAGACCAGTCTTGTTTAAACAGACTGATAACGGCGGCTACGGCTAATAACAGGTAAACCACCCCAAAGATGGTTAGTGAGCCATCTGAACGGCGGCCAGAGCAGCTGCTGAGGACCGTGGATAGAGTAAGGAAAAGAGAGAAGGACAGTAAGGACCAACGTTGGGTCAAGGTTGCTAGTCTGTTCATGGGAGTAGAGAGAAAAGGGTGAATGGCCCTTTCTACGCCGCATTTACCGGAATGGATATAGCGAACAGTCTATAATTTATATAATATTCTGATTTACAGTACATTACTTAAATACTCAAGTACTTTTTGCACAAATTCTGCGGCAGCCGAGGGAGCGAGCAACAAAGAAAAGACTACTCCAAATAGCGCGCCGTAGAAGTGCGCGTCGTGGTTGATGTTGTCGCCCTGCTGACGGCCCATGTAGTAGGAATACGCGAGGTAAAGCAACCCAAACACAAAGGGCTGGATCGGAATGGGCAAGGGAAAGATGTAGATACCGCCCCCGGATTCTGCCACGGGGGAAAACAACACGCTGGCAAATACCACCGCCGACACTCCACCCGAAGCGCCCAGGCTGGAGTAGCCGGGGTTGTTGCGGTGGCGCAGGAATGTAGGAATATCCGATACGATAATAGCCCCCAGGTACAGAAGCAAAAAGCACCAGGTTCCGCCCGCCAGCCCATAGCGGCTGGCGTACTCCTGCTGCACCATTGGGCTGAAGGAATAGAAGGCAAAAAGGTTGAAAAAGAGGTGGGCGAAGTTGGCGTGCAGAAAGCCCGAGGTGATAAACCGGTACCACTGCCGTTTGCGCTCCACCAGAAAGGGAGTGAAAATCCAGCTTTCCAGCAAGCTGCGGTTCGACCAGGCATAGACCGAAATACCGGCCGTCAGCGCAATCAGGATAAGCGCCGGATTAAGAAAAGGCATAAGCCAAGAGGTTAGGTAACAAAGCAGGCCGAATCGATACGAACCTAGCTCTCGCGCTCCAACAGCTGCAAAGCCAACTGGTGGAGCGGTTTTTTGCGCGTTTCGGGGGCCACCACGCGCTCCAGGTGCTGCAAAGCATCCAGGAAGTACTTGTTGATGAGCTGCTCCGTCTGGGGGCGTATTTCGAGCTCATCGTACACGGCGCGCACGGCCTGCACCTTGGCTTCGGCATCGGGCACGGGCTGGCCGATGTGCTGGGCCAATACAGCGCGCTGGGCGGCGTTGGCCTGGGCCTGGGCGGTAAGCAGCAGGTAGGTCTTCTTATCACTGACGATGTCGCCGCCCACGCGCTTGCCGAAGGTGGCTGCGTCGCCGTACACGTCGAGCAGATCGTCGCGCAGCTGGAATGCTAGGCCGATGCCTACGCCAAACTGGCGCAGGTGGTCGGCATCCTCGCGGGAGGCGCCGCCCAGCAAAGCGCCCAGCTCCAGGGCAAAGCCCAATAGCACGGCCGTCTTCAGCCGAATCATGTCGAGGTACTGCGCAATGCTGACCTCGGTTTCCGTTTCGAAGTTCATATCCCACTGCTGGCCTTCGCACACCTCGGCGGCCGTTTGGGAAAAGCGGCGCAGCACGTGGGCCAGCAGCTCGGGACGGATATCGAACAGCAGCTCGTAGGCCCGCACCAGCATCACGTCACCTGAGAGAATAGCCACATTGGGGTTCCACTTCTCGTGCACGGTAGCCTGGCCGCGGCGCAAGGGCGCCTGGTCCATCAGGTCGTCGTGGAGCAAAGTGAAGTTATGGAAGACCTCCGTAGCCAGCGCGGGCTTCACTATGGCGTCGAGGTCGTCGGTGAAGAGGTGGGCGCCAAGCAGGGTAAGTAGGGGCCGGATGCGCTTCCCGCCCAGGCCCATGATGTAGCGGATGGGCTCGTAGAGGCTGATAGGCTGGTCGCCGTAGCGCAGTTCGGCGAGGCCGGCAGAAAGTTTATTGGTGAAGTAAGACAGGTCCACGGAAAAAGGTCGAGGTTCGGACAGGCAAGGTACGGCGGCGCAAGCGAAGCAGCGGAAGCCAATCAACAGCAAACACCAAAGCAGGGTTATGCACTACCGCGGGCATAGGCACGTTATCCTCGTCTCATTCTCTACTGCTATGCTTGCCCGCCTATTCTTCAGTATCTGCCTCCTTCTTTTCACGGCTCAGGCCACTTATGCTCAAAACTCCTACAACCAGTGGGAGGCCAGCAAGCCTGCACCAGTAGCTAAGCCCGCTCTGGATAGGGCACCCACCAAAAAAGCACAGCGGGACACCACTTCTAGTCCAAGCTTCACAACCTCTGATGGGAAACTACTGCATGTGCAGTGTCTGCCCAGCTTCGCAGGCGGCCAGGAGGCCCTAGACGAGCTACTGAGAAAGAAAATCAAACGACCCAGCGGCCCGCGCCAGCGGGGTACAGTTCAAGTCAGCTTTGTAGTCCTGACCACCGGAGGGGTAAGCAATGTACATATCAAGCCCGGCAACGGCCTTGCCCCTGCCTATGATGCCGCCATGATCAGCGCCATCAATAGCCTGCCGGCAGCCTTCCAGCCAGGAGGCTGTAATGGCAATGCCCGGGCTATGGAAATAACTATTCCCTACACGTTTCGGTAAACCAGAATACGCCTAAGAAAAAAGTCCTTGCTGTATGATACAGCAAGGACTTTTTTCTTAGGCAGGTACTTTGTGCATTACTCAGGCCGGATTGATTCCCTAGCCTCGAATAACAGCTTTTCTTACCGGCGGCGGTTGCCGCCACCGCCCGACTTCCCGCCGGGCCGGCCGCCTTTGCTGCTGCGCTCGGGGCGGTAGCCGCGGCGGCTCTGGCGCTCCTCCTGCTCGCGGCGCTTCACCGAGTCGGGACGGTTGTCCACCAGCTCGAAGTCGATGGTACGGTCAAGCAGGTTGGCGGCTTTCACCACCACCTGCAGTTCGTCGCCGAACTGGATGATGCGCTTGGTGTGCTGACCTACGAGGCGGTAGTTGTCTTTGTCCAGTTCGTAGAAGTCGCCGGGGATGTCGGCAATGCGCACCATACCCTCGCACTTGTTTTCCTCGATTTCCACGTACACGCCCCAGTCGGTGAGGCCCGATACCACGCCGGTGAACTGCTCGCCCACGCGGTCCTGCAGGAACTCTACTTGCTTGTACTTGATGCTGGCGCGCTCGGCATTGGCGGCCAGCTTCTCGCGCTCCGAGGAGTGCTTGCACTCTTCCTCAATGGGCTCCACTTCCACGTTCTTGCCGCCTTCTAGGTAGTGCTCCAGCAGGCGGTGCGCCATCATGTCGGGGTAGCGCCGGATGGGCGAGGTAAAGTGCGAGTAATGCTCAAAGGCCAGACCAAAGTGGCCGCGCGGGTCGGTGGTGTACGTGGCCTTGGCCATGGTCCGGATAGCCAGCGTCTGGATGACGTTCTGCTCGGGCCGGCCCACCACTTCACTGCTCAAATCGTTGAGCTCGGCGCTCAGCTTTTTGGGGTTGGATAGGTCGAGCTGGTGGCCAAACTTCTGAGCAAAGAGGGCAAAGTTCTGCAGGCGCTCCTCGTCGGGGGCGTCGTGCACCCGGTAGACCATGGTGTAGCGCGGCTTGCGGTTCTTGAGCTTGAACACGAACTCGGCCACCTTGCGGTTGGCCAGCAGCATGAACTCCTCAATCATCTTGTGCGCGTCCTTGCGCTCCTTCACGTACACACCCAGCGGCTTGCCGTCGGCGTCGAGCTTGAACTTCACTTCCTGGGTTTCGAAGCTAATGGCGCCCTGCTTGAAGCGCTGGGCGCAGAGCTTCTTGGCAATGGAGTTCATCAGCTGGATTTCGGCCGTGTAGTCAGCTTCCAACCCTTCGATGCGCTCCTGGGCATCTTCGTAGGCGAAGCGGCGGTCGGAGTGGATGATGGTTTTGCCAAACCAGGAGTTGTAGAGCTTGCCGTTCTCGTCCAGCTCGAACACGGCCGAGAAGGTAAGCTTGTCCTCGTTGGGGCGCAGGGAGCAGAGGCCGTTGGAAAGGCGCTCCGGCAGCATCGGAATCACGCGGTCTACCAGGTACACGGAGGTAGCGCGGTAGCGGGCTTCCTTTTCCAGGGCCATACCGGGCCGCACATAGTGCGTTACGTCGGCAATGTGCACGCCAATTTCCCAATGCCCGTTTTCGAGCTTCTGAATCGACAGGGCATCGTCGAAGTCCTTGGCATCGACGGGGTCGATGGTGAAGGTGGTGATGTGGCGGAAGTCGCGGCGGCGCTCAATCTCGCCGGCCGGTATTTCCAGCGGAATGCTTTCCGACTCCGCCTCTACCTCAGCGGGGAACTCAAACGGCAGCCCAAACTCGGCCATGATGGCGTTGATTTCGGCTTCGTTCTCGCCGGCCTGACCGAAGCTACGTGCTACCTCGCCCACGGGCTGGCGGCCGGCATCATGCTCCGGAAACTCGGTGATGCGCACCAGCACCTTCTCGCCGTGGTTGGCGCCGTGCAGGTTCTCGAAGGGCACGAACACGTCGAAGTAGAGCTTGCGGTTGTCGGGCTTCACGAAGCCAATGCCGCCTTTCAGGTAGAGGCGCCCCACAATCTCGGGGCGCACCCGGTTGAGGACTTCCACCACGTCGCCCACGGGGCGGCCGTCGCGGGAGCCGCGCAGGCGCAGGCGCACGGTGTCGCCGTGCATGGCAAACTTCAGCCGGTCGGTGAACACGCGCACATCCTGCTCGCTTTCCTCGGAGATGATGAAGGCATACTTGTCGGTAGCCAGGGCCACGGTGCCGGTGATGGTGTCGCCCCCTTCGGAGCGGCCAGCGCGGCGCGGGGTGGTGGGCGCATCGGCGTCGGGAAAATCAAACCCGGCTTCGCGGCGACGGTGTACCACGGGGTCTTGCCCTACCAGCTCGGCGGGTCGGCCACCGCGGTGGCCGGCGGCGAATGGCTCCCGGTCGTTTTTGCGGGTTTTGCGGCCGCTGGCGGGCTCCGTAGCGGCTTGCGCGGTACTGGCATCGGTCAGGCGGTAGTCGTCGTTCTGCAGCAGGGTAAGCTGGCCGGATTTCTTCAGGCTCTTGAGGTGCGCAAACACGTCTTCGCGCTGCTCCTTGGTGGCCACGCCCAGGCGGCGGGAAAGCTGACGGTAGGATAAAACTTTGCCCGGGTTGTCGCGGAACACGCGAAACACGAGGTCTTTGGAAATGGGAGTGGCTTGGTCGCCACGGGCTGCCTTCGCGCGGGAGGCGCGGGGGGCGGCGGATTCGTCTTTTTCTTTCATGTAGAAAACGGGCCGCCAGTGGGTGTCTTTTTCGTAGGCGGCGGGGTTAAGTAAAATAGAAAGCGGCCGGATCAGGTGCTTTCCGGGGTGAAATTTGCAAGCCGTGTTACGGGCTTTGCAGGGATACTACGGAATATAGCGGGCAATAACTATTGCCGATCAAAAAATAGCCTGTTACCGTTACGTTACGGCGGCCAGGGAACGGAGGACCGAAGCACCAAAATCGACCAGCGTCCATTCCTTCAGGTCAGATACCTGCCCGTCGCCTACTTCCACTACCACCGGGACTCCGGCCTGCGTCAGCGCTACGTCAAGGCTATAAAACAGGCGGGGTTTCAGCGCGTCCAGCACGGGCTGCAGCGCAGTTGGCAGGCTGGTCTTTTCGGCTCCGTAAGCAGTACCGGCTACCACAAAGAAGCGTCGCTCCGAATCAGCGGTTAAGGGCACGTACTGCCGCACAAACAGCAGTTCGTCGGGCATTAGTTCATGTCGTTGGCAAAGCTGCTGCCATTGTATGTCTGACCTCACTAGGGAATCATCCCCAAAGGACTTTACCAGCCCTTTCACAAAGTAGGATTGGCCATTTGAAAAATCCGGCACTTCATTAGCCAGCTGGAAACGGCTCGGAAACGTGAAGCTCTGCACGGCCGGATACCAACCCGTTGCCTGGTGAGAAGACAAGTAGCTGTCCGCTGGCACCAGCAAGGGAGTCCGTTGCGCCAAAGAGGCGTACTCGGCTTCAGAAAGCATCCAGCCACGATATAGTGCCGGGGTTGCCGCCGGGGCTAGAGGCCACAGCCGCTGAGTTTCCATATCGTACAGCTCCACAGTCCAGCCCTGTTGTCGCGCCCAGGTGTACTCCGACTCCCATAGCGGATCTACTATGCGGGGCTCGTAGGGCAGAGAAGGATAGACGATACGCATATTCGTTGTTCAGCAAGCGACAGGGTTGGCCGCTGAGGGAACTAATGACTCACAAAACGGCAGCTTCCCTCCTACGCCCGGCTAGCCACGGCGGCCCGGATGTCGGCGGGGGTGTCTTTAGGAATGGCGTTCAGGAGTTGACGGGTGTACTCGTGCTGGGGGTTGGCGTAGACCTCGGCGGCCGGACCGCTTTCCACAATCTGGCCCTGGCGCATCACCAGCAGCCGGTCGCTCATGAAGCGGGCCACGGAGAGGTCGTGGGTGATAAACAGGTAGGTGATGCCAAACTCGCGCTTGAGGTCGTTGAGCAGGTTGAGCACCTGAGCCTGCACCGATACGTCGAGAGCCGATACGGACTCGTCGCAGATAATGCACTTGGGCTGCAGGGCCAGGGCGCGGGCAATGCAGATGCGCTGGCGCTGGCCCCCGCTGAACTCGTGGGGGTAGCGCAGGTAGTGCTCCTCCTTCAGGCCCACGGTGCGCAGCAGTTCCAGCACCCGGGCTTTCTGCTCCTGCTTGGTGCCACCCACACCGTGCACGCGCATGGGTTCCAGAATGGCTTCGCCTACGGTCATCATCGGGTTGAGGGCCGCGTAGGGGTCTTGAAACACCATCTGAAACTCCCGCCGCCGCCGCCGCAGCTGCTCGGCCGGTAGCTTGGCCAGGTCGACGTCTTCAAACAGAATGCTCCCCGAAGTAGGCTCCACCAGTCGCAGAATGGTACGCCCCAGGGTGGTCTTGCCGCAGCCCGACTCCCCTACTAGTCCCACCGTTTCGCCCGGGTAAATATCGAAGCTTACCCCATCCACCGCCCGCACAAACTCCGGCTTGCGGTTGAAGAAGCCCTTGCGGATGGGAAAATAAACGTTGAGGTTTTGGACGCTTAGAAGAGGGACTTGGGGGCTTAGGGGCTTGGGGGCTTGGTTGGTGCCGTTCTGTACAGGGATGCTGAGTTGGGTTGCGGTTGGCAGCTGGCCACTGGCAGCGTCGGGAGTTACTCCGGTAGCAGGGCTAGGCGCCAGATTTTTCGCTCCAATCAAAGCAGCAGCATCCAATGGCAATGGCTGGCCGGACTCTAGGCCAGGAGCATTCTCCAGGCCGAAAGCGGGAGCTTCGGGGCGTGAAACAGAATGTTCCACGGGGAACGTTTTGGCGGTGTCAGGGCTGTTTTGAGAGGCTGTAGTTGACTCATGAGCTTGGTATCCCTCAGCTACTTGCGCCGCCGCGGTTTCAGTGCTGATGAAGCTTCCATCGGCCGTTTCCTGCATAAAATCGGCGACTACGGGAAGTTTTTTGCGGCCTACCGAAAGTTTTGGGCGGCAGGCCAGCAAGCCTTTGGTGTACGGATGCTGGGGATTGGTGAAGATGTCGAGGACGGGGCCTTGCTCCACCACGCGGCCCCGGTACATGACCAGGATGCGGTCGGCTATTTCGGCCACTACGCCCAGGTCGTGGGTGATGAAGATGACGGCCGTGTGATGCTCGCGGCGTAGGTCGTCGATGAGGCGGAGCATGCGGGCCTGCACCGTCACGTCAAGGGCCGTTGTAGGCTCGTCGGCAATGAGGATGGCGGGGTTACAGGCCATGGCCATGGCTATCATCACGCGCTGCTTCTGGCCACCGCTGATTTCGTGCGGGTAGCTTTTGAAGATCTTCTCCGGGCGCGGGAGCTGGGCCATGGTAAACAGCTCCACGGTGCGGGCCTCGGCCTCCTTTTCCGTGAGCGGGGTGTGCAGGCGCAGGGCCTCCACCACTTGGTGCCCACAGGTATACACCGGGTTCAGGGACGTCATTGGCTCCTGAAAGATCATGCCGATGTCGTTGCCACGGACCTTCTGGAGCTGCTCCTCGGGTAGTTTCAGCAGGTCTACCTCCCCCAGCGCCTCACTCTGAAACCGAGCCTCGCCGCTCACAATCTGGCCGGGGGGCAAGGGAATCAGCCCCATCAAGGCTAACGACGTTACCGATTTGCCCGAGCCCGATTCGCCCACAATGGCCAGCGTTTCGCCCCGTCGCAGGTCAAAGGAAATATCCGCCACGGCCCGCGTGTTGCCGCGGTGGCTCTGAAAATCGATGGTGAGGTTGCGGACGGAAAGCAGGGGCTGAGACATAGCAGATAGACAGACAAGTATGTAAAGATACACTACACTTCCTCCTGTCATCCTGAGCGCAGCGAAGGACCTTTTCACGCGTGAACAACGCCGTCCAGTTGCTATCAAGGCACAATAAGGTCCTTCGCTGAGCTCAGGATAACAGGTAAAATAGTAAGCAAAAAGGCCCGCTAGAGCTATCCAGCGGGCCTTTTACCAGGTAGTCAAACGGACCTATCGTACATCAGTAGCTCCGGCATCGTGGCGGGCCTGGGCGGCGGCTACGTCATCGGCGGCCAGCGGGTGGCTGTCATCGTGCTGGCTGAAAAACTTGCTTTGAAAGAGTAGAATGCAGGCCACGCCCACGAAGATGGCCGAATCGGCAATGTTGAAAATGGGCCACAGCGACAGATGCGTGCCGCCCACCAGCGGCCAGGAAGCGGGTAGGAAGCCTTCGTAGATGTCCACGTACAACATGTCGATTACCTGCCCGTGAAACCACGGCGTAGGGGCATTAAACGGCGCATTGTTGTAGAGAATGCCGTAGAAGATAGAATCAATGACGTTGCCCAAAGCGCCGCCCAAAATCATGGCTACGCACACCAACAGGCCTTTAGGCGCCTGCTGTTTCCAGAGGCGGTAGATGTAGTAGGCAATGCCCGTTACGGCCACCAGACGGAAGCTGGTCAGCAGGATCTTGCCGTAGGGCGGCGGCAGTTCTACCCCGAAGGCCATGCCTGGGTTGAGCGTGTAGTGCAGCTTAAACCAGTCGCCGAGCAGCGGGATTTCGCCCGCCACCCCCAGGGGCATGTAGCGGTGTACAGCCCACTTCGAAAGCTGATCAATGACGATGACCAGCAGCGCCACGAGGTAGTATTTCCAGTATTTCATTCGGTAGAAGTGAGAGGTTAGAAGTGAGACTTCGCCCTGACGCTCTGTCAGACTCGGAACCTCTCCCCTCTCGTAGCACAAAGTGACGAAGAATTTTAGACTTTCCGGCCGGCGACACCTCACTCTGCTTCGGAGCCCCAGTATATATTTTTCGGGCCTTTTGTGCCCTTTTTAACCGATGTGACGGCCTGCCGGAAAGCTTTGTGCGCCGGTGTGCCAACCGACCTTTTCACGGAGTCGGTTGGCACCTGACACTTAGCCGTTTGCGACTTCCAGCTGCACGGGCACGTTGTACTCGTCGAATTCGAGCACCGAGCCCCCGCTGATTTCCGGGGCGAAATCCAGGGCCAGCGCCTGCACTTCTTCCCGGATATAGTCGCCGAACGACTGCACGGCGGCTTCTAGCTCGGGTTGCTGCTGCAGCGTCACGCGGATTTTGTCCTGTACTTCCAGGCCGCTGTCTTTGCGCAGGTTCTGGAGGCGGTTCACCAGCTCGCGGGCCATGCCTTCCTGGCGCAGCTCCTCGGTGAGGGTTAGGTCGAGGGCCACCGTAAGTGGGCCGTCGGTGGCCACCAGCCAGCCGGGCAAATCCTGGGTGCGGATTTCCACGTCGTCGGGGGCTAGGGTATAGGCTTCCCCGTCGATTTCCACCGCCAGCTGGCCAGTCTTTTCGAGGGTGCTGATTTCCTCGGCCGTCATCTGCTGAATGCGGGCTCCTACGGCTTTCAACTTGGCCCCATACTGCTGACCGAGGCGCTTGAAGTTGGGCTTCACCGACTTCACGAGCACCCCGCTGGTATCGTCGAGGAACTCCACGTGCTTCACGTTTACCTCGGCACAGATCAGGTCTTCTACTTTGCCTACCTGCTCCCGGGTGGTGTCGTTGAACACTGGCACCAGAATGCGCTGCAATGGCTGGCGCACCTTCAGCACCGACTTCTTGCGCATGGAGTGCGTGAGCGAAGAAATGCGTTGGGCCAGCTCCATCCGCTCTTCCAGCGCCTTGTCGATGCGGGTTTCATCGGCCTGCACCAGCAGCGTCAGGTGCACCGATTCGGGGGCCAAAGGCGTGTTCTTAGCCACTGCCTCTTCGCGCATGCCGTCCGTCATGTTCTTGTAGAGCCACTCGGCGAAGAAGGGCGCAATGGGGGCCATGAGCTGGGCCACCACCACGAGGCATTCCTGTAGGGTTTCGTAGGCGGCCTTTTTATCAGCGGTCAGCTCGCCTTTCCAGAAACGGCGACGCGAGAGGCGCACGTGCCAGTTGGAAAGCTGGTCGGTCACGAAGTCCTGGATGGCGCGGGCAGCCTTGGTGGGGTCGTAGCCATCGTAATAGCCGCGCACTTCCACAATCAGCGACTGGAGCTTGCTCAGAATCCAGCGGTCCAGCTCGCTCAGCTCGGCGTACGGCACCCGGTCGAACTCACGGGCCTGGAAGCCGTCGAGGTTGGCGTAGAGGGCGTAGAACGAGTACGTGTTGAAGAGCGTGCCGAAGAAGCGGCGCTGCACCTCCGTGATGCCGTTCAGGTCGAATTTGAGGTTGTCCCAGGGCTGGGCGTTGGCAATCATGTACCAGCGCGTGGCGTCGGGGCCGAACTGGCTGATGGTCGTGAACGGGTCGATGGCGTTGCCGAGGCGCTTGCTCATCTTGTTGCCGTTCTTGTCCAGCACCAGGCCATTGGCCATTACATTTTTGTAGGCCACCGAGTCCTCCAGCATCACCGCCAGGGCGTGCAGGGTGAAGAACCAGCCCCGGGTTTGGTCCACGCCTTCGGCAATGAAATCAGCGGGGAAATTCTTCTCGAACTGCGCCTTGTTTTCCAGCGGATAGTGCCACTGGGCATAGGGCATGGCGCCGCTGTCGAACCACACGTCGATGAGGTCGGTTTCGCGGTACATGGGCTGGCCGCTGGGCGACACGAGGAACACATCATCCACGTAGGGACGGTGCAAATCCTTCATTTCCCCGGTAGCAATGGGGTTGTGCGTCATCACCTCGGCGGCTACAGCCTTGTCGATTTCGGCGCTCAACTCGGCAATAGAGCCGATGCAGATTTCCTCCGTGCCATCCTGGGTGCGCCAAATGGGCAGCGGCGTGCCCCAGTAGCGGGAGCGGCTCAAGTTCCAGTCGACCAGGTTTTCCAGCCAGTTGCCGAAGCGGCCGGTGCCAGTGGTAACAGGTTGCCAGTTGATGGTCTTGTTGAGCTCGATGAGCCGGTCCTTCACCGCCGTGGTCTTGATAAACCAGGAGTCGAGCGGGTAGTACAGCACGGGCTTATCGGTGCGCCAGCAGTGCGGGTAGGTGTGCTCGTACTTCTCTACTTTGAAGGCCGTGCCGTCGCCTTTCATGCGGATGGCAATGCTTTCGTCGAGGGTTTTGTAGTCGGCTCCGCTCTGGTCGTGGCCATCGTAGTTTTTCACCCAGCGCCCGCCGAATTCGCCCATCTGGGTTACGTAGCGGCCGGTGCGGTCTACCACAGGGCCGATTTTTCCCTGGTCGTCGGTTACCAGCAGCGCGGGAATGTCATTCTGCTGGGCCACGCGGAAGTCATCGGCGCCAAACGTGGGCGAGATGTGCACGATGCCCGTACCGTCTTCGGTGGTCACGAAGTCGCCGGGAATTACGCGGAAGGCGCGTTCCTCTCCTTCAAACGCCGGGAAGCCTTTATCCTGCCCGAACAGCCGCTCGTAATTGATGCCCACGAGGTCAACCCCGGTGAATTCGGCTTCTATTTCCCAAGGAATCTGCCTTTCTAGACTTCCCCAATCTGAGTACGTTGGCAGAATAGGCTTGCCATTTTCAGTAAATTCAGAGAAGTAGCTCTTTAACCTCGCTTTCGCTAAAACGACCCGGATATACTGTTTGGTGTAAGGATTAATAGTGCGTACAAGAACGTAAGGAATGTTCTTGCCAACAGCCAAAGCAGTGTTGGCTGGTAGTGTCCAAGGTGTTGTAGTCCAAGCCAGAATGAATACGTCAGTATTCTCGATTAACCAAGATGGACCACCAAACAGCTTCTCCGACTTCTCGTCCCGCTTTACCTTGAACTGGGCCACGATGGTCGTGTCCTTCACGTCGCGGTAGGTGCCGGGCTGGTTGAGCTCGTGTGACGACAGGCCGGTGCCGGCGGCCGGAGAGTAGGGCTGGATGGTGTAGCCTTTGTAGAGGTAGCCTTTGTCGTAAAGCTTCTTGAGCAGGGCCCAGCAGCTTTCGATGTACTCGGGTTCGAAGGTGATGTAGGGGTCATCGAGGTCCACCCAATAGCCCATTTTCTCGGTGAGGTCGTCCCACTGGGCCTTGAAGCGCATCACGGTTTCGCGGCAGCGCTGGTTGTATTCCTCGATGCTGATTTTCTTGCCGATATCCTCCTTGGTGATGCCCAGCTCCTTCTCCACCTGCAGCTCAATGGGCAGGCCATGGGTATCCCAGCCGCCTTTGCGGTTTACTTGCTTGCCCAACAGCGTCTGGTAGCGGCAGAAGATGTCCTTCACCGTCCGGGCCATCACGTGGTGGATGCCGGGGGCGCCGTTGGCCGAGGGCGGGCCCTCATAGAACACGAAGGTGGGCTGCCCTTCGCGGGAGCTCACGCTTTTCTCAAAGATGCCGTTCTGCTTCCACCACGCCAGGATATCGGTACCAACCTGGCCATAGTTGAGCGGCTGCTTGTATTCGGGGTAGTTCATTTTTTGGGGTCTTGGGATCTTAGGGTCTTGGGGTCTTGGTTTTTAATGGGCGTGGTCCTGGGGATTCAGAGTCATGGATTGTGCTTTCGGCACGGTGCTACACAAGCACGCTATCTAAGACCCCAAGACCCTAAGACCCCAAGACCCCTTTCTGCATCCGACCCAGGTTCAGCTCCAGGTCGTCGTCTTCCTCGTGGTAGTTGTCGTCGTAATGCTTGATGCCTGACTGGTTGATCGTGTCTTCATCGGCCCCGTGCTCGAAGGTGACGAGCAGGCAGGGCAGCAGTATCAGGTTGGAGAAGTTGGTAATCAGCAGGGAGGCCGACATGAGCAGGCCCAGGGCCTTGGTACCGCCAAACTCGGAGAAGGCAAACACCGAGAAGCCCAGGAACAGCACAATGCTGGTGTAGATCATGCTGGTGCCCGCCTCGCTGAGCGTGGTGCTGATGGCGGCCTTCACCCGGCGCCCGTTCACGGCCATTTCCTGGCGAAACTTGGCCAGCAGATGGATGGAGTTGTCGCCATCAATGCCCAGGGCTATGCTGAAGATGAGGGCCGTGCTGGGCTTGAGCGGGATGCCGAAGTAGCCCATAATACCACCCGTGAGCAGCAGGGTGAAGAAGTTGGGCAGCAAGGTGAAGAATACCGCCCGAATGCTGCGGAACAGAATCAGCACCACCAGGCCCACCAGCACAAAGGCTATAACAAGGCTTTCCTTGAGCGTACCGATGAGGTACTCATTGCCTTTGGTGAACAGGATAGTAGTGCCCGTGAGCTTTACCTCCATGCCCGTGCCCTTGAAGATGCGGTTGATTTCGGGCTTGATGCGGTTGTTAATGAGCGTATCGAGGTTCTGGGACCCGATATCGGCAATCTTAAGGCTGATGCGGGCTTCCTGGCCGGTGCTGTCGGTGAAGGAGCGCAGCAGCTTGTTGGTGAGCTGCCCCTCGGCTCCTTTCACCGACTGGGAGCGGGCCAGGTAGCTGAGCACGAAGTTTTTCTCGTCGTTGTCGGGCAGGCGGTAGTAGCTGGGGTCCCCGTTGTAGAACGACTGCGTGGCAGCCTTCAGAAACGTGACGATGCTGACGGGCGTGGTCAGCACCGGCTGGGTGCGCAGAAACTTCTCCAGGCGGTCAATCTTCTCCAGGTTTTTCAGCTTCAGAATGCCGCGCTTCTTGCCCGTATTCACCACCAGTTCCAGGGGCATCACGCCGTTGAAGTGCTGCTCGAAGAACTTCAGATCGGAGTTCACCGACGAGTCCTTGGGCAGGTCATCCACCATGTACGACACCGATTTTACCTTGGTAACGCCCACGGCAGCCAGCACCGAAAAGACCAGGGCCGCCAGATAGACCGTGCGGCGGCGCTCCAGCACCAGGTAGTCGAAGAACTCCAGCAGCTTGGTAAGCGGCTTAGCTTCCAGGTGCTCCAGCTGCTTGGGCGTGGGGGGCGCCAGAATGGTAAACACAATCGGCATCAGAATAAACGACACCGCAAAGGCCACGAAAATGTTGATGGTGGCTACCGCCCCAAACTGAAACAGAATGGCAATGTTGGTAAAGCAGAACACCACGAAGCCAATGGCCGTGGTGGTATTGTTCATGAGCGTGACCAGCCCGATTTTGCGCACAACCCGCGTCATGGCCAGCACCTGGTTGCCGGATTTGCGGTAGTCGTAGTGGTAACGACTTAGCAAATAGGTGCAGTTGGGAATGCCGATGACGATGATGATGCTCGGAATCAGGCCCGTAAGAAGATTAATCTTATAGCCCAGCAGCACCATAGAGCCCACGCACCACACCACCACCATCAGCACAATGAGCAGGGGAAACACCACTGCCGACCACGTGCGGAAGAACATGAGCAGGGTGAGGGCCATCATCACGATGGTGAGGCCCACGAACAGCTTCATTTCCGAGGCTACTTTGGTAGTCATGGTGGCCCGCACGTAGGGCAGGCCGGCGTAGTGCATCTTGATGCTCGTCTTCTGCTGGAACCGCTCGGCATGGCCCAGAATTTCCTTCATCACCGCCTCCCGACGCGAGGAGTTCAGGTACTTGGGGTCCATGGTGAGGGCCAGCAGCGTAGCCCCGGTTGTGGGCGAAATCAGCTGGCCTTTGTAGAACTCCTGGGAGTTGACGACCCGCATCAGCGAGTCGAGTTCCAGCTGCGTCTGGGGAAAGCGCCGGAAGATGGGCACCGCCCGGAACGTCTGGGTGGTGGTGTCCTTCACTAGGCGCGGCAGGCGCGTCACGCCCAGAATGCCGTTTACGCCCTCCACCTTGCTGAGCGTATCGGTCAGGAGCCGCAGCTCGTTGAAGTTGCCCAGCTGATACACGGAGCTATCCTGCATGCCCAGCACCAGCACGTTGCCGTCTTCCCCAAACCGCTGCTTGAAGCGCTGGAAGTACACCATGTCCGGGTCGTCGGGGCGCACTACCTGGGCAAAGTCGTAGGTCATTTCGACTTTGCGGGCCTGCCAGCCCATGAACACGGTAATAGCGGCCAGGAGCAGGACCAGAATCCGCCGGTTCTTGATAATAAAAAGGGCGAGTTTACTCCACATAGGCCGCTAAAATGCAGCAAAGGTACGTAATGCCCGGCAGCCGGAAGAAGTTACCCGCGCACCAGAACCTTCAGGACAAAAAATAGTTGTATTCCTACGCGAAGGATTTCGCAAATTATAGACAACTTTGTGTGCAACAGATTACGTAAAAGGCCAAATTTCAGAATATTAAGTGTGGTTTAATTTGCACTTTATTTAGTTCTGACTGGTTTTCACTCCGCCATGACCCTGTACCAGACGCCGGAAGCGTCCCTCACCTACCATCCGGCCACCGAAACCCTGCACCTCAGCTACAACGCTACCCGGCTCTCGGTGTCGTTTGGCCAGGCCTACCAACGGGCCCTGGAGGAAATGCTGCAGAAAAACATCGGCAAGCTCTTGCTCGACCTCAAGCGCAATGCCCCGCCGACGGATGAGGAGGAACACATCCTGGCCCCGCTCATCAACGATATTCCGGCCACCTTCAACCGCCCCATCTTCATAGCCGCCGTGCTTTCTGAAGGCCAGTATCAATACCAGATCGGCAACTACTCGGCCGGCACCACGCTGCCCCCGGAGCACGTAGAGTTCAACTACTTCACCTCCCGCCGTGAGGCCACCGCCTGGTTAGGCGACAATTAGCCAGCTCTCCTTTTTTACAGGTACCACAAGAAAGCCCCTGGATGCGCGCACCCAGGGGCTTTCTTGTGGTCTTCCGTTCCGGCTCCGGTAGGACGCCTTACAGCTGCTCGAAGATGCGCGAGAAGCTCACGGCGTGCCCAATGTAGCCGTGCAGCTCGCTGATGGGCATGCGGGTCTGCTCGCGGGAGTCGCGGTGGCGCACCGTTACCGTGTTGTCTTCCAGCGTCTGGTGGTCAACGGCAATGCAGAAGGGCGTGCCGATGAGGTCTTGGCGGGTGTAGCGCTTCCCAATGGCATCTTTCTCCTCCACAATAACGCGGAAGTCGTAGCGCAGGGCCTGGTAGATTTCGTTGGCTTTCTCGGGCAGGCCGTCCTTTTTCACCAGCGGGAAGATGGCGGCTTTCACCGGGGCCACGGCCGGGTGCAGGCGCAGCAGCTTGCGGGTTTTGGTTTTCTGCTCCTCCCCTTCGCCCTCGGTAATGGTTTCTTCCTGGAAGGCTTGGCAGAGCGTGGCCAGGAACAGGCGGTCGGCACCCACCGAGGTTTCCACCACGAAGGGCACGTAGTTGCCGTAGGGCTTGCCGGTTTCGGGGTTGATGTCGTTGTCGAAGTAGTTCTGCTTTTTGCGACTCAGGGCCTGGTGCTGGGTCAGGTCGAAGTCGGAGCGGGAGTGAATGCCCTCAATTTCCTTGAAGCCGAACGGGAATTCATACTCAATGTCGACGGCGGCCTTGGCGTAGTGCGCCAGCTTGTCGTGGTCGTGGAAGCGGAGCTTGGCGGCGGGCAGGCCCAGGGCCTCGTGCCAGCGGCGGCGCGTTTCCTTCCAGTGCTGGTACCATTCGCCTTCGGTGCCAGGGCGCACAAAGAATTGCATTTCCATCTGCTCAAACTCCCGCATACGGAAGATGAACTGACGAGCCACAATCTCGTTGCGGAAGGCCTTGCCAATCTGGGCAATGCCAAACGGCACCTGCTGCCGCGCCGACTTCTGCACGTTCAGGAAGTTCACAAAAATGCCTTGGGCCGTTTCGGGACGCAGGTAGATCAGGCTGGAGCCCTCGGCCACGGCACCCACCTGCGTGGAGAACATCAGGTTGAACTGGCGCACGTCGGTCCAGTTGCCGGTCTTGCTGACGGGGCAGAGAATTTTCTCGTCGATGATGAGCTGCTTAACCCCGGCCAAGTCCTCGGCCGTGAGCAGGCGGCCCATTTCGGCCAGCAGGGTTTCGGCGCGGGCTATTTCGCCGTTCTTCTCGTACTCGGCGGCTTTTTCTTCGAGCAGCACATCGGCGCGGTAGCGCTTCTTGCTGTCGAGGTTGTCAATCATCGGGTCGGAGAAGCCATCCACGTGCCCGGAGGCCTTCCAGGTGAGCGGGTGCATGAAGATGGCCGCGTCGATGCCCACCACGTTCTGGTTGAGCTGGGTCATGGCCTTCCACCAGAGCTGCTTGAGGTTGTTCTTCAGCTCCACGCCGTTGGGGCCGTAGTCGTACACGGCAGCCAGGCCATCGTAGATTTCGGAGGAAGGAAACACGAAACCATACTCCTTGGCGTGCGACACGATGTCGGCCAGGGTGCTTTCGGTAGTGGCAGCGGAGTTCTGGGCAGGGTTGCTCATGGAAGAATAAGGCGAAGTCAGTAAGTCAGGGCAAAGCCGCAGGGGCCCGCACAAAGTAACGGAAGCAGTACGTAGCGACGAAGAAACGGCCGGGAAAGCACGCTGGCCGGGTGTCGGTCAGCAAAAGTAGTGCATCCGGGGCATGTGGCTTCAAGAAACTCAACTTGTTGAATATTCCTGCGTTTAGCGTCCCAACTGTCCGCGGTTAGGGCGGCGCGTAACAATTTCATAATCTTGCGCCCCTCATGGGCTTCCTACCTTTGATTGTTGAAAACTGATTACCCACCAACTCCCTTTTTATGTTTGGCTTAGAGCCTCATGTGCTGGTGCTGCTACTGCTGTGTCTGATAGCCGCCTGCGCGTTTGAATTTGTAAATGGCTTCCACGACACGGCCAACGCCGTGGCTACGGTTATTTACACCAATACCCTGCGGCCCTGGGTGGCCGTTATCTGGTCGGCATTCTGGAACTTCATCGGCGTGCTCACGGGCGGTATCGGCGTGGCCATGGGCATTGTGTACCTGCTGCCGGTAGAAAGCCTCGTGGACCAGAACATCTACCATGGCGTGGCCATGGTGGGGGCCCTCATCCTGGCGGCCATCATCTGGAACGTGGGCACCTGGTACTACGGCATTCCGGCCTCGTCTTCCCACGCCCTCATCGGCTCCATTCTGGGCGTAGGCATTGCCTTCTCCCTGCTCCCCGAATCGGGTGGGGCGGCCGTGAACTGGAGCAAAGCCACCGAAACGGGCATTGCCCTGCTGGTAGGCCCGCTGTTTGGCTTCACGCTCACCATCTTGCTGATGTTTGTGCTCAAGCGCTTCGTGCGCAACAAGGCCATCTTCAAAGAGCCGCACAAGCGCAAACCCCCACCCCTCTGGATCCGGCTGATTCTGGTAGCTACCTGCACGCTGGTAAGCTACTTCCACGGCTCCAACGACGGGCAGAAGGGCGTGGGCCTGATCATGCTGATTCTGATCGGCATTGTGCCCACCTTCTTCGCCCTGGACAACGACAAGAACCCCCTGGATATGCGCGACTCGCTGACCAAGGTGGAACTGGTCATCAACAAGATTGACCCCAACGAGCTGTCGGTGAAGGACCGCGGCAACCTGCAGCTGGTAAAGCAGCAAACGGCCGCGCTGGACCGCATTTTTGCCGGCAAGACCGATGTCAGCCAGTTGCCGCAGGCGGAGCGTTTCCAGATTCGCAAGGCCATCCTGCTCACGTACAGCCGGGCCAAGAGCATCATGAGCAGCGAGAAGGTGAGCCTGAGCACCGCCGACCGCAAAACCTACGACGACGCCATTGCCAATATGCGCACCTTCACCGACTACGCTCCCTGGTGGGTGCTGCTGATGGTGTCGTTGTCGCTGGGCATTGGCACGATGGTAGGCTGGCAGCGGATCGTGAAAACCATTGGGGAGCGGATTGGCAAAGAGCACCTGACCTACGCGCAGGGCGCTTCTTCCGAGCTGGTCGCCGCCGTCATGATCGGGGCTTCTACCTGGGCCCATCTGCCCGCCTCTACCACCCACGTCCTGTCGTCGGCCATTGCCGGCTCCATGGTGGCCAACCGCGGCATCAAGAACCTGAACCCCCAGATGGTACGCAACATTGCCATGGCCTGGGTACTCACCCTGCCGGTAACCATGTTCCTGGCGGGGGGCCTGTTCCTGCTGTTCCGGGCCCTCATTTAAGTAGCTGACTTCTAAGCGCAATCTTGGTTATACACAAAAAAGCCACCCGATTGGGTGGCTTTTTTTATGGAAGCACTTTGAAGTGGATAACTTTTGAATTATGCCATCTAAGGTTAGAGCAGTATTAAAAACCAGCTGAAATGTCGGTGAAACCAGCGGGTTATGAATTACTTATCCACTTATCAACACGGAAAACAGGGTGTTTTGTGGATAACTAGGATTAGGAGGGCCACTGCACTTCCAGGTCCTCGTTGATAAACACTCCAAAGTTGATGAACTGCAGCTCCCCTTCATCAAAGTAAAGGTCAATCATTTCCTTTTCGTAGGACAAGCGCATTTCGCCGGTTTCCATGGTTTCGGTTTCGCTGGCCGTGTAGCCATGCTCACTCATCAACTCCTGGATAGCCTCGGGGCTACGGCCGTGAATGGACTCCCCAAAAAGCCGCATGCCGGGGTGGTCGGTTTCAATGCAGCTCAGGCGGTAGTCATCCTCCCGGTCGAAGTAAAGTGAGTAGCCTTCGTCGAGGTAGTTCCACGCCTGGTGCTCAAACTCGTCTTCGTCGTCCGACTCTTCGATTTCCTCGGGCTCTCCCATCAGGGCCCGCACCTGATCCATGCTGGCGCCAAACTTTAGCGGGCCCATGCCCTGGCCTAGTACGATTTCGTTTTCTTCGATGCTATTAGGGGTGCTCATTGGCGAATGGAATTTAGGGTTGGTGTCCGCAAAGGTAGGCTGATTGTTGAACGGCCGGATGAGTAGAGGGTTATATGGTTTTGGGGTAGAGGCTTGTTTCTGACACCGAAGGCAGACCCGCTTGCAACCCACCTGCTTTTGTAACCACCTACTTCCCGTAGCGGGCCTCAAAAGCGGCGCGCTGCCGCACGTACTCGGGGTGTAGGCGGGCCTCGTCCCACTTCTGCTTGAAAATGCGCGCAGCGGCCGCCTTTTCGGGGTCCTCGGGGGCGCGGGGTAGCTCGGCCCGCCCGTGGGCGCCACTCTGCCCCTTCTTATCAGCCGGCACGGGACCATCATACTTCTTGCCACCCCGGTGGTTGGCGTAACGCCGCGACCGGGTGTAGCCCATCTGCAGAAACTTCCGGGCCATGTCGGCCCCCACAAAATCTTCCTGGCGCAAATAGTCTTCAAACAGGGCGTAGATGCGCTCCGACGACTCCTGGGCTACTTCCGGCGTGCGAAAGCGCCAGTGCGGCAGAATCTCGCCCTTGTAGGGCTCTACCAGCAGTACCCCCTGCTCGCCCTTGCCCACCCGGTAAAGCTCCGGGTGCTCCCGAAAATTCAACTGGTGAAAGTTCTGGTCGTAGTTGAAAGGCATACCCGGCTATACTTCAGTAGCCCGTTTTCAGTTGCCCGGTATGCAGCAGTTCTCAATTGAACACGGACAAACTGAAAACGGGCAAACTGAAAACGGCCCCGAGTTATCCACTCAGTTAATAACTTTTTAAAAGTCTTTTTTTAAATCTCTTTTTTAATCCCCCGTCGTTAGGGCTGTGCATAAGTGGATAAGCAGCCGAGGTTGTCCACACGCGGAAAACTTGTGGACAAGCCCCACCTTATACACCTCTAATCCACAGCCATTGTGGATTACATAAAGCTGATTTAAAGAACTTTAACTGAGTAATTCACAATCCACAGGGTTATCAACGAATCCACAATTCACAAAAAAGGCCGTTGTGGATAGGACCTGAAACGTGGGGAAGTTGTCCACGCTTATCCACGTTGATAACTCGGGCAACGGGAGCTGTCAGAATAGGGGAACGGGCAAAAAAACTTTTCCGCAACTTCTCCACGCATTATCCCCAGGTTACGCCACTATTATCCACAAGTAAACACCCTGGTTCCTGAGGCGGTGGATAACCCTGTGGAATACCGATTGGGCTAGCAGCCAAAACCTAGATAGAAGGCTGAAAACGCAGTTTTGGTTGTGGATAAGTGCTTGTGGCGCACTTACTATATAGACCCGTGCCGGTAGAGCAGCCCTAAACAAAAAGCTCCCGACTGAACAGCCGGGAGCGAAGTAAGAACAGTAGATAAGACGCTCAGAAGGCTACCTGAATATCTTCCTCCTCCCAGTTGGCGCGTACCTGGAATGTGCGTGACAAGTTAAAAACCGGCTCGGGCAGCAGCCGGAACTGCGGGTCGCCCCCCTGCCAGCGTCCATCGGCGTTGGCATCCACGAATACGCGAATCCGGTACGTGCCCGGAACCAGGTTATCGAACCGGAACGTGCGGGGCGAGTCGAGGCTGCGGATGCGCTGTCCTTTCTCATCCAGTAGCAGCAGCTCGTAGCGTTTATAGGTAGTCTGTACTTTGCCTGCCAGGCTACCCGTGGAGGCCTGTTCCGTGAGGGCAAAGCGCAGGGGCTTCAGACCCAGGCTGCGGCCAGAAATAGCGGTAACCACAGTGCTGTCGAGCTGAATACTGACGGTTTGCTTGGCCTTGGTATTCAGGTTTACGGTGAGCAGGGTACGGTCGGGGTTGAGGCTGGCATCGGTAGGCAAGCGCAAGGGCCGGCGCTTGGTGGAGTCTTCTACCAGCGTACCGATGGGCTTTTCGGCTACCAGGCGCAGGGGCTCGGTGAACTGCAGCGCCACCTGGCCTTGCCGAAAAACCTCCTTGCCATTGCCCACGAGCTGCCAGGCCGGTGGCCGGCGCGCCGGCACCGTGCCCGCGAATTTTACATTGAGCGTGTCGCGGCCGTCATTCCCGGCGCTGTCGGTGGTGGCCAGCAGGTAGCGGCCCTCCGGCAGCAGGGCCGACTTGTACAAGGCTACCGAACGGCCGCCATCAATGAGCTGCAAGGCTTCATTGGGGGTGGTGGTAGCCGTGCCGATGGGCGCAATGGTAGCCGAGCGGATACCTTCATTGAGACCAACCAGGAAGCGCACCGGATCGGCTTTTTGGGAGGTAATGAGGGCCCGGCGGGCATCGGGGCGGGTGAGCAGCAGCTGCACTGAGTCCGTACCGGGGCGGATGGTCAGCAAGTCGGGTAGGTACCCTATTTTTTCGCCGTCCTCGTAGCGGCTGCTTTGGTTTTTATCGGCCAGGGCAAAAATGCGGTAGCGGCCTTCGCGCAGGTTGCGCAGCTGGTAAACCCCGTTTTTGTCGGTACGGGCCAGGTAGTAAGGCCGCCCCTTGCGGATGTTGGCCGTATCGATAGCCGGGTACAGCAGCACCGAAACGTCGGCCGCGGGCTGGGACGTGAGCAGGTCGCGCACCCGTCCGGCCACGGCGCCCGAGTCAAGGGCCGGGCCGGTGCTGAAGCTGATGGCGGCGTCGCGGGCCGGCGTGCTTTCCGTGATATCGGTAATGGCGTCCCGGAAGTTGAAAGAATAGGTGGTATTGGCTTCGAAAGGCTTTTCAAACTCCAGCTCGACCGTGTTCTTGCCCTGGCGCACCTTGTACTTGTTGTCGTCGGAGAGCAGGGGGGCCACCAGCAGGTTTTTGCTAAGGTCCTTTACCTGCACGGGCTCCGAAAACTCCAGAATCACCGAGCGGCTGCGCACGTTCACGGTGCGGTTGGCGGGCACACTGCTCACCAGCTTCGGCGCCTCAGTGTCACGGGCGCCCCCCTCGGGCGTGCTGATGGCCGCGCAGCCACCCGCGGCGGCACCAACAAGAACAAGCAAAGGCAGGGCAAAACGAGCAGACATGAACAAGCAACAAGGTGAAAAGCCGAAAACGAGAAGCACCGCGCAAAAGTACGTAGGGCCGGCTCCTGACAGCCGGCCCTACGAAAACGGTGCCCGAAACAACCGGGAGCCTCCCTCCTACCCTGGCGAAGTGGCTAGATTAAGCGCCGGCTGGCCGCTTGGTGGCCACGTAAATCAGGCTGCTGTACTGCTGCTGGTGGCGGGCGGCGTACTGGTTGGAATGGTAGCCATTGCGCAGCACGGCCAGCATACCGGCCCCCCGCTCGGCGCGGTTTTTCTCGCTGAGCATGCTTACGTAGTAGGCATCCAGGGGCATGGGCAGAGTGTCGCGCAGCTGCAGCTTGTGCTTTTTGAGCAACTGCGCCATGGTTTTGGGACTGAAATGGTAGAGGTGGCGTGGCACGTCCAGCGCGGCCCAGTCCTGCTGGTAGTGCTGGGCGTCGAAGCTCTCCACGTTGGGCACGGCAATTAGCAGCACGCCATCAGGTTTGAGCAGGCGAATGAGCTGGGTTAGCGTTTCGTTGAGCTCGTGCACGTGTTCCAGCACGTGCCACAGGGTAATAGCATCAAACGCGCCGGCCGGAAACTGCACCAGGCTTTCGGTGCCGATGGGCTGGCCTACGCGCCGGGTAGCTTCTTCACGGGCCCGGGCACTGGGCTCCCAGCCGGCCACCTGCCAGCCATTACCTTTGGCGGCAGCCAGGAAATGACCGGTGCCGCAGCCGTAATCCAGGAGCTTGCCTTTGCGGGGGACCAGCTGGTTGAGCAACGCCACCTTGCGGCGCATGGTGAAAAAGCGCGCGACTTTATAGGCCTGGTTGATGAGCCCGCCCGCCCCGCTGTTGTGCGACACGTATTCGTCCGACTCGTAGTAGCGGCCGATATGGGCGGCGTCGGGCCTAGGGTTGGTAAACTGAAACGAGCAGGCCAGGCACTGCTGGATGGCAAAGCTTTCCTTGCTGACCGATTTGTCTTCGACGACCAGCTTGTTGCGAAACTCCGTTTTCCCGCAAACCGGGCACTTTTCCAGACGCTCGTAAACCACAGACTCGGATTAAGGATACTGATGAGCTACGGCAAGGTGCCGCAGCCCGGCGAAACACGAAGGTACAAAACCAAAGCGGCTGCAGAATCTAAATGAAACTGCAGCCGCTTTGATATGAAAAAGGTCTATCTGAAAAATTACCGACCCAGGTAGACCATCAACACCGAAACGTCGGCGGGAGAAACCCCGCTGATGCGCGAAGCCTGGCCCAAAGTTTCGGGCTGAATCTTGAGCAGCTTCTCGCGGGCTTCGTGCGAGAGGGCCGGCATGGCTTTGTAGTCGAGGCGGCCGCGGATGGTGAAGTTTTCCAACTCCTGTACGCGGGCCGCCTGCTGGTGCTCCTTCTCCAGGTAGGCCTCGTACTTCACTAGGATTTCGGCTTGCTCCAGCGCATCCGGCCGGTACGGAGCCAGGGCCAGCGTGAGGCCGGGCAGTACCCGCGCCAGCGCCGCCAGGTCCACGCCGGGGCGGCGCAGCAGGTTCACCACGCGCGTTTTCTCGTGAATAGTAGCCGAGCCGATTTCCGTCAGCCAGTCGTTAATTTCCTGGGGCTCTACGGCGTGGGTTTTCAGGAGCTTGGCCACGGCGGCCGTCTGCTCTTCCTTTTCGCGCACCAGGCTCATCCGCTCCTCCGAAGCCAGGCCCAGGGCGTAGCCCAGGGGCGTGAGGCGCAGGTCGGCGTTGTCCTGGCGTAGTAGCAGGCGGTGTTCGGCGCGGCTCGTGAACATGCGGTAAGGCTCATCAGTGCCTTTATTCACGAGGTCGTCGATGAGCACGCCGATGTAAGCTTCACTGCGCTTGAGCACGAAGGGCTCCTTGCCGTGCACCTTGTTATGGGCGTTGATGCCGGCCATGAGGCCCTGGCAGGCGGCTTCCTCGTAGCCCGTGGTGCCGTTGATCTGGCCCGCGAAGTAGAGGTTCTGCACCAGCTTGGTTTCCAGCGTGAGGTTGAGCTGGGTGGGCGGGAAGAAGTCGTACTCGATGGCGTAGCCGGGCCGGAACATCTTGGCATTCTCGAAGCCAGCTATTTTGCGCAGGGCACGGTACTGCACGTCTTCGGGCAGGCTGCTTGAAAAGCCGTTCACGTACACTTCCACCGTGCTCCAGCCTTCGGGCTCCACAAAAATCTGGTGGCGGTCCTTGTCGGCGAAGCGGTTGATTTTGTCTTCCACGCTCGGGCAGTAGCGCGGCCCCAGGCCCTTGATGCGGCCCTGGAACATGGGTGACTTCTCGAAGCCCTCCTTCAGGATTTCGTGTACCTCGGCGTTGGTGTAGGTGATGTAGCACGGGCGCTGCTTTACCAGCGCAGGCGTATCGAGGTAGGAGAATTTGCTGGGCGTTTCGTCGCCGGCCTGCTCCTCCATTTTGCTGTAGTCGAGGGAGCGGCCATCCACGCGGGGCGGGGTGCCGGTTTTCATGCGGCCGGCCTCAAAGCCCAGCTGCTTGAGCTGCTCCGTGATGCCGGTGCTGCCTTTCTCGGCGGCGCGGCCACCCCCAAACTGCTTTTCGCCGATGTGAATGAGGCCATTCAGAAAAGTACCGTTAGTCAGTACCACCGACTTGCCCCGGAACTCAATGCCCAGCTGAGTTTTCACGCCCACGGCCGTGCCGTTTTCCACCACAATGCCGGTTACGGCCTCCTGCCAGAAATCCACGTTCAGGGTTTGCTCCAGGGTCATGCGCCACTCCTCGGCAAAGCGCATCCGGTCACTCTGCGCCCGCGGGCTCCACATGGCGGGGCCTTTCGAGCGGTTCAGCATCCGAAACTGAATCATGGTTTTGTCGGTGATGATGCCCGACTGCCCGCCCAGGGCGTCCACCTCGCGCACAATCTGTCCTTTGGCCACCCCGCCCATGGCCGGGTTGCACGACATCTGCGCGATGGTGTTCATGTTCATCGTTACGAGTAGCACCTTAGAGCCCATGTTGGCGGCGGCGGCGGCGGCCTCACACCCGGCATGGCCGGCTCCTACTACAATAACGTCGTATTCTTCTTGCTGAAACATGGTCAAAAGTTGTTCGAAAGAGAGCAACAGACAAGTAAATGAAATTGTGCCCTATGGCTTTATTCTAATACTTGAGCCGTAGCATCAATGATATGCAGGCTGAGTAGTTCCTGCCGGGAAGCAAAATGAGTGGACGTAATCAAGCCGATTTTATGCATTCGATTTTTACTGTTGACTGGACACATCTGGCTTATAGGAAGTGAAACTCCAGTAGCAAAACGCACCTGCCTGACTACAGTAACTTGTCCCCGAATTTCACCTATAAGTACCCAACCGCGGTTAGTAATGTAGAAGACATCTTCTACTGTAAACGTGCCAGCTACACTCATTTGGGCAAGGCGAAAAACGGCTTCACGCTTAAAAGGAATGGACCTTACTCTTCTACAAAAAGCAAAGCTAACCCCCTCAAAACGTGCGCAAAGATACGCACTCAGCAGCTTTTCCGCGCCACGCGCTGCTTATTCCAATTCGTACTCGTCCTGGGCATCGTCCGGCAAATCGGCTAGAATAGCCGCCGACTGAACTGCCACCGTGGCCCACGAAAACGGCAGCCAGCGACCCTGCATACAATCAAATACCTCCGTAGCCGCTTCGTCGGCAAACAGCTTGTAGTCGAACTTGGGGTAATCGTGGACCACGTAACCGGGGTAGTAGTAGGCTTTTTGCTGGCGCAGGGCGTGGTTGATTTTCTGCAGCATGAGGTATTTGCCCAGGCTGTATTTGCGGTAGGCGGGGTCGTAGAAGTTCATGATGCCCGCAATGCTGCGCGCCCCGCTATCGAAAATACCAGCTGCAATAAGCTGCTGTCCGTCCCGGATTTCTACCACGCCCGTGCTGAAGGCATTGTTGGCCGCGCCGGCCTGCAGGAAAGCCTCTACGGTTTCGGGGGCGTCGAAGGTGATGGAGGCGCGGTAGCGGGCGTATAGTTCTTCCAGCTCTTCGGTCAGGCGGAAAGGCCGTAGTACCACGGCAAACCGCTCGTTGAGGCGTAGCAGCCGGCGCTGGGTAGGTCCGTAGCTCACGCGGCTCAGCACCAGGCGCAGCCAATGCACGGTATAAAGGGTATTATCGATGGGCAGAAACCGGCAGGTAAACAGGTTCTGGTGCATCCGGTAATACCCCTGGCTTAGATAATAATCCAGCGCTTCGCCCGGAATAGTTAACAGTGACTGCGGCGTGGTAGACATGGCAGCATAAGTTAGGCCGTCATTCCGAGCGAAGTCGAGGAATCTCGCGTGCTGACGTTGTGGTGGTAGTTGATTTTACCACACTAGCGAGATTCCTCGACTTCGCTCGGAATGACGAACTTATTGTAAAAATAAGCCAACGAAAACGCCCACCGGATGGGCGGGCGTTGCAATGTGGTGTGAGGTAGCGTTACTAAAACGTGCGCAGCGACAGACAGTCGTCTTCTTTCTTGCGCATGGCCGTTTGGCTTAGCAAATCCTTGTCGGCGTAGCCCAGCAGGTGAAGCACCCCGTGAATCATGACGCGGTGCAGCTCGTCGCGGAAGGTAACGCCGTGGGTTTGGGCATTTTCGCGAATGCGCTCCACCGAAATGAAAATGTCGCCTTCAATGATGTCGGCGTCATCGGCATTGTCGAAGGTGATGACGTCGGTATAGGTGTCGTGGTCGAGGTACTCCACGTTTACCTTGTGCAGGTATTCGTCGGAGCAAAAGATATAGGTGAGGTGTACGATTTCATGTTCGTGCACTTTCGCAATCCGCTCAATCCAGGAAGTCAATTCCTCGGCGTCGGCCAGCTCAAAATCTACGTCTTCTACTACGAACTCAATACCTAGCCGCTCGTGGTCGAAGTGGTCTTCAGACTGCTCGTCGTGCTCGTTGGGGGGCAGCGTATTCATGCCGCGGTGTGGTCAGAGGCGGAAGAAGTTTCAGTCCCCGAGTTTTCGGGGGTGAGGAAAAACGTGAGTTGCACGTTGCGGCCATCCTTGGAAAACTCTACCTCATCAGCCAGGTGGCGAATCAGGAAGATGCCCCGGCCGCCGGGGTTTTCGAGGTTTTCGGGCGCGGTAGGGTCAATGAGGTTGTTGTAGTCAAAGCCCTGGCCCTGATCTTCTACCTCAAACTTTACACGGTTGGCATCGACCTCCAGGGAAAGGTGCACGTTCTTGTCACGGTCGAACTTGTTGCCGTGCCGAATGGCATTGTTCACCGCCTCCGTGACGGCCACCATGATATTTCCGTAGATGTCGTCTTCAATGTGAAACGTATCCTTCGAGTTGTCGATGAAGCTTTCTACCACGCGAATGTTCTCGACGAGCGAAGGAATCTGAATCTTGACCTGTTTCATAAAAAGGGGAAAGGCGGCAAAGGCGGTAAAAATAGCAGAACGCTATTTCATTTTCTGAAAATATTCACTGACCTCCCGCTGGTAGTAGGGCGTGAAGGTCGGCGGAACGGAACGAAGCACTTCCGTGGACTGATTTTTTTGCTGGCGGTAACGGTTGAAGGCCGGAGGAAAGACGGGTGGACGGTTTTCGGCGGCTTTTGCTTCCCGCTGCGTATCCTGGTCCCGCTCCCGAGCCGATTTCTCGGCTTCGAGCAGGCGGGTCAGGATCTGCTGCTGGCGCATGACCGTTTGCTCCGTTAGCCGCTTATTTACGAGGTCCGTCTCAGTTTGTTCCATCATTTTTTTTACGTCGCCAAGGCCCCCGGCGCCCTGCTCACCTTTGCCCGGTTTGCCGCCCTGCTGCATTTTTTCCAGCTCTTTGAGGGCTTCGCGCATCATCTGTTGCTGGGCAGCCAGCTTGGCCAGCTCCTCCGATAAAGCCCGGCCGCTCTTGCCGCTTTGCTGGAGCTGCTGAATCTGCTGGTTGAGCTGCTGCTGCATCTTGCCTAGCTGGCCTTCGCCGGCCTGGCTGCCTTTCTTCTTTTTGCGGCCCGGCTTGCCCCCACCCTGCTGTTGCTGCTGGCTCTGGCGCTGCTGCTCCTGCATCTGCTGCAGGGCCGAGTTGAGCATGAGGGCCAGGTTGTTCATGCTCGTCATGGCCTGCTGCTGGCTGGCGCTGGCGCGGCCCACGTTGCGCTGCTGCAGCTGCGTGAGCGACTCATCCATGCGGCCGTTCATCTCGCTTACCTCGCGCGTTACGAAGCTCTGGAGCTGAAATACGCGCTTGGCCAGGGCGTATAGCGAATCCTGCACCACCCGGGCGTCGTCCTTGAGCTTGCGCTGCTGCTGGCCCAGCTGCACGAAGCGCGGGTCCTGCTGGTCTACCTGCCGGAAATCCTTCATCAACCCTTCCTGGTCGAAGGAGAGCTTGAGCAGGTTTTCGAGGATGTCGCGCAGGTCGTCAATGTTTTCCTGCTGCTCGTCCGATTCCTCTTCGCTCATCTGCTGCTGCATCTGCTGGGCCATCTGCTGCATCTTCTGCGCGGCCTGCTTCTGGTTTTGACTGGCTTTCTGGTTCTGGTTTTTGCCTAGCTGCTCCTGGCTTTGCTGCATCTGCTCGTCTACCTCCTGCTGCTGGTCCTTCATTTCGTCGGCCCCATTCTGGTTGTCGAGCTGCTCGTCCATCTTCTGCAGGTCCTTCAGGTTCTGCTGAATCTGGTCGAACTGCTGCTGCTTTTCCTGTTGCTCTTGCTTGAGCTGCTCGTTTTTGGCTTTCTGCTCCTGGTTGCTGGCTTTGTTGTCGGGGTTCTGCTTGTCGTTCTGCTCGGTTTTCTCGGCCAGCTGCTGCTCTTCCTTGGCTAACTGCTCTAGTTGCTTCAGCGTGGCTTCCTGCTTTTGCTCAAACTGCAGCTGCTTAAACATTTCGAGGGCGCGCTCCAGCTCTTTCTGCAAGGTGTTTTCCTTGTTTTCGAGCTTTTGCATGAGCTGCTGCATTTCCAGCTGATTCTGGTCCTGCTTCTGCTCCAGCAGCTTCTGCAGCTGGTCGTAGAGCTTCTTGGTTTCGGGGTCGAGCAGGGAGTCCATCAGCTTCTGCAGCTCCTGGGCCTTTTCCTTGAGCTCCTGGCTTTTGGGGTCGAGCTGGTCCTGCTGCTGGTTGAGCTGCTCAAACATGCGGCGCACGTCCTGCATCTGCTCGTCGAACTGCTGCTTTTGCTCCAGCATGTCCTGTAGCTGCTTGCGGTCCTGGAAGTTCAAGTCGCGCTTGGTTTTGAGCTTATCCTCAGCCTTGGCCAACTCCCGCTCCAGCTTCTTGCTTTGCTCCTGCGACTTGCTCAGCTGGCTTTGCACCGACGAAGCCTGCGCATTCAGCTGAGCCTGCTGCTCCCGCTTAGAAGGCACGCGGAACTCCACAGCGCGGGTGCGGGCACTTTTTGAGCCGTGCACGCCGTCGTTATCCCACACCTGTAGGAAGTATTCTAGCCGGTCGCCGGGCTGCAGGCGCAGGCTGCGCAAATCCCACTGATAGGCGTACACTTGAGCCGCGCCGTGCTGAAGTGCAATAGCCCGGGTCTGATAAGCAGCGTTGGGCCGGGCTTTGGCGCTGAGTACACGGTAGTGCAGCTGTAGGCGCGAAAGGCCGTAGTCGTCGCGCACGGTGCCGCCTAGCGCCAAGTACTGCCGCGAGACTGTGTCGGAAAAAGCTTCGAGGGTAATGTCAGGTATTTGGTCGGGAATAGCCGTGAGCTGGTACTCGATGGGGTCCCGGTTAAGGCTGGCGGCATTGCGCAGGCGCACGGCGTAGGCTTGGGTGCGCATAATGCGGCGCGTAGCCTGAAACTGGCTGCCGCTGGCCTGAGCCGCCACCGTTTCGTCGGGGGCGCGGAACTGCAGTTCCAGGGCGTCGGTAGCGGCCGTGCTGAACTCCCAACGCAGCGTGCTGCCCTCGGGCACGGTGGCGTTGCCGGTGTTGCGGATGGTTTCGGCCGCTTTGCCGGTGTATGCCGGGTAGGTGATGTGCAGGGCGAAGTCACGCAGATTGGGCCGTTCGCGCACCGTCAGGGCGTAGCTATCCGAAGAGAAACCAGCGGCAGTCAGCTGGAAGTCTACGTCCTGCCGCAACTGCCGAAACTCGAAGGAGTACCTGTTGCCGGCTTCCTTGGTCAGGTGCCGCTCGTGGCCGTCGTACTGAATGGTGATGTCGTTGGGCAGGGCCTCTCCCTCCACGGCCACCTGCAGGCGGAAATCTTCTCCCTTAAATGCCCGCAACGACTTATTCTCCACCACAAACCGAAACGGCGCGGGCGGCGCGTACTTCTGGCGGTAGTTCAGAATACGGCCGGTGCCCTGCACAAACAGGCTGGGGTAGATCAGCAACACGGCCACGGCCACAGCGGCGGGCACGGCCACGTACTTCCACAACGGCCGCGTCTGGGCCGGAATGTTGATGCCTTCGGCAAATTCGAGGCCTGTGAACTGAGCGGCCCGCTGCTCTAGGCTGGCGGCAATTAGGGCATTTTCGCGGGCCTGGCCTTGTAGCTGCAGGGCGTTCAGCAACTTGTCCCGGACCTGCGGAAACAGCTCCCCCACACGTTGGGCGGCCTGTTCGTCGGAAAGCAGGCGACGGAGGTTGGTGAGGGCGGCTAAGGGCTGCCAGATCCAGCGCACGAATGCATACACGCCCAGCCCCAGAAACCCGAACAGCAGCCCACCGCGCACCCAGGTAGGCAGGTACAGGAAATACTCCAGCAGGTTGAGGACCACGAACAGCGTGAGCAACAGGCCACCGGCTACGAGGCCGCCGCGCACCAGCAAACTCAGGTAAAACTTGCGCTTAAAGGCTTCCAGCTGCGTGAGCACCTGCGCCAGCGCCGAGGAGCGGGCGGCGGGTGCCGTCGTCAGCCGGGGAGTTTCTTCCACCAGCATAAAAGAGGGCAATAAAAGGAAAGCGGTGCAGAAGGGTCGGGCAGCAAGCTGCCAACCGGCACCGCTCCGTTAAATTTACGTCAGAACCCGCAGATACGCCGCAAAGATTCCCCAACAACTACGGGGCAGAACTTAGCGGGCGGCGGATAGCTGCACGTAGGCCGGGCAATGGTCCGAATGCACCACATCGGCCAAAAGACCCGCCCCGGCCACGCGTGGTTGCAACACATTGTCTACCAAGAGGTGGTCGAGGCGCCAGCCCACGTTGCGGGCCCGAGCGCCGGCCCGGTATGTCCACCAGGAGTAATGTCCGGGGGCGTCGCCGTGGATGTGGCGGAAGGAGTCGGTGAAGCCATCAGCCAGAAAATCCTTAAACCACTGCCGCTCCTCGGGGGTGAAACCGGGAGAGTTTTGGTTGGCTTTGGGATTGTGCAGGTCCAGGTCGCGCTGGCAGCAGTTGAAGTCCCCGCCAATGATGAGCGGGGGCGTACCGGCTGCTTGCAGCTCCCGCACGTAGCGCCGGAAAAAGTGCAGCCACTCTACCTTGAATGCCTGCCGCTCCTCGCTGCTGGTGCCGGAGGGCATGTACACGTTCAACACCGAAAAATCGTCGAAATCCAGGCGCAGCACCCGGCCTTCCAAGTCGTAACAATCGGTGCCGCAGCCTACCTCCACGTGGCGCGGCCGCTGGCGCGTGAGTGTAGCTACGCCGCTGTAGCCGGGTTTCTGGGCAGGGTGCTGGTACACGTGGTAGCCCAGCGCCTCCAGCCCGCTCACGTCCAGCGGCTCGCGCCCGGCCTTAATTTCCTGCAGACACAGCACGTCGGGTGCCTCGGTCTGCACCCAGTCCAGCAGGCCCTTGCTCAGTGCCGACCGCAGCCCGTTGACGTTATAGCTGATGATTTTCAAGTGGGGGATGGTTATATGCTATTCTTGAAAAAGGCGGGCTACTGTTTCCTGACTATTATGGCCACGATTTGCACGCCCTAACAGTCAGAAAGCAGCAGTGAATTTACCCGTTCAGCCGGTCCATTTCCTGGAAGTATTCCAGCATATGCCACTTAAGCATGCGTTCCTGCTCTTTCAGCGTAGAGAAAGGCACAGGCTTCACCAGCCGGAAATGGGGCCAGCCATCCTCATCCACGCGTTCCAACTCGTAGTAGCCCGAGATGCTGAACAGGCGGCAGGTGGCAATGTGCATCAGGTCCTGCTTTTGCTCCTTGGTAAACGGGCCGCCCCCCTGCCCGAGCTCCTGCACGCCAATCAGCAGCAGCAGAGCGTTCAGGTCGGGCTTCTTGCCGAAGCGCTGGCGCAGGTCGTTCATCAGTTCCCACCAGCGCTGCTCAAACTGGGCTTCGGTTTCTTCGGGGTGCAGCATAGCCTAGGCGGTGTGCTCGGCGTGGGGCGGTGCCGGCGTAGCCGATTCTTCCTTGAGGGCTTCCCAGTACTCCACGGCGCGGCGGAAGTGCGGAATCACGATGCTGCCGCCGATGAGGTTGGCAATGGCGAAGACTTCGTAAATCTCCGTGTCGTTGATGCCTTCCTCGTGGCACTTACCCAGGTGGTACTTGATGCAGTCGTCGCAGCGCAGCACCATGGAGCAGGCCAGGCCCAGCATTTCCTTGGTGCGCACGTCGAGGGCGCCTTCCTGGTAGGTGTTGGTATCGAGGTTGAAAAAACGCTTGATGACTTTGTTATCCGCCGCCATGATTTTTTCATTCATGCGCTGGCGGTAGTCGTTGAACTCAGAAACGAGGGACATATTAAGAAGGGGGGGAAACGGGAAATAACCACAGCCGCAAAAGGCATTTGGCCGGCTGGGAATAGTAGACCCTAAAATTAGGCAGAAGTTTTGGCCAACCCTGATAATCCGGGCTTCACCCAACTGTTGGTAGTGTTTCTTTCCTGCATCTCACCTGCTATCTTCCTGCTACTACGCTATTCTGCCTTACTGCTATGCCGCTACCCTCCGTTGTCGACGATTTTATCACGCTGCTATTCCCGCGGCAGTGCCTGGGCTGCTCGGGCGTGCTGGCCCGGGGCGAAGCGTTTATCTGCACCGACTGCCGGGCGCAGCTGCCCTACACCGATTATCATCGACTGCCGGAAGCAGAAAACCCGCTGGCCCGTCGCTTCTGGGGCAAGGTGCCGGTGCAGCATGCTCTGAGCTACCTGCGCTTTCTGCGTCGGGGTCGGGTCCAGCATTTGCTGCACCAGCTTAAATACCAGAACCAGCCAGAGGTAGGCCGCGTCCTGGGGCACTGGTACGGTCACGAGCTTGCTCAGCACACTTCGCTAAGTACAGACCTCGATTTGATTGTGCCCGTGCCGCTGCATCCGCGCAAGCTGGCCAAACGGGGCTACAACCAGTCCGATTCTTTTGCGGAGGGCTTGGCGGAAAGTTTGCAGCGCCCCTGGCAGGCCGAGGCCCTGCGCCGGGTGGAGCATACCAGTTCGCAAACCCGTAAAAACCGAATGCAGCGCTGGGAAAACGTAGCGGAGGTCTTCGAAGTAGTAAACCCGGCAGAAGTAACCGGCAAACATGTGCTGGTGGTGGATGATGTACTCACCACCGGGGCCACGCTGGAGGCCTGTGCGCTGGTAGTGTTGGCCGCCGGGGCCCGGACCGTGAGCATTGCCACCATCGCCTGCGCGGATAGATGAACCACGGATTCGCGCGGATTTTTCGGATTCCACGGATTTTGTAGGCGGTATGAAATTGTGGTCTGATGACGTTGAGCTTTGCCTTGTGCGGTTGTGCCATCCATTAGGTTTCGTGGGCGGCGTTGGGCCTCTTAAAGCCAAAAAAAAGGGCTTGCCTCACAGCAAGCCCTTTTTAATCGTCTACAAAATCCGCGAAATCCGCGCGAATCCGTGGTTTACTTGTTCGAGCCAGCGTTGATCATGGCGCAGCGGAAGCCGATAGCAGCCGTGGCGGAGTCTTCGGCCATGAAGCGGCGCGTACCCGGCGACAACCAGTAAGCTACGTCTTTCCACGAGCCGCCTTTGAACACGCGCACGTGGTCGTCAATCAGCGACTGGTAGCCTTTTTTGTCGTAACCTTCAGCTTTGTCGAGGAAGCCGTTACGACGGAAGGGGTTCAGATCTTCCTCGTCCTGGAAGGACAGCGGACGGTAGATGTCTTGCACCCACTCGTTCACGTTGCCCGACATGTTGTACAGGCCGTAGTCGTTTGGTGGGTAGGCATATACGTACTCCGTAATCATGGCGCCGTCGTTGAGGCTACCGGCAATACCGGCGTAGTCACCGCGGCCACGCTTGAAGTTGGCCAGGAACTGACCCATCTTCTTGCCGTAGGGATTCCGCATCTGGCGACCATCCCATGGGTAGATGCGCTTGTTCTCCTGGTTTTCGTTGCCGGTTTCCTGAGTGCCGATGAGGGCTTGCGCGGCGTATTCCCACTCAGCCTCGGTGGGCAGGCGATAGTTCGGCAGGGTGTTGCCGTTTTCGATGGCAATCTTCGATTTGCCGGTGCCTTCAGCGCCTACAGCGGCATCAGCCGGAGCGTCGGCGTTTTTCTTCTTGCCGAAGAGTCCGCCGCCTTTCTTTTTGCCGCCGCCATCTTCGATGTCACCTTCACCAGCCAGCTTCTCGTTCACCTTGGCCGTGCGCCAGGTGCAATAGTCGTTGGCCTGCAGCCAGCTTACACCCACTACTGGGAAGTAGCGGAAACCGGGGTAACGCAGGTAGTAATCCACGTAAGGGTCGTTGAACGACAGCTCCCGGGCCCAAACAGTGGTATCGGGCAAAGCCGACTGATAAAACTCCTCAGCCGAGTCTTTGCGGACAAAATGCAAATACTCCAGCCAGTGGATGTTGGCCACTTCGGCTTCGTCCATGTAGAACGAAGCAATGGTAACCGTGCGCTCCACGTTGTCGCGGGTCATGGCTACATCTTCCTCGGAAGAGCCCAGCACAGTACGGCCACCTTCGATGAATACCAAGCCAGGTCCTTCGGGAATGCCTTGATAGTCAGCAACCTTCATGCCCTGCTCGGTATTATATTCCAGGCCGGTAGTAGAGCTATACTTGCCGGGTTTGGTGCTGGTAGGAGGTCCTTGTTTACAGGACGCCAGCGCTAGGGTGCCCACAGCAGCGTAGCATAGGTATTTAGCGAGGTTCATACGGTAGACGAAATTACCTGAGAGGAAAAGCGTTAGTGAAGGCAATTTGAATGCAATAATACAAAAACTCAAAAGTAAGGACAAGGAACTAACCGGTAATTTTTCCGGCTTATTCGCCGACGGGCCGCTGCCAGCACATCTACCTGTTCTAAAGTCAGTACAATTTCGTGGGCGCCGCCTGCTCCCAACTTCCGCCGGCCAAGTTCCGCATCGTAGCTGTAGCCCACCCGAAACCCCGGCATTTGCACACCGACGATGGTGGTGAGAACAGCCGCAGGCCTGGGTGCGCCGGGCAAAGGAATGCCCCGGTACACCAGCCCCACCGTGAGCGGCGTGATGGTACCGTAGATACCAGCTTCGGCCCGCTGGCTACGGCCCTGGCGGGTGTAGGCAAGCGTGGGCGAAATGCTGGCTTCGCGGTAGTGCTGTTTAACGGTAGTTTCGGAGAAAAAGTGCTTTACTCCAGTGGTAAAAGTGAACCGCGTGGGCAAGGTTCCGGCAGCCTGAGTTCCCAGATTGGGGCGGTTGAGGTGGTAGGTGCTTAGCCCCACCCAGGCGTTTTTGGTGTAAAGCAGTCCTCCCAGGCCCACGCTCAGGTAGTGCACCGGGTCGAAAGGCACGGCTTCGGACGTGGGGCCGGTCGTAATTCCTTCGTCGGATAGTTGGTCGCCAAACACCAGGTTACTGTAGCTAATGCGTTGATTGCCATATGTAACCTGCGCGCCCCCACTCAGGTATACGCCGGCCGACAGGCGGGCATGGTAGGCATACAGCGCCGCCGCCTCCAGCCGGGTGTAGCCGATAGCGCCCAACCGGTCAAGATTCAAAACCACTCCAACGGCGCTACGCTGCTCGTTGAAGCGGTAGTCGGCGCCGAGGTGGGAGCTTTGGAACGAGCCAGCCAGGGAGGGGAACTGGTCGCGGTAGGCCAGCGTAATGCCGTAGTCGTGCTGGAGGCCCGTGAAAGCCGGGTTCAGCTGCAAACGGGTAGCGTAGGGCTGCGAAAAATACAAGTCCTGGGCCCCGGCCGATGCAACGCTAGCCGCCCATAAGCTCATCGTAGCCAGGAGCAGGCGCAGGCAAAGCATCGGGGGCAGTGGCATCATGGGCCATTCTAACGGCATTGGGCCTGATTTTGGTGTACGCGCCAGTGGCCGGCGGCTCGAAAATGGGGAAATCCCGGCATCTTTACCGGGTCGGGCGCCCCGCTTACGTACCTATACCAGCTCCCGATTCGTTTTGAGTTTTCTTTTTCAGCTGTACGGTTATGCGAAAAGTTCTTTTAGGAGCGCTGATTTTTCTGGTCGTGCTGGTGGCCGCGGTGGCCCTGGCTCCGGTTCTGTTCAAAGACAAAATAAAGCAGGCCCTCGATAAGCAACTGGCCCAGCGGGTGGCCGCGAAAGTGGAGTACAACCCCGACAATGTGAGTCTGAGTTTGCTCCGCTCCTTCCCCGATCTGTCCCTGGGCATCGATGGGTTGCGCATCATCGGGCAGGATTCGTTTTCGCGCGACACGCTGGCCTTTCTACCCTCCTTCCGGGTGGGGCTGGACTTGATGAGCGTGGTGCGGGGCGATGAAATCAAGATCAAAACCATCCAGCTCGACCAGCCCGACCTGAGTTTGCGGGTGCTGAAAAGCGGCCGGGCCAACTGGGACATTTTCCTTTCCGACTCGGCGGCCGCGGCCAAGGGCCAGGACACCAGCCAGGTGCGGGTGGCTATTAAGGGCTGGGAAATCAACGGGGGCAAGCTGCGCTACGAAGACCTGACCATTCCGTTTGCCATGCAGCTGCGCGGCATCGACCACACCGGCTCCGGTGACTTCGAGCAGAACGTGTTCGACATGGTCAGCCAAACTACGGCCCAGAGCTTTTCCATGCAGTTCGACGGTACCGAGTACGTGACCAACAAAAAGCTGACCGGCAACGTGACCCTAGCCATGGACCTGGGCAAGATGCTGTTCACCTTCAAAGACAACAAGGTGCAGCTGAACGACTTTCCCGCCGCTTTCCAGGGCACCATTGGCCTGCCCAACGACACCGACATTACCTACGACCTCACCTTCAAGGCCCTTGAAACCGACTTCAAGAACATCCTGAGTTTGGTGCCGGGCGCCTACAACGAGCAGTTCAAAGACATGGAGGCTACCGGCAAAGTGGCCTTTGATGGTTACTTCAAGGGCGTACAGAATGAGGTGAAGATGCCCGGCTACGGCGTGAACCTGCAAGTGAAGAATGGCACTTTCCACTACCCGCAGCTGCCCCAGGAGGCCCGCAACATCAACGTGGACATGCAGGTAGACAACCCCTCGGGCTTTACCAACAACGTGAAGGTGAACGTGAAGCAGTTTCACCTGGACCTGGGCAAAAATCCCATTGACGGCAACGTGCTGATTGACGGGCTGGAGCCGATGAAAGTGGACGGGCGCGTGAAAGCCAACGTGGACCTGGCCGAGATGATGAAAGTATACCCCGTGCAGGATTTGATCCTGCGCGGTTTGCTGGCCGTAGATGCCACTGCCAAGGGCACCTACTCCAAAACCCAGATGCCCGTGACCCAGGCGGCCCTGCGCCTCACCAACGGCTACGTGAAAAGCAAGCAGTTCCCGGCCCCCATCGAAAACCTGACCCTAAACGGTACCGTGACCAACACCACCGGCCAGGTAAACGACACACGCATCAACATTCCGCAGTTTCGGATGCTGCTGGACGGGGAGCCGCTGGAAGGCCGCATAGCCGCCCAGAACCTCGAAAAGCCCGTATTTGACGCCGACGTAAAAGGCATTATCGACCTGACCAAAATCACCAAGATCTTCCCGCTGGAAGGCATGACGGTGACGGGCCGCCTGAACGGCAACGTGGCCGCCAAGGGCAACATGGCCGATGTGGAAGCCGGCCGCTATCAGAACATTGTGGCCTCGGGCACGGTGCAGGCCAAAAATGTAACCTACAAAAGCACCGACCTGCCCCAGGGCGTGAAAGTCACCCAGGCCACGGCTACGTTCAACAACGCCAACATCGTGCTGAAGGACATGCAGGGCTTCGTGGGCTCGTCGGACATTGCGGCGTCGGGCACCATCAGCAACTACATGGGCTACCTGTTCACGCCCGGCCAGCCCTTGCGCGGCAACCTCACGGTGAACTCCCGCCGTTTTAACGTGAACGAGTGGATGGTGGACGAGGTGACGGCCAAGCCTACCGCAACGGCCAAAACCGCCGCCCCCGCCGAGGCCCAGGGCGTGCTCCAGATTCCCAAGTTCTTCGATCTGACCCTGAACTCCAACGTGGGCGAGGTGCAGTACGACAACCTCAAGCTCCAGGACGTGAAAGGCACCGTGGTGGTGCGCGACGAGGCTGCCCGCATGGACGGCCTGACGTTTAACACCCTGGGCGGGGCCTTTGCCACCAACGGCTCCTACAGCAGCAAGGACCTGCAGCACCCTAAGTTCAACTTCGGGCTGAACATCAAAAACCTGAATTTCCAGAATGCTTTCCGGGCGTTTGAGTCGGTGAAGAAGTTTGTGCCGCTGGCCTCGCAGGTAGAAGGCATTTTCTCCACCAACTTCAACGTGAGCGGGGAAATGGGACAGGATATGCTGCCCGTGTACAGCTCCCTCACCGGCAAGGGCGTGTTCGAGGTGGTGCGGGCCGCCGTGGGCAACTCCGGCGTGCTCAACAAAGTGAGTAACCTCACCCAGCTAAATGAGCTGAAGAAGTTTGTGGTGGAAAACAAAGACGTGGCGGCCGAGATGCTGAACGGCAACTTCATCGTGAAGCCCTTCGACTTTACGGTGGGCCAGATCAAAACCACCGTGGGTGGCTCCAGCAACGTAAATGGCAGCCTGGAATACGTGATGGCGCTGGATGTGCCCACCGGCAAAGTTGGCAACGCCCTCAACGCCAAGCTCACTCAGCTCAGCGGCGTGCAGGACATCAAAGGCACTGAGCGCGTGACCATGGGCCTGAAAATAGGCGGCAGCCTCACCAACCCCGACGTGAGGCTGACCACTGCCGGCGCCAAGGCCCAAGCCAAGGACTTGGCCAAAAACCTGGTGACCAGCGTGGTGCAAAGCAAGGTAGACGATGCCAAGCTCAAGCTGGCTTCCAAGGCTAAAGTAGCTCAGGACAGCCTGCAGAAGGAAGCCCAGCGCAAGCAGCAGGAACTGGCCGACAAGGCCCGCCTGGAGCTGGAAAAGAAGCGCCAGGAAACTCAGACCAAAATACAGGACAAGGCCAAGGATAAGCTCAACGGTATCCTATTCGGCAAAAAGCCCAAAGCTCCCGCCCCGGAACCAGCCAAAGCCGACACCACCAAACCATAGGACAAAAACCCATACAATAGGAATCATCTAAGCCCCGTTGGTGTCTGTACGGTACGTTAATTGCTTGGCATTCTACGCTCCTTAATCAGTCGTTTTTCTTCAATTTCCCCTTTCTATGAAATTTCTTCGTTTTCTTCCTTTAGCGCTGGCCAGCCTGGTTTTCACGGGCTGCAACGACAAGGATAATGCCTCTGATGCCGCGGGCATCCAGGTACTGCTCATAGATGCCCCCGGCGACTACAAAGCCGTGAACATTGACTTGCAAAAAGTGCAGGTAAATGCCACCGACGCCGCTGGTGAAGAAGGTTGGCAGGACCTCGACGTGACAGCCGGTAAATACGACCTACTTAAGTTGGTAAATGGCACCTATGCACCAATTGTTGCCGGCCAAAACTTTCCGGCTGGCCGCATCCAGCAGATTCGGCTGGTACTCGGTCCCAACAACACCCTGACGCTGAAAGATGGTACAACGGTAGACCTGAAAGTACCCAGCGGTCAGACTTCGGGCCTGAAAGTCAACGTGAATGAGGATCTGCAGGTCGGCACCTACTACACGTTTGTGCTGGACTTCGACGTAGCCAAATCGGTGGTGGCCCGTGGCAACGGCGAGTACAACCTCAAGCCCGTTATTCGGGCCGTGCCTTTCGCTCTGACTGGCAACATCGTAGGTAAGGTGATGCCGCTGGCGGCCCGGCCCCAGGTAATGGCTATCCGCACCGATATTGCCAATGGCGATACTGTGAATACCTACACCGATGCCACTGGCGGCTTCAAGCTTCTGGGCGTGAAGGTTGGTACCTACCGGGTAGAGTTTAAGGCCGCTGCTCCCTACAAGGACACCCAGCGGGAAAACGTGACCGTGGTAGCTAATTCCAGCCAGCCAACCGATCTGGGCCTGATTACCCTCACGGAGTAGCTAGTCCTCTTTTCTGGTTTACACAAAAAGGGCCTTCTGCTGACAGCAGAAGGCCCTTTTTGATTGCAACGAAACCTAGCTCAGCTGCCGGATCAGGGCCAGCAGCTCTGCCTGGGTAGTGCGGGTTTTATCTTTGGCGTACCAGGCGTGCACCTGCTCGGCGTAGGCTTCATGGGAAAGTCCCTGGCCTTTCAGATCCAGAAAAAGGGCCTGCGCAGGCGCCGGCCTGGGGCCCCAATGGGCTACTTCCTCTAGGGTAATAGCATCAAGCATAATAAGCTTGGGAATGGCCCGGCCGCCATTGGTGAGGTAGCGGTCCATAAGGTCCAGGTTTTCGTCGCGCAGCAGGTAGCGGGTGGTGAGCTGGCCCTGGCTGGCCTGCGCTACGGCTTCCAGCGTCGGCACAATCTGGGCCGCGTCGCCGCACCAGCCCTCCGTGAGCACCAGCCATACATAGGGGCGCGGCAGCTCCTGCGCGGCTACCAGTAGCTCCGGCAGCACCTGTACGGTCTTATCTATCCGCTCCATGCGCTGCACGTTCAGGCGGGCGTAGTGCGTGAGGGCCTCCGACTGATTTGGACCAGTCGTAAGCCCTTGAGCCAGCAGCTCGTTGATGAGCTGACGGTAGGCCGGGTAGGAATACGCCGCGCTTAGGCGCTCAGCAGAAAGAACAGACAGAGCCATAAGAGAAAATTCAGAAGGTAGAATGAAGCACGAAAAACCCTTTCCGGCAGCAGATGTTTGCGCCGGAAAGGGTTTACGGAAAGCAGACTAACGTCAGGCGTTACAGGCTGGGTACGTCGGCCGTAGCTGCCTTGGCGGCCAGTTCGCGGCAGTAGGTGATGAAGTCGGTGTTGATGGGCTCCAGGCCGTGCTGGCGCAGGTCACGGGCTACCTGGGCGCGGTGGTAGTTGGCGTGCACGGGCACGTGGGTGAAGATGTCAGCTACTTGGCTGGTGTATCCCTCCCCGATGGAGTTGGTATAGGTAATCAGGCGGTTCAATTCATTTTCGTCCGCCGTGGCTACGTAGTCGTAGAAGCGGGCCGAGGTTTGCTCGTGCCAGTGATGCAGACCGGCCAAGTCGTGCTCCTGCCACACTTTTACAGGGCTGGGCGTGGCGGTGAGGCGGCCCAGCCAGATGGCTTGGGCGTTAAGCACGTGGCTGAACAGGCGCAGGCTGCTGGCCGGGAGGGTAGCGCCGGCGGCTACGAGGCCATCGAGATGACGGAGCAGGGTTTCGTTGGCCCACACGTTGTAGGCCCCCAGCTTTTCGTTGGTGTTAATCATAGGTAAAAAAGGAAACAGGACTAGATGAGTAAACCAGAGCGCGAAGGTGCTACGGCCGCGTAAGCGCCCCAGCCATCAAACGGCCTGATCTACACTTTCAAACGCTAGCGGGGGTCTTCCCACACGAGACGCTCCTCGGTGCGGCTCTTCTCAAAATCGGGGCATTTGCCGTCGCCGCGGCCCGTAAAGCCCCCATCGGGGTGGCAGAGCACGGTGCCCTTGGCGGAGTACAGCGTGGAGTACTGGTCGCAGCAGGGAGCGTTGAAATAGTACACCAGTTGGCCATCCAGGCGGTAGCTCAGGATGCGTGCCTTGGGGTTCTGGGGCTTTTCGGAAGCGCCCAGTTCGGCGATGCGCTTTTGCAGCCAGGCCGGGCGGGCAGTGGTGTCGAACATAGCCACGGTGGAAGAAGCCGGTCGGGTGGTGGTAGGATTCACGGTAGACGGCGACGAAGTGGCCTCCGATTGTACTTCCCGGGGGGTGTCGTTGGCGGGCGTACTCACCTCGGGGCGGCGGGTGCAGGCGCCGGCCAGCAGCAGGGCACCTAGCGGAGCAAGCGAAAAGATCAGGCGCATAGGGAAGAAAAACAGAAACGAGGGGCGAAAGTAAGGAAGAGCCGCCAACTTACGGGCTTACGCCAAACCAGCAGCGGAGTTGGCCTCGGCTGGCTACCAGCCCAGCAGCGCCCCTATGCGGGGCCCAAATACCAGCAGGCCTACCGCCAGCGCCGCCACGGCTCCCACCAGCACGGCTCCCGCGGCTACGTCCTTGGCCCGGCCCGCCAGGGGGTGGTACTCCGGCGACACCAAGTTTACTACCGCTTCAATGGCCGTATTCACCAGCTCCAGTGACCAAACCAGTCCTACGGCCAGCGCCACCAGGGCCCATTCCCCGCGAGTAAGTTCAAAGTACCAGCCCAGCCCCAGCACTACCACCGTGGCCACGGCATGAAACTGCAGGTGTACCTCGGTACGCATAGCTGCTGCTACCCCCCGGAAGGCGTAACCAAAGCTGGCGGCGCGCTGGCGCAGCAGGGCCGGAAAGCGGCGAGGTTGGGGGTCAGCCACGGTTGGTATCGAAAGCGCCGAAGATGGTTTGCCGCAGGGCTGCCCACTCCGGCCGGATGATGCTGAAGATGATGGTGTCGCGCCGGATGCCGCCCTGGGTGGGGCGGTGGCTGCGCAAGGTGCCTTCCTGGGAGGCGCCCATCTGCCGCATAGCGTTCTGCGACTTGTGGTTCCGCGCATCCGTTTCCAGCTCTACCCGCTCGTAGCCCAGCTCATCGAAGGCGTAGCGTAGCAGCAGGTGCTTGGCGGCCCGGTTGAGGCCCGTACGCTGAAAGTCGGTACCGATCCAGGTGTACCCGATGCTCAGGCGCTGCTCCTCCGGTACCACATTATAGTAACTGCTGCTGCCCGCGGCTTGACCCGTTTGCTTGTCGATAATGATAAACGGGTAGCGCCGGGCCTGCTCCCGACCAGCCAGCGCAGCTTCCACGTAGGTTTCCAGCTCCGGGCGGCTGTCGGCACGGGTGAGGGTATACAGCCACAGCGCCGGGTCGGCGGCGGGTTCCTGCAGCAAGTCGATGTCGGTGGCCAAGAGGGGGCGCAGCAAAGCCCGGTCGTTTTCGAGCAGAATGTCGCGGGTGAAATCCATGCAGGCAGGGGAAATACAGTATAACGCGTAAAGATGCCCGAAAAACCACAACGCCGCTGCTCCGGGGCGGAACAACGGCGTTGAAAAGCAATCTGCTAGCTAGCGCTACTTCTTGATTTCGCCGACCATGTCTTCGGGTTTCAGCCACTCGTTGAACTGCTCTTCGGTGAGGTAGCCAAGCTGGAGGGCGGTTTCCTTCAGCGTCGAGCCGTTTTTATGGGCTGTTTGGGCAATTTCGGCGGCTTTGTAGTAGCCAATGTGGGGGTTGAGGGCCGTTACCAGCATCAGCGAAGAGTCCACGTGCTTCTTGATGTTGGCTTCCAGCGGCTCAATGCCCACGGCGCACTTGTCGTTGAACGACACGCACACGTCGCCAATCAGGCGGGCCGAGTGCAGGAAGTTGTAGATCATGACGGGCTTGAACACGTTCAGCTCGAAGTGGCCGTTCATGCCGCCAATGTTGATGGCCACGTCGTTGCCCATCACCTGGGCCGCTACCATCGTCATGGCTTCGCATTGGGTAGGATTTACTTTGCCGGGCATGATGCTGGAGCCGGGCTCGTTATCGGGAATGTGCAGCTCACCGATGCCGGCGCGCGGGCCCGAAGCCAGCAGACGGATGTCGTTGCCGATTTTCATCAGCGAAGCCGCTACCGTTTTCAGGGCGCCGTGGGCTTCCACAATGGCGTCGTGGGCGGCTAGGGCCTCAAACTTGTTTTCCGCCGTTACGAAGGGCAAACCCGTCAGCTCGGCAATGTGCTTGGCCACGTTCTCAGAGTAGCCGGGAGGCGTATTGATACCGGTGCCCACGGCGGTACCGCCTAAAGCCAGCTCCGAGAGGTGCGCCAGCGTGTTTTTGATAGCGCGCAGGCCGTGGTCGAGCTGCGACACGTAGCCCGAAAACTCCTGTCCTACCGTCAGCGGGGTAGCGTCCATGAGGTGGGTGCGGCCGATTTTGACGATGTGCATAAACTGCTCCGACTTGCTTTTCAACGTGTCGCGCAGCTTCTCGATGCCGGGGATGGTGGTTTCTACCAGGATCTTGTAGGCTGCAATGTGCATGGCCGTCGGGAACGTGTCGTTGGAGCTCTGGCTCTTGTTCACGTCGTCGTTGGGGGCCAGCACCTTCTTCTCGTCCTGGAGGCTGCCGCCCTGGAGCACGTGGCCGCGGTAGGCTACTACCTCGTTTACGTTCATGTTGCTCTGGGTGCCTGAGCCGGTCTGCCACACCACTAGGGGAAACTCCTTGTCGAGCTTGCCTTCCAGGATTTCGTCGCACACGCGGCCAATCAGCTCAGCCTTGTCGGCGGGCAATACGCCAGCGTCGCGGTTGGTAAGGGCGGCGGCTTTCTTGAGGTAGGCAAAGGCACGGATGATTTCCTTGGGCATCCGGTTGATGTCCTGGGCAATCTGGAAGTTGTCGATGCTGCGCTGGGTCTGGGCGCCGTAGTAGGCGTCGGCCGGCACCTGCACGGTGCCCATGGTGTCTTTCTCGGTGCGGAACTGCGTCATGCTTCTGAACGTGGGATGAGAAGAGGAAATAACGGCGAAACGGGCCCCAGCCGGGGCTGCGGGGCAAAAGTACACAACCCCGCCCCGCCAGCTACCGAAATCCCCAAATTCTGCGGAGGCTGCCAGTGGCTGCGGGCGGCGCGGCTGCGTATAGCCTCTACTTGAGTATCTCACCTGCACTTTTTGCCTGCACCATGAAAAAGACCTTCGAAGACGAGTCCGACGCCTTATCCACTTCCCCAAGCACCCCCACCACGGCTCAAAACGCCGCTACTTCGCCTACCGCCGAAAACGCGCCCCCGGTGCCTACCGCTGGCAATGGCGCCCCCGACTATAGCCAGGTACACCTGAACACTGACCCTGGCCTCCCTGCTCCCGATGGACCCGGCGGCAGCGCCACGGCCCCCGAAAGCGGCGGCGGTTATAGCGGTTAGCAGGTGTAATTGAATAGCCATTTACCATGCAAAAGGGCCCCGGCAACCAATTGAGTGGTTACCGGGGCCCTTGTCTTCAGGTCATGTACGGTTATTCCAGCGGGTTGAAGGTGACGGACACGCGCATAACCGTGGGCACGCGCTTGCCGCGCACAATGGCGGGGTACCAGGCGGGGCCCTCCTTGAGCAGACGAATGGCCTCCGCATCGCACGCTTCCGACACCGGGCTGACGACTTTTATATCCTGCAAAGAGCCATCTGCAGCCACTACAAAGCGTAGCTTCACCACGCCTTCTACGCCTTTGGCCCGGTCAGCTTCGGGGAATTTCAGTTCCTTCTTGAGGTAGCGCCGGAACGCGGCGTGGCCTCCCGAGGGTACGGAGGCCAGATCCGGAGAAGGAGGCATCCGCATGGCTGAGCGGCCTTCGGCACTGGTTGCCGACTTCACAGGCGCCAAGGCCGGGGAACTGCTGGCGCGGACCTTATCACCCGGAATGGCTACTTCGGCCGCCTCCGTGGGCGTATCGATGCTAGCCAGTACCACCGTAGATACGGGTACTGCCGCTAGCACCGGGCTGGGCAGTTCTTTGGTTTCCAGAACTGTACTGGCTCGGGGAGCCATGGCCGTTACAGCATCCGCTGTGGTGGCGGGTAGCGGAGAGGTTTCGGCGGTACTACTTGTGGAAGCAGAAGCAATTGGGGTAGCAGTAGCGGCAGAGGCAAGTGTAGGAGAAGAAGATGAAAGTCCGCTGGAGATGGGCGCGGCTGATTGCTTAGTGGTAGCTGCCCGGACGGCAGCTGCTACCGCCACCCTGGCTGGCTGCGCAGAAGGCCGGTAAGTGCCTTGCGCAGGTGTAAGCCCGGTTTCAGCTCCAGCGGCACGGGCCGCCCCGGAGGTTTCCCGTGCTGCCGACGCTAGCGGCTTGGTTGGCCCGGCCTGTACCTGATCAGGAATAGGCGCGGAATCGACGGGTGGGGCGGCCTTGGGGGCCGCGGCCGAAGTGGCAGCCACCCGATTACGTTGTTGCGGCGGGTGCTGCAGATTCAGCCAGAACACACTGGCCGCTACCGTGAGCAGCAGCAAGGTGGCGGCCACGCCGGCCCAGGCGGCATAGCGGTGCGAGTGACGAGCCGCATCAATGGCCAGGCGGGCGTGCAAACGGCCCTGCACTGTGCGCAGCGCCGTTTCGGTAGTAGCGTAGTCTGTAGCGGAAAGGCCATCCAGTATTTCACCACAGTAGGCACAGTCGATGGTGTGCGCCTCCACGAGGTGCTGTTGGGCGGGCAGCAGCGTGCCGGCCGCGTATTGACGCAGCTGCTCTACCGATATGTGCTGATCGGGGGTGGCCGGGGGCACAAGCGAGAGGTTACGAGGCGGCATCGGTGGGGTAAGATTCAAGCATGCGTTTCAGGTTGCGTTTGCCATTCTGCAGGTAGCTTTTCACCAGACTAAGCTCATACCCGGTAGCATCGGCAATGTCGCGGTAGCATTTCTGCTGGAGGTAAAACATTTCCAGGCACTGGCGCTGCCCGTCCGGCAGTTCGGTAAGGGCGTGCTCCAAGTGCCGGAGGCGGGCTTCGGTAGAGGCGGCTTCATCAGGGTCATCGGAGGGTAGATGCCGACTGGCCGCCGATTCCATATCCGTGGCATCAGGAAAATGCAAAATAAGGGGCCCACCGTCGGGACTCGTCCGTTGCCGGGCCCGCAAGACCATCAGGCAATGGTTGCGGACGGTAGTGTGCAGCCAGGCCGTGAAGTTGCCTACCTCGTGCTTTTGCAGCTTGTCTACCAACTGCTCAAACAGCTGCATCACGGCGTCCTGGGCGTCCTCGTCGGGGCGCAGGTAGCGCCGGCAAATGGCAAATACGGCCGTCAGGTGCCGCTCGTAGAGCACGCCCAGGTCCTGCACGTCGCCATACTGGCGGTAGCGCAGCAGCAGTTCCTCATCGGAAAGCTCAGCGGGCAGCGTAGGACGGCGGCGAAAAAACATAGAACCCAGGGCCAGGCATAATCTTTCCTAAGCTACGGTTTTCGCTGGTAAAAAGAATATTCGTCTAAAAATCAACTTATACCCGGCCGCCTTCGCCGCGCGGAGGTTACCAGCGCGGTGGTCTTAACAATTTGGGTCTGGCAGTGTGCAATTTGACGAGAGGCGGCATCAACAGGGTATCCGTTCACCTTAGCCCATGTTTGTATGAAATGCCACTATGTATTGCTGGTTGCCAGTCTGCTGGCCGCCGCGCCCACGCTGGCCCAGTCGGTAGTGTCACTGGGTCCTGCTGCCCCCACCGTGCCGGCCACTTATTCCGTGCAAGGGCGCGTTACGGAGGCCGCCGGGAAAAAAGGCGGGGGCCTGCCGGGCGTGACGGTGCTGGTGAAAGGCACGACCATCGGGACCAGCACCGCCGCCGACGGGCGCTATACGCTGCAGGTGCCGGCCGGAAGCAAAGCACTGGTTTTTAGCTTTGTTGGGTACGTCACAAAAGAAATAAAGCTGACGGGGCAGACCGTGGTGGATGTAGCCCTGGTGCCGGACACCCGGCAGCTCAGCGAAGTGGTGGTGACTGGCGGGAAGGGCAAAGTGGCGGGAGTAAGAATCAGGGGAGTTGCTGCGGGGCCGCCGAGCAAACAACACCAAATAGGAGCCTACAAGAGCTACGATGCTGCCGGGTACCTGCCTCCGGCGCCCGAGCCTGGGGCCGGCGAAACCTACGCCGCTATTGCCGAGAATGGCTTCCGCGCCGTGGGCAAAGAGCCCCTGAGCACGTTCAGCATTGATGTGGACGCGGCCAGCTACAGCAACGTGCGGCGCTTTCTGCAGCAGGGGCAGTTTCCGCCCCGCGACGCCGTGCGGGTAGAGGAAATGCTCAACTACTTCCAGTACAACTACCCCCAGCCGGCGCCAGCTGCACCGGAACCCTTCTACCTCATCACCGAACAGGCCCAGTGCCCCTGGAACCCAGCCCACCAGCTGGTGCAGGTAGCGCTGCAGGCCCGCAAAGTGGCTACTGAGAAGCTGCCCCCCGCCAACCTGGTTTTTCTGGTGGATGTGTCGGGCTCCATGCAGGGCGAAGACCGCCTTGGCTTAGTGCAGCAGGCGTTGCGTCTGCTCGCCAAGGAGCTGCGCCCCCAGGATAAGGTAGCTCTGGTAGTCTATGCCGGTGCGGCTGGTACAGTATTGCCGCCTACGGCCGGCAGCAAGCGCGCCGATATCCTGGCCGCCATCGAGCAGCTGGAAGCCGGGGGCTCTACGGCCGGGGGCGCGGGCCTGCGCCTGGCCTACCGCGTGGCGCGGGAAAATTTCAACCGCGAAGGCAACAACCGCGTGATTCTGTGCACCGACGGCGACTTCAACGTGGGCGAGCAAAGCGACGAGGCCATGGAGCGGCTCATCACCGAGGAGCGCGAATCCGGCGTGTTTCTAACGGTGCTGGGCGTGGGCCAGGGCAATTACCAGGATAAAAAGATGGAGCTGCTGGCCGATAAGGGCAACGGCAACTACGCCTACCTCGACAACCTGGACGAGGCCCGGCGGGTGCTGGTGCAGCAGTTTGGCGGTACGCTGTTCACCCTGGCCAAAGACGTAAAGCTGCAGGTGGAGTTCAACCCGGCCCGGGTGCGCGAATACCGCTTGGTAGGCTACGAAAACCGCCTGCTGGCCGCCGAGGACTTCAACAACGACCGCAAGGATGCCGGCGAGCTGGGCGCCGGACACACCGTAACGGCCCTCTACGAAATCGTGCCCGTGGGCGCTCCACCCACCGTCGATCCGCTGAAGTACCAGCCGGCCCCACCCATAGCCCCGGCCGCAACCGCGGCCGAGCTGCTCACCGTGAAGCTGCGCTACAAAGAACCCCAGGGCCTCACCAGCAAGCTGCTGACTCACTCCCTCGACGGCGCCGCCCGCCCGATAGAAAAAGCCAGTGAAAATCTGCGGTTTGCGGCGGCGGTAGCGCAGTTTGGAATGCTGCTGCGGCAAAGCGACTACCGGGGCACTGCTACCTGGGACGCTACAGCTCAGCTGGCCGGGCAGGCCAAAGCCTTCGACCCCGACGGGTATCGGGCAGAGATGGTGCGCCTTATCCGGCTGGCGGAAGGAATTCGGTCCGCCCCCACCGACTACGGCAGCCGCTAAATCGGAACCTCAAAAAAATAATTTAAAAAAATTGAGCGGCGCGTGTGGAATCGTCGGTGGGCCGGCATCTTACCAAGTACCAGCGCCTGCATAAGGCAGCTAGGAGCTCATTTGCTACTTATCACCCCCGCGTTAAAGGCATGCGGTACCGGCTGGGTAACACCCGGTTGGCGCCGGGGCAGGCCGGGAAACTCGCTCACTCACCGACCTAGCCACCGTTTCAAAGCGTCTGTTTGCAGATAGATGCTTCCCCTTACTTGAAACGGTGGCTCCCGGTCTGTCCTGCTTAGTTTATTTTCAGGTATATAGCTAGTTAGCCGTATGTGTTAGTCGTTAGGATTATATCCAAGGGGCCGGCGAAAGCAGGAGAGGCGGAGGCCGGCCTCTGGAACCGCGCAAAAAAAGCCCGCTACAGCTGTAGCGGGCTTTTTTGTAGGGAAAAAGGGAGAGTTAGAAGGAGAAGTTGAGGGCCGCCTTAATCACGCGGTTCTGCGCATCGAAGCGGTTGTTTTTATCCAGGGACGACAAGCCGTAGTCATAGCCGGCGCTCAGGCCGAAGCCGCTGTCGAACTGGTAGCCCAGGCCGCCGGTTACGGCAAAGTCCACGGGACGGAACTGGCTTTTGATGTCGAAATCATGCTGATAAGCCGAGAAACCGAGGGCGCTGGCTTCTACGCGGGCCTTGTTGCTGAGCAGGACAGACGCCTGGGGGCCGGCATACAGGTACAGGCCGGGCGTGAGGTGGGCTTTGGCAATCAGCGGAATATCGAGGTAAGCCATGCGGGCCGTGGCCGTCACCTTAGCGTTCAGGAAGTCGAGCTGCTCGAAGGGCAGGGTGCCCGTCAGGCGCATGCCCTTCTCGGAATACTGTACGCCGGGCTCAATGGAGAACTTGTCGCCCAAGGGCAGGGTGGCATACACCCCGGCGTGGAAACCAGGCTTCATTTCACGGGTCACGCTGCCTTGGCTCAGATCGGCCAGGTTTTGCAGGCTTTCCACCGCGTCTCCCGACCAGTCGGCTACGTTCAGGCCCGCTTTGATACCAAACTTAACCCCGGTACTGGTGCCAGCCGATGAATACGTAGAGCGGGCCGCCGGGCGGGGAGCCGGGTAGCCGACGCGGTGGGTTTGTACGGGGCGGGTCTGGGCTTCGGCGGCGGTAAAGGAAGCCGCAACAAAAAGGCAAGCAGCGGCCAGGCGGCCGAAAAGACGCGTGTTCATGGCAGTAAGATCTAGGAGTTCCGGGGAAGTGGAAAAGCGCCGGGGCCGCGTGTGCACGAGCAGCCGGTCGGCGTCGGATAGGTACTAATGGAAAACCGTGCCAAAAATGAAAAACCGCCTCGGCGAAGGTAAAACCGCTATAACAGCTTGAATAGTCGGGTAACGAGCAAAAGAAGTTAAGAAAACCGGGTTACGTAACCGGGGCTGCGGTATGAAAGAAACCGGAAGCGCTACCGCAGTACTTCACTTTAGCCGGACGTTTGGTAAGTCCGCTTGTTTGCCGGAACGGCTTGTTTTTCAACGCGAAGAAAAACACCGTCGGCCTGCCTTTCCACACTGTCGCGAGTGGGGCCGGAGCTTGGCCAGGGGCAGACATCCGTGAAGCCTTTCCCGTTTCACCCTCTTCTTTCTGCTACTCTTATGAACCGCTTGCTGCCCCTGTGTGGGCTGCTGGCTGGCGCGTGGCTATTGCCCGCCTGCTCCCAGCAGTACTCTACCGAAGACCAGAACCAAATTGCGGCGGCTCCTGCCTACCCGGAGCTGCAACAGGACGCCGAAGCAGTAGCCCCGCCCGCCGAGCCGCCCGCTGCCCCTCGCGACAACTATGCCGTCGTGCACGAAAATGCCTTCCAGGAAGCCCGACGCAACCCGCTCAGCACCTTTGCCATTGATGTAGACCCGGCTTCCTACGCCAATGTGCGCCGTTTTCTCACCCAGGATCGGCAGCTGCCTCCCGCCGACGCCGTGCGACTGGAAGAACTTGTCAACTACTTCCATTACCGCTATCCGCAGCCTACCACGGGGCCGGCTTCCCTGAACGCGGAAGTTGCCCAATGCCCCTGGAACCCGGCGCACCAGCTGGTGCTGGTAGGCGTGCAGGGACGCGACGTGCCCACGGCGCAGCTGCCGCCCGCCAACCTGGTATTTCTGCTGGATGTATCGGGCTCCATGAACGAGCCGGATAAGCTGCCCTTGCTGAAAGAATCGGTGCGGGCGCTGGTGCAGGGTGCCCTGCGTCCGCAGGATCATGTGTCTATTGTGGTTTATGCCGGGGCTGCCGGGCTGGTGCTGCCGCCTACGTCTGGCGCGGAGCCCGAGAAAATTCTGGCCGCGCTGGATGGCTTGGAAGCCGGGGGCTCTACGGCCGGGGGCGAAGGGCTGCGCCTGGCTTACCGTATTGCCCGGCAGCACTTCCTGCCCGGGGGCAATAACCGCGTGATCCTGGCCACCGATGGCGACTTCAACGTGGGCGAGCAGAGCGACGCCGATATGGAGCGGCTTATCACGCAGGAACGCCAGTCAGGCGTGTTTCTGTCGGTGCTGGGGTTTGGCCGTGGCAACCTGCAGGACAGCAAGATGGAGCTGCTGGCCGATAAGGGCAACGGCAACTACGCCTACCTCGATAACCTGCGCGAGGCCCAACGGGTGCTGGTGCAGCAGTACGGCGGCACGCTGTTTACGCTGGCCAAGGATGTGAAAATTCAGGTGGAGTTCAATCCGGCCCTGGTGTAGCAATACCGCCTCCTGGGCTACGAAAACCGCCTGCTGGCCGCCGAGGACTTCAACAACGACCAGAAAGACGCCGGCGAGCTGGGCGCCGGTCAGCAGGTAACGGCCCTCTACGAAATAGTGCCTACCGCGAGCCGGCCCGAGCAGGCTTCCTCCACTGACGCCCTGCGCTACCAGCAACCCGCCGTTGCCTACGCCGCTACCGATGAACTCCTGACGGTGAAGCTGCGCTATCAGGAGCCGCAGGGTAGCCCCAGCCGGCTACTTACCCTGCCCGTGCGGGGTGTACAGTTCACAGAACCCATTGAACAAGCATCGGATAACCTACGGCTGGCAGCCTCAGCGGCTCAGTTTGGCCTGCTGCTGCGGCAGTCTGCTTACCGCGGCTCGGCCTCCTGGCAGAATACAGCAGCCCTGGCTGGCAGCACACAGCCAGACCAAGACGGCACCCACACCCAGTTTCGGGAGTTGATAGCCCAGGCTGAGGCCCTAAGCCAAGCTAGTAAGCAATAGCTAAGCAGCTGCTTGCCTTCGGTAAGGTGGTAGTCTCCTGTTCCAGAAACAACTTCCTGCGCGAAGGAGCCGCTACTGTTCCCGTACACGGGCTGGCAGCAGCATAAACCCGGTAGCCGGAGGTGCGGCCGGAGTTGGCGCGGGAGCTTCCGAGGCCGGCCGCAATGGCAGCACCTGCGGGTAGCGGGTGGGCAGTTGAGTTGTATCAACCGACTGGGGCAGCCGTGGCTCGAGTGCTTCTACCGAATCGGGCTGGAAGCGCAGCTCGGGTACCAGCAACCGCACCGAGCCGGGCTGCAGCGAACTAATGGCCTGCACGGCCGAATCGGCGGGCGGGGCAACTATGGCGGCAGGAGTAGCAAGGCGGTGTTCCAACTCGGCCAGCAGAAACTCGGCATCGGCGCGCAGCTGGGGCTGCTTGAACTGGGCCACGGCCAGGCGGGCCTGGTTGCGGGCGTCGGGCAGGCGTTTCAGCTCCAGGTAGTCGTAGGCCAGCTGAAAGTGGGCCAGGGCGTAGTCCTTGCGCAGGGCAATGGACCGCTCGTAGGCGGTGGCGCTGGCCGGAAAGTCGCCGAGGCGCATGAGGGCGTAACCCAGGGCATAGTAGGAGAGGTAGTCGCCGTAGCCGTGGCCATGCGCCACGCGGTAGTGGCTTACCATGCGCTGAAACAGCTCATCCTCCGAAAACTCTTCCTCCGAGCAGGCGCACTGCTGCAGCTCGAAGTAGTAGTCGGCCAGGGCTTTTTCTACCTTATAGTTCTCCGGGAAGCGGCGGTGCAGGGAATCGAGCACCTGGCCTACCGGAAACTGGTAGCCAACTGAGTCGGAGGCATGGCGGCGCAGGGAGTCGAGCGACTCCGTGAGCGTCAGGTCCTTGAAGTTGAAGGCGCGGAAGTTCTGCTGCTGGGTGTGGTAGTGCAGGGCAATGTCGGCGGCTCTGAGGGCTACGGCCGGCTGGCGGTGCCAGGGGTCGAACACCTGCAGGAGCTGAAACGCGGCTTCGTACTTGCGCCAGGCCAGCAGCGCATCGGCCTGCTTGAGCACAGTAGCCTCGGTGGGCTCGGCCTGAGCCCACGCGGCCCCGGAGGCAGCCATCCAAACCAGAAAACACAGAAAGCCGGAGCGCATCAGAAACCAACGAATAAGCAGCCGAAGATACGCCGTGCCCGCCGGAAACAGCTAGTCCTGCCGGTGTATCGTGCTAGGGCCGGGTTTCCTTCAACCCTTTTTCAATCAACTCAAACATGGGGTTATCGGGCTTGGCTACTTTGCGCAGCTGTGTTTGGGCGGTCAGAAAATGAGGCCGGGCTTCCTTAGGACGCTGCAGCTGCATGTTCAGAATAGCCAGGTAGAAATGCAGCAGGCCCTGTGCCGCCGGGGTTTTGGGCGCCGTGGGCAGCTGGCTCCGAAAAACGGCCTCGGCTTCGGTCCACTGGTTGGCGGCCTGGAAGGTGTCCATGATGTCAACGAACATCTGGTCGTCGGCCGGGTCGAGTTGGTAGAGGCGGGTGGCCAGTTCCGGGGCTGTGGGGCTACGCTCGGCTACGGCCAGCTGCAGCAGCTGTAGCAGCGAGGCATAGCTGCGGGGCTGCAGGTCGAGGCTTTGCTGCAGAGCGACTTTGGCTTCGGCCGGCTGTTTCTGCTGCAGGTAGAGGTGGCCGAGCAAGCGGGCGGCATCCGCTTTCAGCTCCGGGTCGGGGTAGAGGCGGTAGGCGGCCTGGGCGTGCGGGGTAGCGTCAGCCCAGCGGCCCAGCTGCGCCTGGGCGAAGGCCAGGTTGTAGTGCGAAGTCGGGTACTCCGCGTTCAGGGCAATGGACTGCTCAAACGCGGCCAGACTGGGCTCGGGCTTTTTCTGCATTAGCAGCGCGTAGCCCACGGCGTAGTACGACATAAAATCCCCGACGCCGTGGGCGTGGGCCGAACCGTAGTAGCGCAGCACCAGGGCCAGCAGCTGGGCATCGGTCTTATCCCGCTCGCCGCAGTGGCACTGCTGGGCCTGGTAGTAATAGTCGCCCAGGCCTTTGCTGAGGGCATAGTTCTGCGGGGACTTCTGCTGCAGGCGCTTTAGCTCCTTCGGGATATCGAGCAGGTGCATGCTGTAAGGGCCTTTCTGGCCGCGCAGCTGCGCCACCGTTTCGCCCGGCTGCAGGTTTTTCAGCCCAAAGCTTTTGTAGTTGACGCTGATGAGATAGTAGCTGAGCAGGAGCTTTTCTTTAGCCAGCACCACGTCCGGCTGCTGGTTTTGAGGGTCGGCCTTGTCCAGCAGCGCGTACGCCGCCTCATACTGCTGGGCGGTAGTTAGCTTATCGGCCTGCGTGAGGACGGAGGCCGTGGGCGCGGTTTGGGCCCGGGCCGCAGCGGAGAGCAGCAGGGCCGCCCCTAGAAAGTAACGATACATCAACCTTGGAATCAGTAGCAAAAAACAACAGAATGCACCGCTAAAATGCTGATTCTCCACGTAACCCGGGTTCGGAGAAATGAAAGATTTCCTGCTTCCTTATTTGGAATTGTCGGAATCAGCGCCCACCTTGCTCCTGCAAAGCACCTGATCCTCATGCCTCAGCCGACGAGCCGCTTCTTTTTTAGCTTTTATTTCTACTACGCCCACGCGTAGTCGAGCGGCCCCTCTGTAGCTTTTCCTCCCCGAAACTTCAGCGCCTCTCGACCAGTTCGAGAGGCGCTTTCTTTTTGACTTTGACTGATGCCCGCTTCTTCCACCAGCTTCTGTTTCTACGGCTATTACTGCTTCTTTTTTAAGAAGCAGCCGGCCCGCTGTTGCTGATGACTTGCCAAGCGCATCAACTCTCAACAACCAGGGCCCCGCACCACGGAGGCCCTTTTTTCTTGCCCACTATGTCGTCCAACCCGCTTTCCGCCATTGCTATCCAGGGCTACGCCGGTTCCTTCCACGAGCAGGCTGCCCGCCTGCACTTCGGGGCCGCGCCCGCGCTGCAGCCCTGCGCAACCTTTCAGGAAGTGGTGCAGCGCGTAGCTGATGGCCGCGCGTCGGCTGGGCTGATGGCCATTGAAAACACGCTGGCCGGCAGCATTCTGCCCAACTACCTGCTGCTGCAGCAGGGCACCGTGCGCGTGACGGGGGAAATCTACCTGCCCATCCGCCAGCACCTGTTGGCCTTGCCGGGCCAGACCCTGGCCGACATCAAGGAAGTCCACTCCCACCCCATGGCCCTGCGCCAGTGCGGCCCTTTCCTCGACCAGCACAGCTGGCGCCTGGTAGAAACCGACGACACCGGCCGTAGCGCCCAGCGCGTGCGCGACGAGTTGCAGTGGGGCGTGGCCGCCGTGGCCGGGGAGCAGGCGGCCCACCTGTTCGGGCTGGAGCTGCTGGCCCCCGACATCCACGCCGACCCCGGCAACTACACCCGCTTCCTGGCCCTGGCCCCGGCCAGTACCGAGGCACCTGCTTTGCCCCAGGCCGATAAAGCCTCGCTCTACTTCCACACGGCCCACGCCCCGGGCACGCTGGCGCGGGTGCTCACCCGCATTGCCGGCCACGGCCTCAACCTCACCAAGCTGCAGTCGAGCCCCCGGCCGGGTCAGCCCTGGCACTACTCCTTCCATATCGATGTGGAGTTCGACAACGTGTATCATCTGCACGAACTGCTGGCCGAGCTGCCCGAGCTTACCGAGGACCTACAGGTGCTGGGCATCTACCACCGCGGCGAAATGAACGAACTGCTACCCACGCCCACTGAATCCACGGCCGCCTGTTACTAATGCCTGCCTGAATTGGTTATCTACCCATGAACGTGACTCCCGCTTCCCGCCTCCGCCACACCGGCGAATACTACTTCTCGCAGAAGCTGCGCGAGCTGGCGGCCATGCAGCAGGCCGGTGCCAGCATCATCAACCTCGGCATTGGCTCCCCCGACCTGCCCCCGCACCCGAGCGTGACGGCGGCCCTCACCAGCTCGGCGGCACTGCCCACCGCCCACGGCTACCAGGGCTACCAGGGCACGCCCGCCCTACGCGGGGCCATAGCCGAGTGGTACGGCGCCAGCTACGGCGTGCTGCTCAACCCCGCCACCGAAGTACTGCCCCTGCTGGGCTCCAAGGAAGGCATTATGCACGTAGGCATGACGTTTCTGGAAGCCGGCGACACGGTGCTGATTCCGAACCCCGGCTACCCTACCTACCGGGCCGTGGCCCAACTCTGCGGGGCTACCGTGCGCGAGTACGACCTCACCGCCGACGCCGGCTGGCTGCCCGACCTGGAGGCCCTAGCCCAATCGGACCTGACGGGCGTGAAGATGATGCTGGTGAACTACCCCCATATGCCCACCGGTACCCGCGCAGACCTGCCATTCCTGATGCGGCTTGTGAAATTTGCCCGGCAGCACCAGATTATGCTGGTCCATGATAACCCGTACAGCTTCATCCTTAACGATGAGCCCACCAGCCTGCTGGCCGTGCCCGGGGCCCGCGAGGTAGCCCTGGAATTGAACTCCCTGAGCAAAAGCCACAACATGGCCGGCTGGCGCGTGGGTATGCTGGTAGGCCGTGCTGACTGGCTGCAGGAAGTGCTGCGCTTCAAGAGCAACATGGACTCTGGCATGTTTCTGCCGGTACAGCAAGCCGCCGTAGCCGCCCTCCGCCTCGACGATGAGTGGTACGCGGAGTTGAACGCTGTGTACCGCCGCCGCCGTACCTTGGTGCTGGAACTGCTGCAGGCGCTGGGCTGCCAGACCGACCCTGAGCAAACCGGCCTATTCGTATGGGCTGCCGTGCCGGCTTCGGCAGCCGATGGCTATGCCCTGAGCGACGAAGTGCTGCGTGAAACACACGTATTCATTACTCCAGGGGGCATCTTCGGCTCGAATGGCAACGGCTACGTGCGCGTGAGCTTGTGCCAGTCGGAAGAGGTGCTAAGCCAGGCGCTGGAGCGCATTGCGCAATGGCAGCAGCGGCAGCCCGCAACCGCCCTCAGCCGATGAAGACCGTTACGATAATCGGGCTAGGGCTAATTGGTGGCTCCCTTGGGCTTAGCCTGCGCCAGCTAGGGCTAGCGGCGCACATCATCGGCGTCGACTTAAACGCTGACAACGCCCGTCGGGCACAGGAGTTGGGTTTGGTAGATGAAACCACTGCCGACCTGGCCGCCGCCGTCCGCCGCGCCGACTTGGTGGTAGTTGCTGTGCCCATGGATGCCATGCTTACGGTGGTGCCCCAGGTGCTGGACGAGGTAGCGCAGCAGGTCGTCATCGACGTAGGCTCGACCAAGGCCACGCTATTGACGCACCTGCAAGAACACCCACGCCGGAGTCGCTTTGTGGCGGTGCACCCCATGGCCGGCACCGAGTACTCGGGCCCTGAGGCGGCGGTGCCGGATTTGTTCACCGACAAAACCCTGGTGGTCTGCGATGCCCAGCACAGCGACGCGGACGCGGTGCAGCTCGTGGAGCAGGTATTTCAGGGCCTGGGTATGCATCTGCTGTTCCTGGACGCCGCCGACCACGACCTGCACGCCGCCTACGTCTCGCACATTTCGCACATCACCTCCTTTGCCCTGGCCCTCACAGTGCTGGAAAAGGAAAAGGAGGAGCAGCGCATTTTCGATTTGGCTAGCGGGGGCTTTGCCTCCACGGTGCGCCTGGCCAAAAGCTCCCCGGCCATGTGGGTGCCCATCTTCCGCCAGAACCGCCTCAACGTGCTCGACGTGCTCGACGAGCACCTTCACCAGCTCCAGAACCTGCGCAACCTCATTGCCCGCGAAGATTTCAACGGCCTGCACCACGCCATCGAGCAAGCCAACCACATCCGCAAGATTCTGCCTTGATGCCAGTAGAAAAATATCCGTCATGCTGAGCGCAGCCGAAGCATCTTGGTAGTGTAGTAAACTCAAACGAAGCGGTAGAGATACTTCGACAAGCTCAGCATGACGGCCTGGAACAAACCGACACAACATCAAACACTCCACTCTCAGACATTCAACCCTCAATAATATGAACTCCCAAACCGCAACTCCGCAAACGCCCGAACCGATGCAGTCGGCCCTCTTCAACCGCCAGCCCAACGACAAGCCCTACCTGATTTCGGGGCCGTGCTCGGCCGAAACCGAGGAGCAGGTACTCGAAACCTGCCAGCGCCTGGCCGCCACCGGCAAGGTGCAAGCGTTGCGCGCCGGTATCTGGAAGCCCCGCACCAAGCCCGGCGGCTTCGAAGGCGTAGGCACCAAGGGCCTGCCTTGGCTTAAAAAGGCCAGTGAGCTAACGGGCCTGCCAGTGGCGGTGGAAGTAGCCACGGCCAAGCACGTGGAGGACTGCCTCGCCTTCGGGGTAGACATCATGTGGGTGGGTGCCCGCACCACCGGTAACCCGTTTTCGGTGCAGGAAATTGCCAACGTGCTGCGCGGGGTGCAGGTGCCCGTGCTGGTGAAAAACCCGATTCACCCCGAGCTGGAGCTGTGGGTGGGCGCCGTGGAGCGCCTCCAGAAAGCCGGCCTGGAGCAGGTAGGCCTCATTCACCGGGGCTTCTCGAGCTACGGCAACACCGACTTCCGCAATGCGCCGATGTGGCACCTGCCCATCGAAATGAAGCGCCGCTTCCCCGATATGCCCTTGCTCTGCGACCCCAGCCACATCTGCGGCCGCCGCGACACGCTGTTCGGCGTAGCCCAGCAGGCCCTAAACCTGGGCTTTGATGGCAACATGATTGAAAGCCACATCGACCCCGACAATGCCTGGAGCGACGCCAAGCAGCAGATTACGCCCGAGGTGCTGGGCCAGCTGATTGAAGACCTGGTGTGGCGCCACGAAACCACCGACCAGCGCGAGTTCCTGACGGCGCTGGCCGGCTTCCGGGAGCAAATCAACCAGCTCGATGCCGAGATTATTCAGCTGCTGGGCCGCCGCATGGGCATTGCCGAGAAGATCGGGCAGTACAAAAAGGAAAACGACATCACCATTCTGCAAACCAACCGCTGGAACGAAGTGCTAGAGCGCAGCCTGCGCCAGGGCGCCTCGGTGGGCCTGACGCCGGAGTTTGTAGAGCAGTATCTGGCCGCCGTACACCTGGAGTCTATTACCCACCAGAACAAGGTAATGGGCTAAGATTTTAGGTGTCTAGCATTAGTTGACAGTTGTTTGTCAGCTGTTATGCTGAGCAACGCGAAGGACCTTTTTACGTCAGAACGACCTCGTATTAACGACAGTCGCGCGGGCGTGAGAAGGTCCTTCGCGTTGCTCAGGATGACAACAACTCGGAATGCAAAACCATCACCCGGAAACCAGAAACTAGAAACTACCTTGCATCATGCTCTTCTATACCGTGATGAAGCCCCTGGTGCAGGTGGCGCTTCGTGTCTTTTTCCGTCAGCTGGAAGTTCGCAACCCCAAGCGGCTGCAGATGCCCGGGCCGCTGCTGATTGTGGGCAACCACCCCAATACGCTGATGGACCCGCTGGTAGTGGCCATCAACCGCCGCGACCCTATTGCCTTTCTGGCCAAGAGCACGTTTTTTCAGAACCCCATCGTGAAAGCCATTATGGAATCGGGCAACTCTATCCCGATTTACCGGCGGCAAGATGTGGAAACCGGGGCCGAGAAGCTCACGCCCGAGCAGCTGGCTGCCCAGAACGAAGCCATCTTCGGGCGCTGCTACGACTACTTCGACCGGCGTGGCACCATCATGATTTTTCCGGAGGGCAGCAGTATTCAGGAGCGGCGCCTGCGGCCCCTTAAAACCGGGGCCGCCCGCATTGCCCTGGGCGCCGAAGCCCGCCGCGGCTTTCAGCTGGGCCTGCAGATTCTACCCGTTGGCATCAACTACTTCGACCCGCAACGCTTTCGCTCCGATGCGTTTCTGAACGTGGGGCCGCCCATTCAGGTGGCGGATTATGCCGCTCAGTACCAGCAAGACCCCGAAGCCGCCGCCGATGCGCTGACGGAGGAAATCCGCCAGCGCATGGAAGTGCGCCTGGTGATTACGCGCGACGCGGCCGAGGATGAGCTCAGCCAGCAGGTGGAGCGCACGTTTGGCTCCCACCTCAACCCCGACGACGACCCCAATACCCTCTACGACAATTTCCAGCTGAGCCGCACCGTGCAGCAGGGCATCCTGTACTTCGAGCAGCACGACCCTACCCGCCTGGCCGAGGTGCGCGGGCAGCTCTCAGCCTACCTCCAAGAGCTGCGCCAGCTGGGCCTGACGGATGAGGCCCTGGACGCGAGTCGGCAGCGGACCGGCAACCGGCTGTCGAGGGCGGCGGAAGCCACGCTGCGGCTGGTGCTGGGCTTCCCGCTTTACCTCTACGGGGCCATCAATAACTACCTGCCCTACAAGCTGCCCTCGATGGTAGCGCGTCGGGCCACCAAGGATGCCGAGTTTGTGGCGCCCATTATGTTGGTGACGGGCATGCTCACCTTCAGCCTGGGCTACGTGTTGCAGACCATGCTGGTGCACCATTTCACCCAGGACTGGCGCTGGACGACGCTTTACGCCCTAAGCCTGGCCCCCACTGGCTTTTATGCGCTGAGCTACTGGAACAACTTGGCGGCGCGGTTGCGCCGGCTGCGGGCGTTGCGGCTGCTGCAAAAGCAGCGTCCCCGCATGGAGCAGCTGCACCAGCGGCGCAGCCGCATTCTGCAGCTCCTGAATGAAGCCCGTGAAGCCTATTTGACCGCGCGTAAAGCCAAGCGGGCCTGATCGGTAATCCTTAAAAGTCGAGCTTGAGGCCGAGGCTAAGCACTAGGACATCCGCGGGGGAAAGGCCGCTGCGGTTTTGCGCGTAGCTGATCAGGTATAGGTCGTTGCTGCTAAGCTCATAGTAAGCAGAAAGCAGGCGGGAGCGGCCGGAGGGCGTTTCCGGGAGCCGGTAGCCAATGCGGCTGCCCAGCAAGGGCCCTACCCGCGTGTCGGTGGAAAACCAGTAGTAGCCTTTGGTGTACTGCCCGGCCTCCTCGTCGTTGATGGTGCCGTGGGTGTAGCTGAAGTACGCGCCCACCATCAGGGGGCGCACCTGCCACTTTTCGCCCACCGGCAGCACCCAGGGCGAGTAAAGGAACTTGGCCGAGGCCAGGGAAAGGGTGGACCCGGCGTACTTCTTCGGGACGTAGCCCACCAGAATATCCAGGTCGGCGTGGTCGCGCCAGAACGTGTAGCCGGCTCCGGCGGCCACCATGCCCAGGCCACCGCCGGTTTGCAGCACCAGATGGCGCGGGCGGTACCAAGCAGTAGGGGGGGCCGAGGCAGCCTTCCCGGCCAGAGTATCCGGAGCCGCTTGCAGTACCTCAGTATCCGGGGCGCCGGGAGCAGCCAGCGCCGGAAGGGGCATGGCCGCCAGGGCGGCCAAAAATAGACGCTGTATCATTAGAACTGCACGCGTTTAAGCCGAAATTCCTTGTCCCCCCATACCGTCATTACCACATATTCCCGCTCTTCGAACGCGGCGGAGTTGACGTAGGTAACGCCATCATTGAAGGGCTGGCCGATGCTGAAAGAATGGCGGTGGCCGTTCATCTCGAACACCAGGCGCGGGGCTTCCCGCAGCGCCTGAACGTAGCCGTCGCGCAAGGCGGGGTCGAAATCCCCATCCTGGGGCGGCACGTGGGACACAATGATCTGGCGGCGGGTAGAGTTGTCGGCCAGCTGCTGCTGCACCCAGGGCAGGTCCGGCACGAGGCCGTTGAAGTTGTACTCGCGGCCGTTCGTGTCGGTCATGATGAACCGGGTGTCGGCGTACGTAAAGGCGTAGTTGAGGGGGCCAAAGATGTGCTGGTAGGCTTCCCGGCCGTTGCCCACCTGGTCGTGGTTGCCGATGACGGTGAGATACGGCACGTTGAGCTTGCGCAGGTGGTCGTCTACCCAGCGCATTTCGCGGCCCAGCCCAAAGTCCGAAATATCCCCCGCCACCACCATAAACTGGATGCCGGGCTGCTGGTTCACGCTCTTCACCAGGTCTTCGGCATCGTCGTAGAAGCGTTGGGAGTCGCCGGTGAACACGAAGCGCAGCGTATCCTCGGTGGGTGGCTGCTGCTGCAGGCGGGCCAGGTTTTTGGCCGTGAGGTCTTGCTGGTCGCCGGGGGAGCGGTAGTCGTTGGGACTGAATTCCAATAGGTCGGAGCAGCCGGTGAGCAGCAGCCCCAGGGCAGCCGGAACAAGCGGCCGCAAAAAAGGTAAAGAGAGGGGCATAGCCACAGCACAAAAATCACAAAACCGCAGCCTCCCGGGAGGCCACAGACGCGGTATATACCGGTCGGCGGATGTAATAGTTGGGTTTTGTAGCTCAGCCGTAGTGCGTCATCGGCGGCGCGTTTCCGAAAAAAAGCCGCAGATGAAGATCTTAGCGCCTATCTGGGAAGGAAAAGAAAAAAGGCGTTTCCGAGTCGTGGGCGGTACTCGCCGACGCGTGGGAAAGCCTGGTCTGGTTACTCGTCCAGGTATTGATGCACAAACTTGATGGCCATGCTGCCCTCGCCCACGGCCGAGGCTACGCGGGCCATAGCGCCGGCGCGGCTGTCGCCGGCCGCGAAGATGCCGGGAATGCAGGTTTCCAGGGCGTAGGGTTCCCGCTGGCGCTTCCAGCTGCTAGCGTAGCGCGGGTCCTGCACCAGGTCGCGGCCGGTGAGCACGTAGCCCCGCCCATCGCAAATCACCTGTTCGCACACCCACTCGGTGCTGGGTCGGGCCCCAATGAACACGAAGAGGGCCCGCGCGGGCCGCGCCTCTTCCTCTCCGTTCCGGCTGATTACTACGGTTTCGAGGTGGTCCTGGCCCCGCACGGCGGCTACCTGGGTGTGCGGCAAAATCTCAATATTGGGGGTGCGCCCGATCTGCTCAATCAGGTAGGCCGACATGCTGGCCGCCAGGGACTCGCCCCGGATGAGGATGTACACGCGCCGGGCATACGTAGCCAGGTACATGGCCGCCTGCCCGGCCGAGTTGCCCCCACCCACGATGTACACGTCCTGCTCCTGGCAGGAGCGGGCCTCGGTGCGGGCCGCGCCATAGTACACCCCGGCCCCGGTCAGCTGGTCGATGCCGGGGACTTCCAGAGTACGGTAGCTCACGCCCGTGGTCAGCACCACCGCCCGGGTGCGCACCTCGTTGCCATTGCTGAGGGTCAGTACTTTATAGCCGTCCTTCACGCAGAGGTTGGTTACTTCTTGCGGGGCCAGAAACTCGGCCCCCAGCCGCACCGCCTGCGCCCAGGCGCGGTGGGCCAGCTCGGTGCCGCTCAGGCCCGTCGGGAAACCCAGGTAATTTTCGATGCGTGAGGAAGTGCCCGCCTGTCCACCCGGCGACTCCCGCTCGATAATGAGCGTCTTCAGGCCTTCGGAGGCGCCATATACGGCTGCGGCCAGCCCGGACGGCCCGGCCCCAATCACCACTACATCGTACAGCTCCTGGGTGGCGGCAATGGCCAAGCCCATCTTTTCGGCTACGGCGGCGCGCTCGGGCCGGGCCAGGGCGGTGCCGTCTTCAAACACCACTACGGGTAGGTCGGCGGTGGTGAGGCCTACGCGGGCCAGCAGAGCCGCGGCCTCGGGCTGGGCCTCGAAGTCGAGCCACTGAAACGCCACCATGTAGCCCGCCAGGAAGTCCTTGAGTGCGTGGGAAAGCGGCGACCATTGAAACCCGATCAGGCGGATGCCCTGAAACCGGGGCTGGTGCGTGGCCTGCCAAGCGCTTAGCAAATCGTGCAGGGTAGGGTAGAGCAGCTGCTGGGGCGGGTCCCAGGGCTTCATGAGGTAGTAGTCGAGGCGGGCGTGGTTGATGGCGCGGATAGCAGCCTCCGTGTCGGCGTAGGCCGTGAGCAGCACCCGCCGCGCCTGGGGAAACAAAGCCCGCACCTGCTCCAGCAGCTCCACGCCTTCCATCTCGGGCATGCGCTGATCGGCCACTACCAGGGCCAGGGACTCGTTGCGAACCTGCAGCTCGCGCAGGGTGGCCAGGGCTTCGGCCCCGGAGTTGGCCCGCAGCACCCGGTAGTCGCGCCGAAACTCCTGGCGCAAATCCCGGTCGATGGCGGCCAGCACTTGGAGGTCATCATCAACGGCCAGGATAACGGGTTTCTTTTCCATGAGTTAAAGTGATAAGGCAACGGGGAGTTGAGGTGACAGGTAGTCAGGAGGCATTGACCAGATTAGTGTGCTCGGCATATGCGCACCAGACCAGGAGAAGGAGGATTTTGCATACAATAGTAAGGCTGATTGGGCTGTTAGCCCTACTTCCCAGAGGACTTTGCCCTATTATACCGCAGTAGCTCTGTGAGCTTGATTTTGTACAAAAAGTAAGGTCAATGGGCCAGGGTAAAATATGCCGGTTTTTAGAAGGCTTCACCGAAAGCACACCGAACACACTCCGAACTGTCCTTGCATTCGCTCAAAAGTCACCACCTGAGAAAATTACAATCTGCCAGCATGCCTTAGCTCAGCACCGGCAGCCAAGCGCAAAACTCGGTTTGGCCGGGCTGGGAGCGGAGCTCAAGCCGGCCGCCGTGGTCCCGGATAATGCGCTGGGCAATGTCGAGCCCCAACCCCGTGCCTTCGCCGGCCTGCTTGGTGGTGAAGAACGGTTCAAAGATATGCGGCAATACCTCAGGCGGAATGCCGGGGCCATTATCGATGATGTATACCTGTACAAAGCTGCCCTGCTGCCAGGTGCGCACCTCCAGGCGCCCGCCTAGGGGCAGCACGTCCAGGGCGTTGTCGAGCAGGTTGGTCCACACTTGGTTGAGGGAGCTCACCTGCCCCCGGATAGGGGGAAGCTGGGGCGCAAAGTCGCGCACCAGTTGAATCTGCCGCTCGCGCAGGCGGTAGCTCAGGATGTTGAGGGTGCTTTCGAGGCCAGCCTGTACGCTGAGGGAGGCATACTCCGCGCCCCGGTCCATGTGGGAGTAGGTTTTCACGTTGCTCACCAGCGTGCTGATGCGCCCGGAGGCCTCTTGCACGTCGCGCAGCAGGCAGCGCGAGGTCAGCTGGCTTTCCAGCCAGGCCAGGGCTGCGGGCCGGGCCTCGGGAGGCAAGGAGGCTGCCAGCGGCTCCAGCTCTTCGCGGGTGCGGCCCGCTTCCAGCAGGGAGGCGGCCAGCCGGTAGCCGTCGGGCACGCCCTGGGTTTCCAGCCAATCGGCCAGCAGGTCTTCCTCATCGGCGCACTCCAGGGCCGTAAAGCCTCCCCGGTTTTCAGTGCCGGCGGGCTCGGCCAACGCTACGAGGGCCGCCAGGGCTTCCGGCGAAGGGCAGTGCTGCACCAAGGCAGTCAGCAGGGCCGGCTGCTGCTGCACCCGGTCGGTGAGGGCCTGAGCTGCCCGCCCGATGGCCGCGGTAGGATTGTTAAGCTCGTGGGCCAGCCCGGCTGAGAGCTTGCCCAGGGCGCGCAGCTTCTCGTCGCGCTCCTGGGCGCGGGCCTCGTCGCGGGCCCGGTCGCTCATGGCACTTACCAGACGCTGCACCAACTCGGGGCTCACCTGCTCCAGCTCCGGGAACAAGTTACGGTGCAGCACAAACAGCACCGTGGGTCCAGTGGCTACGCCGTACCCGCTGATGGTGCGCAGGCGGGAGTAGGGCAGTACGCCGCTGATCTGGCCGGCTTCCAGCCGAAACCCCGGCTCCCGCTGCCCATTTACCATCCGAAAAAACTGCAGGCCCCCTGCCAGAATGGCCATCATGTACTCCGCTGGCTCGCCGGGCCGGGTAATTTCTTGCTGGTCGGCAAACGTGCGCCGCTCACCGTGGGCGAGCAGCCAGTCGTACGTGGCAGGGGGCAGATCTGCCAGCAGGGGCAGGCGGGCGAGGTCGGCGGGCGTAAGGGGAGCAGGCATAGCACGCACAGCAGGAGTAGGCCGTGTGGCTACAACTACCGAACTACGAAGCAAGTTTGCAAGCCCGGGAGCAGCTTACTCGCGCTCCAGCTTCAGGGTGCGCCGGCCACTGGGCGTTTGCACCGTCAGCACGTAAAGGCCCTTGGGCAGGTTGTCGAGCTCGGCCAGCGTAACATCGTGGGCCCCGGAGGGTAAAGTCCGCTGCCGGCGCACTACTTCCCGGCCCACGGCATCGTGCAGTACAAACGTAGCTGGTCCGCCGACCGTGCCGGCCACGCGCACCACCAGGCTGGAGCCGAAGGGGTTGGGGTAAGCCTGCACGCTGTAGGCCGCCGGCACGCTGTAGGCTACCGGACGCACTTCCGAAAGGTGGACGCTTCCGTCCTCATCTACCTGCCGAAGGCGGTAATACACTACGGGAGCCCCATAGCGGCTGAGGTTAGCATCGGTGAAGGCGTACTCGTGGCGCTGAGTAGTAGTGCCGGCTCCGCGCACTGTACCAATAGCGCGGAAGCTTAGCCCGTCGGTGCCGGCTTCTACCTCAAACCGATTATTGCGCAGCTCGGAGGCGGTAGCCCAGCGCAGCACCGCCGCCGGGCCGCGGCGCTCGGCCGTAAAGCTCAGAAGGCTAACGGGCAGCGGATTGGCCGTGTTGGAGATGGTGAGGTAGCCGAGGCTCTGGCCCGTAGCGGGAGCAGTAAACGTAAGACTGCGCACCAGCGTGGTGGCATCCTGGGTGGCTGGGGCACTGCTGCCAGCGGGTACCCACGCGGTGGGGCCGCTGGCACTGTACCAGCCCTGAGCGTTGCTGAAATCGGCCAGGCCGTTGTCGTCGTCGGGTAGCCACTGCAGGGTGATGGCCAGGGGCCCGGCTGGCTGAGTGGCAGTGACCACGTTCCAGATCCGGTCGATGCCCTGGAGGCTGGTGTTGGCCGCGTTTACGCCGTAACTCAACCCTGCCGTTTGCAGGCCGGCCGTGCGCGTCACCACCACTATGCCCAGCGAGGTGCGGTCTAGGATAAGGCCATTGCCGAAGTCCTGCAGGCCAGAGCCGTTGTTGTCCACCACGCTCAGGTTGCCCTGCACGTAGCGGCCCACGGCCTCGCCCGAAAGGGTAGCCCCATCGGCTAGCGTAATGGCCGAGGTGGCGCTGGTGCGTACCATGCCTTGCGTCAGCAGCAGCTGCCCGCCAACGGTGAGGTTGGTGGGCACGCTCAGGATATTGCTGCCGGCCGCGCCCGTGTTGCTCACGGTGAGGTTATCGACGGTGGCCGTGCCGGGGGTGAAGGTTTGGTTGGCCGCGCCGGCAAACACCAGGGTACCCGGCGAGGTAAGGGCCCCGGTATTTGTCAGGTCGCCGGTCACGTGCACCGTGCCCGCGTTGGTGAGGGTGCTGGCTGTCTGGTTGTCGAGGCTGCCACTTACGTACAGCGTTGCCCCGGCCCCCACCGTTAGCTGGGCACCGGCATTGGTAAGCGTTTGTGCAGCGACTGTGCCAGCAAGCAGCAGTAGCAGTGAAAGAGAGGAAACGTGTTTCATACAACGGCGCGCTACGAATAATCGAAGATAAGAATACTAATGACTTAGCGTGGGTTGCTTGGCATCAGCCTGCGGGCTCAGCAGGCTTTCCAAGGCCCGCAGGCGGCTTTCCAGCGCGGCCGTACTTGCCTGGGCCTGGGCGTGCAGATGGCGGTTGGCGGCTTCCAGACGCAGGTTGGCCGCTTTCAATGCCTCTACCTCTCGGATCAGGGCCTGAATAGCAATCAGGTTTACCCCGTCGAAGTCGGCCTGGTTGATGCTGGTGGGGTTGCCCACGCGACCTACGCCGTCGTGGCCGAAGGCGGCGTAGAAGTCCTGAGCCATGGGGCCGTAGTGGCGCATGGTGTCGGTACTCTGGCCTTTGTAGTTCCAGGAGCCCAGGCGCATCCGGCTGATCTTTTGCAGAAACGCGGCCCCGTCGGCCAGCCGGACATGCTCCTTGCGGGTAGAGTCCGATACCGTTTCCCAGGCATTGCCCCCGGCAGCCACTTTCACACCGGTAGTCAGGCCGGTGTTGGTGTAGAGAAAATAGCCGTTGACAAAGCGGGCGTTAAAGGTGTTAGTGGTCGTAGCAGTCAGGTAATTGTACGTTGTAAGGCCCGTATTGGCATCGTATACAGCGCCTGTTACGCTGTTGTCAGCGAATACGAACGAGCCCCGGCGGGCACCGGTATGGGCGTAGTAGCCTAAAGCCACGGATGTGTAACCCGTGGCTACATTTCCCTCCCCTATAGCCACCGAAGAGGTTTGGGCAGCGGAGCTGCCGTTTCCGAGGGCAACACCGTAGTCGCCTGAGGCGCGGTTGTTATAGCCTATAGCCACTGAATAGAGGCCAATATTGGCCCCGTCCCACTGAGTACCATTGACATACCCAGCTCGGAAGGCGGCTTTAGCCGGGTACCACAGCAGGCGGGCGCCGCTGCCTTCCTGGGGCGGATCGGCAGCGGTGTTGCCCACAAAGTTGCCAGTGGCCAATAAACCATGGTTACTGTGTACTTCGAGCCCGGCGTAGGACGTATTGTTATAGCTGTCGAGGGTGCGCAGAGTGCCCACGCCAACCTGGCCGTCTGAGTACACCCGCAGCCCGGAAGTACCTACAGCATCGGTGGTGCTATTCTGCCCAACGAGCACCTTATCAGCCAGATTCAGGTTCTGGGTAGCGGTGTGGTTGCCTAGGTTGTCGCCGGTGGTCTGGGTGGTATTGGGCAGCAGGCTCCAGCTGGAACCGCCGTAGAGGTAGAGCCCAGGCGTTTCGTCGGTCTGATAAATCAGCAGGCCCGGTGCCGGGTTCTGAATAGCGGTGCGTTGGGTCTGCGTCAGACGGGGCAGCAACAGGCCTTTGGTCGTGGTGCTCAGCTCCAGCAGAGCCGAGGCATCCGGTGTGGTGGTGCCGATGCCGACGGAGCCGGCAGTTTGAGCCCGGGCGGCGGTGCCTAGGGTTAGCAGTCCGGCTAAGGAGAGGGTAAGCAAGCGCATAGGCAGCAGAAGCGGAGTTATAAGAAAGGGTAGGGTAAGCGCCTTTAAAAGCAGGGCCTTAGCGACTGAGTACAATCCAATCGGTGCCGTCGCTCTGCACGGTCAGGCGGGTATAGGACTGCAGGCTGCTCACCGTAACCGACGCGGTGCCGGGGTTACCAGGGGTGGTGTAGTCGGTCACAAAGGCGTCGTCCTTTACCGTGCCGCTGGTGCTCACCGTGAGCGGCAGCACGGCGCTTAGCGCGTTGATGATAGTGTACACGCGGCCCACGCAGGTGCCGGGCTGTGGCAGCTGTACGCCGGTGCAGCTGGTGCTAGTACGGCGCAGGGTGCGGTGGGCGCCGGTCAGCGCAAACACCCCGCTGATGGTGCCCGTCGTGACGATAGACTTGGCTTCGGAGCCCGCTACGTGCAGGGTGCTGGTGGGGGTGACGCCCACGCCCACCGCCCCGCCGCCGGGGTTGAGGCTGAGTGCGCCGGCCGAGTTTTCAACCACGGTGGTGCTACCGCCAGCCGTGGCGGGGCGTACGGTCAGGTTAGAACCAAAATGTTCGAGCTTAAGGGAGTTAGCGGCGGAGTTGCTACCGCTCAGCCGCACCTGCAACCCGTTTTCGCTGGCACTGCCAGCCGCCACGGTCAGGCGCGAGTTCGAGGGGGAGGAGCTGATGCCTATTCCCAGCTGCCCATTGGTGAAAGCCAGGAAGTTATTACCCTGATCGACGGTGGTAGCTTGGCTCAGGGTACCGCCCAGCTGCACCTGCGTGCCGCTCAACGTTAGGCCGTTACCGGCCGTGGTGATTTCGGCCGTATTGCTGGGCAGCTCCACGGAGCCGCCGCCCGTCAGGCTCAGGGTCTGGCCGCTCAGGCTCAGCTGCTGGGCATCGGCGGGCACGGCCGTGCTGCCCAGGTTGCCGCTGGCGTCGGCGGTGACCATGCGCGTGTCCGTGCCGGCCAAGGCCTCAATGCGGGCATCGCCGGCCACGTGAAACATGGCCTGTGGGCTAACGGTACCCAGACCCATGCGGCCGTCGGAGCGAAAAATAGCCCGCACGGCCGAATTTCCCGCGTCCCGGATCAGCAAATGCCCAGCTCCTTCACTGTTAAAGATACCGCTCGAAATAAGGTCCCACTCCCGCCCAGTGTTGTTCGTGATTTGCAGCGACGTGCCGGCTGGATTGTAGCTGAAAAATGACGCTGCCGTGGTGCCTACGGCCTGCAGGGTGAGCGGGGAAACCCCTGTTCGATTGTAGACCTCAATGCGTGAGGCATTGGTGCCATATAGCAGGTTGCCGTTCAGGTTGAGGGTGGAAGTAGCCGTGTGGTTGCCCAGGTTGTCGGCTACGTTGGTTTTATCAGGCAGGTATAGCCACTTGCCCGTGCCGGTACTACCCGCTGCGCCGGTGGCGTACCAGAAGCCTACGGAGTCGGTGGCTACGGTGGCCGTGCCGGTCTGAAAAACCATCAGCCCCTGGGGTGGGTTGAGAAGGGCCCGGCGCTGGGCCTGGGTCAGGCGCGGAATCAGCAGGCCCTTGTCGTTGGCCGGCGCGGTAATTTCCAGGGCGGCCTTGCTGCTGGGGGCAGTAGTACCGATGCCTACTTGGGCCCAGGCCGCCCCGCTGGCAAGGCCAAGCGCGGCCAGGAGCAGAAAGAAACGGGACGGGCAAACAGAAAAAGCAGATAAACGTGCAGTCATATCGGGCGTAAAAGCAGAATAAAGGGCCTTGATTAAGCCCGTAAAGCTACTTTTGCCTTGAGCGCAGCCCTAGTAAATTTCTGCCAATTTGCTTTTGCGCCAGGCTTGTTTGTTTGCTTGAATCTGGCTGTTTCAGGTAGTGGCCGGGCGCACCAGTTCGCTGGCCCGCTGGCCATAGTGCCGGTAAAACACCCGGGCAAAATAGTCGGTATCCTCGAAGCCTACGGCGAAGGCGGCGGCGGCTACGGTGGCCGCTTCCCCGGAGAGCAGCAGCTCCCGGGCGCGGTCGAGGCGGAGCAGGCGCAGATAGGTGGCCGGCGTGAGGCCCGTGAGTTCCTTGCACTTGCGGTAGAGCGTCCGCTCACTGAGCCCGATGAGCCTGGTGGCGCTGGCAATGGTGCTGAAGGGATTGGCCATAACCTGGCCCGCGACCTGCCGGAACTGGCGCAGCAGCAGCAGCTCCTCGTCGGAATACTCCCGGCCCTGGGTAGAAAGCAGCAGCAGTGAAGACGAATCCTTACGGGCTTTGGCAGGCATCGGCAGAAGGAAAATACGTGGCCGCAAAGCTCGCCGGGCCTGGTGGGGAGGACTAGTAAATTTCTGCCAATCCCGCCTTAGCAGGGAGTAGCAGCCCGCCTACGCTTAATTTCTACTCCTTCTCCGCTAAAACAGCTTGGCTCTTCCCCGGTGCAGGCCACCGTAAAGCACGACCAGCATCGGAGAAGAGCCAAGGGGAAAGGCCGGCGTGGTCGGTTACTTGCTTTCTGCGGGCGCGGCAACCTCGCAGTTATCGGGTTTCAGGTCGGCGTTTTTCTTTTTGTAGGTCGACTCGGTTACTTCCGTAAAGACCATTTTCACGGTCATCAGCCGGGTTTTTACGTCGCCCTGGATGTAGTAGACCTTGCCAGCCTCCAGGTTCAGGTCGAACTTGTCCTGGTCGGGGATGTTGAGCCCCCCGGCTACGGAGGTGAAGGCCGTTTCGCCGGGTTTGAGCTTGGCCACGAAATAGCGCTTGTTGCTGAGGCGGCACAGCTCGGCCCCGTTAGCGCGCACGGTAAAGTTGACGCCGGCCTGGGCCAGCATGGGCGGGCGGTAAAACACCACGGTGGCCATATCGGGCGTGGGTTCGGGCAGGGCGCCCTGGGCATAGCTGGCACTGGCGGCGGCCAGCAGCAGGCCCGTGCAAAGAAGGTAACGCATACAGGGGTAAAAGGGAGAAGGGTTGGTAGATGAGCTCAAGGTACAGAGTCAGGGTGGATGCGCAAAGGTTGCCTGGCCGCAGAGGTCCCCGAATAATTCTGGCGGGGTTCCGGCTAAGTACTTAGGGCGCTACGGCGTGAGGCCGCTCACCCGGGGGCGCGCGGAAGCCCGCAAAAACTCCTTTCTTGCTAAACTTTTTGGCCGCCGTTTGCCTTCTGTCTTTTTGCCCCTGTCTTTCCCTCCTATACCGCTATGGCTAAAGTAAAAACCCTCTTTTTCTGCCAGAACTGCGGCGCCCAGAGTGCCAAATGGATTGGCCGCTGCCCCAGCTGTGGGGAGTGGAACACTTACGTGGAAGAGGTCATCGAAAAAGCCGATACGGCCACGGCCAATACGGCCTGGAAAGCCTCCACCACCGTGGGCAGCTCGCCCACGAAAGCGGCTAAGCCCAAGCCCCTGGGCGAAATCCTCTACGAAGAAGAGTCGCGCCTCGACACCCACGACGGGGAACTGAACCGCGTGCTGGGCGGGGGCCTTGTGCCCGGCTCTTTGGTGCTCATAGGAGGTGAGCCCGGCATTGGCAAAAGCACGCTCATGCTCCAGATTGCCATGCACCTGGGCCGGCTGAAGGTGCTGTACGTGAGCGGGGAGGAAAGTGAGCAGCAGATTAAGATGCGGGCCGAGCGGTTGGGCCAGCAGCACGCGGGGCTCTACATTCTCACCGAAACGGGCACGCAGAACATCTTCCGCCAGATCGACCAGCTCCAGCCCAACGTGGTCATTATCGACTCCATCCAGACCCTGCACTCCTCGCTGGTAGAAGCCGGGGCGGGCTCGGTGAGCCAGGTACGGGAGTGTACCCAGGAACTGCTCAAGTACGCCAAGGAAACCGGGGTGCCCGTGCTGCTCATCGGCCACATCACCAAGGACGGCTCCATTGCCGGACCCAAAATCCTGGAGCACATGGTGGACACGGTGCTGCAGTTCGAGGGCGACCGGCACCTGACCTACCGCATTCTGCGCACCATCAAAAACCGCTTCGGCTCCACTTCCGAGCTGGGCATCTACGAGATGCAGGGCTCGGGGCTGCGGCAGGTGAGCAACCCCTCCGAAATCCTGCTTTCCCAGCGCACCGAAACGCTCAGCGGTATTGCCATCGGGGCTACCCTGGAAGGCAACCGCCCCCTGCTGGTGGAGGTGCAGGCCCTCGTGACGCCCGCCACCTACGGCACGCCCCAGCGCTCGGCCACCGGTTTCGACGCCAAGCGCCTGCAGATGCTGCTGGCCGTGCTCGAAAAGCGCAGCGGCCTGCGCCTGGGCCAGCACGACGTGTTCCTGAACATTGCCGGCGGCCTGCGCCTCGACGACCCCGCCCTGGACCTGGCCGTGTGCGCCGCCGTGGTGAGCAGCCTGAACGATATTCCGCTGGCGGGCGAAATCTGCCTGGCGGCGGAAGTGGGACTTAGCGGAGAAATCCGGGCGGTGAGCCGGCTGGACCAGCGCCTGAGTGAGGCCGAGAAGCTGGGCTTTGCGGAAATGTACATCTCCCAGTTCAACGCCCGTGGCCTGGACCTGAGCCGCTACGGCATCCGGGTGCACCCCTCCGGCCGCCTCGACGAAGTGCTGGCGGGTTTGTTTGGGTAGAAGCGGGAATATGGTTGACAACAAGCCGGGGCAACCAGATTAGTCCTGGATACTCAAGGTGTAGCGGAAGGTAGAGGAGCCTTGCTTCACCTGCACATAGTACATCCCCAGAGGATACAAGCTAGTGTCCAAGCGGAGCTTTCCGACGGTCGTCTGCTCATGCGTTAAAGCCCGGCCGAAGGAATCGTATAAGGTTATGTCGAACTTCTTGTATTGAATTGACTTCTGCGCTTCCAAGGGCTTGTTGGCATTGGGCACCCCGGGCTCTACTGCCACAAAATGCACCTCAGAACGGGCCGGGTTGGGGTACATCTGAATTAGCAGTGGACAGTCCTCTTTGATGAGCTTGAAGAGCGACGTATTGGCCGTCAAGGCAGGAGCGGTGGTACAGGCGCTACTTACCGTTACGGAGAGGGTGTAGCTGGGCTCAGCCATATTGAGAAAGGGGCTTAGGAAGCAAAAGTAGTATTGAGGTGGTGTAACTTTCTGTTATGCAGCCCGCTAACCGTTACTACAAGTGCGCAAAAATTTCGGAGGCCAAATTTCGCTACTTGCTGCGCCTGTTTGCCCTGAATTTAACCGCGTCGGACACGGCCCGCCTAACGGGCTTGAGCGTGCGCTCGGTCAACGACTTGTACCTGCGCCTGCGCCGCCGTTTGCAGCACCTTTGTCCCGTGCCGGCGGACCTGGACGGGGCCATTGAGCTGGACGAATCCTACTTCGGTCCGCGCCGCGTGCGCGGCAAGCGCGGGCGCGGAGCCGGGGGCAAAACCATCGTCTTCGGCTTGTTCAAACGCGGTGGGCAGGTGTATACCGAAATCGTCCCGAATTGCCAAAAAAAGACCTTGCAAGCCATTATCCGGGGCAGAATCGACGTGTCGGCGATGGTCAACACCGACGGCTGGCGCGGCTACGACGGCTTGGTGGACGTGGGCTATGACCGCCACTTTCGCGTGCGCCACGGCTAGGACGAGTTTGTCCAAGGAGCTTCGCATATCAACGGCATCGAGTCCTTCTGGAGCTTTGCCAAAGCCCGCCTGCAACCCTTCCACGGCGTGGCCAAAGATACGTTTGAGCTGCACCTAAAAGAGCGCGAATTTCGCTTCAACCACCGCCAGCAAGACCTCTACAAGCTCCTGCTTAAATTGCTTCGACAACAGCCCCTCTGACTGGGTTTGCTTCCTAAGCCCCTAATTTTTTCATACGTAGAGGAATATGATTACTGAAAAGGCACGCGAAACAGACGTCATCTTTACCAATGAAGGGTTTGATTTGGAAAGATTTGCTGGCTGCTAGTAGTGAATGTCCACTACTGCTGTATCCATTTCGGGTACAGAATAAGGCTCGAATTTATCCGCATTATGCTGTGGATGGTAGATAGTGAGCGTGTCCCAGAAAATTTGCCCCGACAGGCTGTATACTGGCTTAACAATGACAGTATCACTGGGTACGGGGGAGATATTAATATCAGAATTTCCCATACCCCATACTAGTAGCTGAGAATTCTTGGAGTAAGGAGGGGCATCCACGAGGTGGATTTTAAGCCAGGCGGGCAGGCGCACGGACACCTGCACCTGCTTATTTTTGCGCCCGCCTCTGAGCTTGGGGGCTTCAATGATGGCCGTGGTGCCCCACTGCGACTCGGCCACCAGCACGTAGTCGTAGTCCCCGTCGGCCTCGAAGGCAAAGGAGAACTGCCCGTTGGCGTCGGTGTCATGCCACTGGTCGGCGGCGGTGTAGTAGGTGGTGAGCGTGGTGGCCTTGGCTTGGTAGGGGCGCACTTTCGCCACGCCCTTCAGCGGCTGGCCGCTGGAGTAGGCCACCACCTGACCTTCTACCGTGGTACGGCCACTTTCCGTCAGTGCCCCGCAGCTGGCAGCCAGTAGCAGGGCGGCTACCCCGGCAATTACCCGGCAAATAACGCGCATGAATAACAGGAAAAAATTGGTGTACTAAAGGAAAACCTGCCTCCGGCTACAGAGGGGAGACTATACGTTACCACTGCAGCCGGCTTGCACAAGCCGGCTGCAGTGTGGCAGACACTTACAATAGGTAAAGGCAATAGAGTAGCGTAAAACAAAAGTAAGAAAAAAGTAGAGCATAACAGGATTTATTTTCTCCCTATCCTGCAGCCAGGGCTGCCGACCTGGGCCGTCTCTGGGTTGGGGTACGGCCGCTGAGGTGGGTCTGAGCGAGGAAATCCGGGCGGTAAGCCGGCTGGACCAGCGCCTCTCGGAAGCCGAGAAGCTGGGCTTTGCGGAAATGTACATCTCCCAGTTCAACGCCCGCGGCCTGGACCTGAGCCGCTACGGCATCCGGGTGCACCCCTCCGGCCGCCTCGACGAAGTGCTGGCGGGTTTGTTTGGCTAAGCGGGCTAAAATCGGCCCTGGAGCGGTGGGTTACGAAAAAATTATGTCCTTGGATTGGACTTTCTGAACCTGAATGCCGTATCTTCGGTATAGCAATTGACTTTTCCCGCGAAAAGGGGTGGAAAAGTTGGGTTGCTTTCAGGTGCCGAAAGTAGCCGTGCGCCGTGCCTGCTCCGTGTAAAATCCTCCGATACTGCTTTTTCGATGACTTCAGTTTTCCGCCTGACTGCTAGTTGCCTTGTGGCGGCGCTGCTGAGCCCGGTGCTTGGCTGGGCCCAGGGTACCGTGGTGCTGACTGGCAAAATCAGCAACCGCACCAGCGACTCTATTGCCGTAGCAGTGCGCGAAAATCCCCTCGAAGCTCACGAACAGCTTACCTACGCTCGCGTCAACGACAAAGGAGAGTTTCGGCTGGCCGTGCCGGTAAGCGGCCCCACGAAAGCCGACCTGGTGTACGGCGACGACGCCACCCAGCTGTTTGTGGAGCCCGGCAACACGTTGGATATCCGGTTTAAGGGTTCCGATCTGGTGGGCACGGTGAAGTTTAAGGGCACGGGCGCCGAGGCCAATACCTTTCTGGCTGAGATGGACGAGCGGTTCGTGGAAAACGACGGTTTTCAGGTGCTGCCTGACAATATCATGCTTTACGAGCCCGGCTTCCTTGATTTTCTGGACTACCGCCGCAAGCACGAGCTGAAATTCCTCGAAGAAAACCAGGAAAGCCTGACGCCTACTTTCCGCAACTACATTAAGGCGGAAATTGACTACACCTACGCCAACGACCGGCTCACCTTTCAGGACCTGCGCGAGCAGGTAGTAGCCACCGAGCCCCGTCTGAAAATGACCCCGACGTTCTACGACTTCCTCAACGACGAGAAGCTCGTGAACAACCCCTCGGCCATTGGCAACGAAACGTACCAGGAATTCCTGCTCAACTACATTCACTACCAGGCCGTTATTCAGAATCACCGCCGCACCGACCCGGATTTTTTCCAGGTGTGCTACGAGCTGGCCAAGACCAAGCTCAGCGGCCCCATTCGTCCTTTGGTGATGGGCCGCGTGATGCAGGAGTCGTTCCGGTTTGGCCATGTGAAGGTGTCGCAGGCCATGCTCAGCGACTTTGTTGCCATTGAAGGCGCCAAGAAGTACGCGCCCGCCCTGCAGGCAGATTTCGACGCGCACAAGGCCTTTTCCATCGGTGCGCTGGCTCCCGATTTCAAGCTTGTGGCCGTGAATGGAGATTCGGTTTCCCTGCGCAGCTTCGCTGGCAAGCTGGTCTACCTCAACTTCTGGAAAAGCACCAGCGGCCTTTGCCTGCGCGACCTGCCTTACGCCGCCGATCTGGCCAAGAAATTCGACGGCAAAAACATTGTTTTCCTGAACATTGCCCTGGACGAAAACGAGCCGGCCTGGAAACAGCTGGTTATCAGCAAAAAGCTGCCCGGGGTGCATGCCCGCGCCGTGGGGGGACTGCGCTCGGCCCTGGCCAAAGCCTACGCCCTCGACAACGTGCCGGCCTATTTCCTGCTGGCCGAGGATGGTACCTTCCTCAATACTAAGCCCAAGCGCCTGAGCAGCCACGCCGCCGTGGATGAAATCAAGGATTCGTTTGGCAAAGCCGCGCTATATACCAGCACGGCTGAAATCAAAAAGTAGCCTTTAGGGTTTTAGCTTGGCCGCCGCCTCCCGGAACCCCGGGAGGCGGCGGTGTTTACAGCGGGTCCGTAGCGGCTGGCTGGGTTTCCTTGCCGACCTTTACCCCTCAGATGGCTTCCTTACTTACCGATTCGCTCAACTTTCTTTCTAAAGCCACGCCGCGCCGCCTTTGGAACGCCGCGCAGGTGACGGGCGGCTATTTGCTAAGCAAGGCTACGGGCAAAGCCCGGCACTGGGGCCTGCCCGTGGCGCTGTCGTTTGAGCCCACCACCAGCTGCAACCTGCGCTGCCCGGAGTGCCCCAGTGGACTGCGCTCTTTCACGCGCCCCACCGGCATGCTGCCCGACGAGCTGTTCCGGCAGACGATTGATGAGGTAGCTTCGCGGCTGTGGTATCTGATTTTCTACTTCCAGGGGGAACCCTACCTGCACCCCAACTTCCTAGACCTGGTACAGTACGCCTCGAAAAAGGGCATCTACACCGCAACCAGCACCAACGCCCATTATCTCAACGATAAAAACGCCCGGCGCACCGTAGAGTCAGGGCTCGATAGGCTGATCATTTCCCTGGATGGGACCACCCAGGAGGTGTACCAACAGTACCGCGTGGGCGGCAAGCTCGATAAAGTACTGGAAGGCACCCGCAACCTCATTAAGTGGCGGCGGGAGCTGAAGTCGCAGACGCCGCGGGTAGTGTTTCAGTTTCTGGTGGTGCGCCCCAACGAGCACCAGATGGCCGAGGCGAAGCAGCTGGCCCGGGAGCTGGGCGTGGATGACGTGTGGTTTAAAACGGCTCAGATCTACGACTACCAGCAAGGCTCCCCGCTGATTCCGACCATTGACTACTACTCGCGCTACCAGAACAACCAGGACGGCACCTGGAGCATCAAGAACCGGCTGCTCAACCACTGCTGGAAGATGTGGCACTCCTGCGTGGTCACCTGGGACGGGCTGGTGGTGCCCTGCTGCTTTGACAAAGACGCTGAGTACCGCCTCGGCGACCTGAAAACGCAAACCTTTCGCCAGCTCTGGCACGGCCCCAAGTACCGCCAGTTCCGCGCCTCCCTCCTCAAAGGCCGCGACCAGATAGACATGTGCCGCAACTGCACCGAGGGTACCAAGGTGTGGGGGTGATGAAGAAGGAGGAATGTAGAATTGGCCGTCCGGCCGCTAAGTAAGCGTTCCGGAACAGCTAATTCTGCATTCCTCCTTATCAATTACTAATTACCTACTTGTGGCTTTTATGCAGGTTTTTGCCGAGGTCTTCTACCTGCTTCAGAAAGTCAAGCGCGTCGGAGTCGCCGTAGGTGCCGTAGGCCGAGGAAATGGTGCCGCGTACTCCGTCGCTGGTTTCCAGCGCATACAGAATCGACATATCATCGGGGTCCGATTCGCCCTCAAAGCGGTAGAAATCAACGATGGTCACCTGCTCCGGGCCGTAGGTTTTGCTGGACTCCGTGCTGATAGTGCACAGGCGGCCACCTTTCACCTGAAAGTCCTGGGTGAAGCCATCGGCCGATAGTTTCTTCTCAACGTTGATAAGGGAGCGTTCTTCTTCTTTGTCTTGCATGGCGAAAGGGGCGTTGGATGTGGGAGAGAGTCGGGAGTAGGGAGGCGCTAAAAAGACGAGCCCCCGTCCCGGCTATACGAGGCCAGGACGGGGGCAGGTTGTCGGAAATTAAAGCGGAGTTAAGACGCTAGCCTACGGGCTGCCTGCTTGCGGCGGCTTCGATGGTCCGCTGCAGCCGGTCTACATCAATGGTAGAGCAGGCTCCGCAGCCCTTGGCGCAACCGGCCGCGCTTTTGGTGAAGAAGGCGCGCCAGAAAATGCGGCCTACGTAAAACGCTGCTCCCGCGAAAAGCAAGGCAATGATGAGGTATTGAATCCACATGATGGGTACAAAACTACGAAGCAGGCGTTTTCGTTTTCCGGTGCTGGATTTTTCTTGTCGGTCAGCTACAGCACCAAGCCAGACACCAGGGCAGCAGGCCGCGGCCTACGACCAGAACTCGCCGATTACCTGCTGCATTTCGGCGTGCACGGCGGTATTCGTAGCCAGCACCTCGCGCCCGAATACCGGGTCGCCGTCGTGCAAAAACTGCGTCACGTGGCCACCCGCTTCCCGCACCAGCAGAATGCCGGCCGCTACGTCGTAGGAGTTGATGTTGAACTCGAAGTAGCCATCGAAGCGGCCCGCCGCCACCCAGGCCAGATCAACGGCGGCCGAGCCCACGCGGCGGATGCCATTGGTGCGGCGCATAAACTCCTTCAGGATGGGCAGATAGGTATCGACGCGGGCGAAATTGCTGTACGGAAAGCCCGTAGCGATAAGGGAAGAGTTTAGCTCGGCGGTGCCCGATACGTGAATGCGCTGCTCGTTGCAGAACGCTCCACCGCCGCGCACGGCCCGGAAGCACTCGTCCTGGTTTACTTCGTACACCACGCCTACTACCAGCTCATTGCCCTGCAGCAGGGCTATGCTCACGGAGTAGCAGGGCAGGCCGTGAATGAAGTTGGTGGTGCCATCCAGCGGGTCGATAATCCAGGTAAACTCCTCGGCCCGGCTGGGGGCACCGGCGGTACCTTCCTCCGTGATAAAGCCGGCCTGGGGCAGCAGCTCCCGCAGCCCCGCCACCAGCAGCTTCTCCGACTCCTGGTCCACGTACGATACCATATCGTGCAGGCCCTTGTGCTCCACGCGGCTGCGGTCGAAACGGGCTGCCTCCTGGCGAATAAACTGACCGGCCCGGCGGGCTACCTCGGCGGTTTCGAGGCTGAGTTGAATGAAGTCCATAGTTAGGGTTTAACGGGCCATAAATCTACCCATTCATTGTTCACAAGTTTTTCGAAATGCCCCCACTGCGGCTGACCTTTTACGCGGCCTTTTATACGTACTGGCTCAATCCAATCCTGTTGACAATGCTCGTGTAAATCAGGTAAAGGATGCCAAGAGTTGGACGCAACTTTAAATTCTTCCTCAGCTGCTGCTTCGGCTATAGCAACTGTTTCATACCACTCATCTGAAACAGATGACGCATCATCGAGCGTGTTATATCCAGATAGATAAACACCACTTTCTGCATCGTCATGGATCATCAAGCGGACGATTTCCGTCGTGGGAGCGAGAACGAGGGCACCTTTTCTCATGCAATTACTTTCGGCTGCATAAATCTTCTCGCTACTACCGACACCAGCAGCAACACTGCCAGCACCTGGCAGGCAGGGCCGATCAGCTCACCGTAGCGCACGTAGAACGTTTGCTCGGTATTGAGGCGCACGGTGGCCCGGCTGACGGTTTGCACCCACCAGCCAGTGCGCTGGATGATTTCACCTTTCTGGTTGATGAAGCCCGAAATACCGGTGTTGGCCGAGCGCGCTATGTCGCGGCGGGTTTCGATGGCGCGCAGGGTGGCGTACTGCAGGTGCTGCTGGTGCCCAGGTGAGTCGCTCCACCAGCCGTCGTTGGTGATGATACCGATCAGGGAAGCTCCTTTGCGCACGTAGTCGCGCACGAAGTCGCCGTAGATGGATTCGTAGCAGATAACCGGGGCCACGCGCAGGGCTGGCGTCTTGGTTTGGTACACCGTGCGCTCGGGCTGGGAGCCCAGGCCCCCGGCTGTGCCGCCCAAGTCAATAACGAAAGCCGACAGCCACGGCGGCACGCCCTCCACGCCCGGCACCAGCCGCGACTTATGGTAGAACTCGGGGGCACCTACTGGCCCCGCCAGGTGCACGGCCGTGTTGAATATGTCGTAGTACCCCAGGTCTTCGCGGAAGCGGGCCGTGGGGCTGGCCTCTTCTTTGGTGGGGTAGCGGCCCACGCTGGTTAGGCCCGTGATGAGCTCTACGCCGGGATGCTGCCCCAGCCACTGCCGGATGCGCTGGATCTTGGGGTTGCTGTCGAAGGAGTCCTCAAAGTAGATTTCGTCCAGCGACGTTTCCGGCCACAGAATCAGCTTAGTCTGGGGCGTTATATTTTGCTCGCTGAGCGTGAGCAGGCGGGTGAGCTGCTCATCGAAGGAAATGAACTTGCTGCCACTGGCAAACTTCTCGTTGAAAGGGTCGACGTTGGGCTGGATGGCCAGGATTTCGGCCGTATTCCCCTTCTCCTGGTAGGTGCTGCCTATCAGGTAAGAAGCGCCAATGGGCAGTAGCGCCGCCAAAGCTGGCCAAACCCAGGTGAGCCGGCGCCGGGCCGTAGAGGCTGTGCCCCCCGCTGCCGCCGAACGATGCTGCAGGCCAAACCAGGCCCCAAACACGAGGATATTCACCAGCCAGACCCAGACGGAGCCGCCCAGGAAACCGGTGTACTCGTACCATTGTACCCACTGGTTGGCCTTGGCAAACCCGTTGCCCAGCGTGAGCCAGGGCCAGGTCAGAAACCAGTGCAGGTGCAGCTGCTCGAAGGCAATCCAGTAAATGGGGAGAGAAATGTAGCCCAACGTAGCGCCCAGGCGCTTTTTGGTGTGGTAGAATGCCATAAGCGGCGCGCTCATCATCAGGGCATTGCAGACCACGGCTGTGATGCCCCCACCCAAGGTGCTGTAGCTCACCCAGTAGGTAGTAAACAGGTTCCAGAGCAGCAGGAGCAGGTAAGAATAGCGCCACACCTTCCAGCCGCTAGCCGCACGCTCCGTGAGCAGCTGCTCCAAGCGCAGGTAGGGCACCCAGCCTACCAGCAGCAGCAGGGCCAGCGGCGCCGGGTGCACGGGCCAGCCGGCCCACAGCAAAAAGCTGCCCAGCCAAGCCAGCAAAAACGGGAGGCCTACGGCCAGCCTCCTTTTCGGCAGGGCGGGGGCAGGAGTAAGGGTGGAATCAGTCGTCGGCACGGTGGTCTTCTTTGATGCGTTCTTCTTTGCGGCCCTGCACCACCAGCACAATTTCGCCTTTGATGGCCGCGCGGGCCGCGAAGTTGGCGGCCAGCTCAGCCAGGGGTAGGGTCACGGTTTCTTCGAACAGCTTGGTCAGCTCCCGGCTCACGGAGGCCGGCCGCTCGGGGCCCAGCACCTCGGCCAGCTGCTCCAGGGTTTTCACGATTCGGTGCGGCGACTCGTAGAAAATCATGGTGCGGGTTTCCTGGGTTAGCTCCCGCAGGCGCGTCTGCCGGCCTTTCTTTACCGGCAAAAAGCCTTCGAACGTAAACCGCTCCGCCCCAAACCCCGATTTCAGCAAGGCGGGCACCAGGGCCGTGGGGCCAGGTAGGCACTCTACCTTGAGGCCGCGGGCCAGGCACTCCCGCACCAACAGAAAGCCGGGGTCAGAAATTCCGGGGGTGCCGGCATCTGAGACCAAAGCCATAGTCTCGCCTTTCTCCAGCCGCTCGAGCAGGCGCTGCACTTGCTGGTGCTCGTTGTGCAGGTGGTAGCTAAGCATGGGTTTCTTCAGGCCGAAGTGCTGCATAAGGCGGCCGCTGGTGCGCGTGTCCTCGGCCAGCACGGTATCTACCTCGCCAAGTACTCGAATAGCCCGCAGCGTAATGTCCTCTAAGTTGCCGATGGGGGTGGGCACTAGGTAAAGCAGGGTGGGAGCGGGAGTTTCAGCCATAGCCACAAAGGTAGACCACAGATGCTGACGGATGCAGGAACGGATAAAAACGGATGGCGTGGCAGGGGCCCGCGCCCCGGCCTCTACGCGCTGGTGGCTTTATACATTTCCGCCAGCTTATCAATGGCTGCGGCCAACTGGTGGTCTTTGGCGGTGATGCTATTACCCGAATCGTGCGTCCGTAGCCGGAAGGTTACCACATTGTACTCATTGCTCCACCACGGGTGGTGTTCCTGGTATTCGGCTTCCTCGGCCACGTCGGTCATGAAGCTGAACGCGGTTTGAAAGTCTTTGAAGCGGAAAGAGCGGGTGAGGGCGTTGTCTTGTTCGAGCCACATAGAAGAATGTAAAAGAAGCTGGTATGGATATTCTGCGACGAAGCCCAACCTTATCCAAAAACGACGGGCAGCGTAAATTCAGGTAACAACCAACCTCGCCAAGCTATGCCACTGCACCGCCTGCTAGACCAGAAACTCAGCAAACTATACGAGCCCTCTTCGCGCATTGATGACGTATTCAAGGGGTACGACATCACCTTTATTACGAACGAGCACGGTGAGCCGGTAACGCTGTTCTTCGGCAAGCGCCGGCCCGATGGGGCCATAGCCGGGGAACGGTACACGCGCACCATCAAGCGGGAGCCGGGCAGCCTGGTTGTGAAATCGAGCCACTGGGACCTGCGCGGTAAGATTATGCGCTAAGCCGCGCCCGCACCTCCATCAAGGCAAACCCCAGCAGGTTGAGGCCTGCCCACTCGGCTGGGTCGGCGGCTTTTGGGTCGTCTTGAGCAAGGCCAATTCCCCAGATGGGGTCTACCGGGCTAGCTTCTACCAATACCCGCTGGTCAGTGGTCAGCAAATACTCCAGCAGGGCAGGGTTCTGGCTGAACTTAGCTTCATTGCCCCGCACAACTACTTCAAACCGGGTAGCATTCCACCGGGCCTCGTCGAAGTGCTTGATCTGACGGCCCAGCTTTTTGGCCTCATTTGGGTGCCGGGCGTGCAGGATAGCTTGGCGGGTAGTTTCATCGTCGAAAAGACGCGCCTTTTCAGCCATCATGTAGTGCTCCGCGGTGGCATATGTTTCGTTAGCTACCGTGAAAGCAGCTGGGTACCACTGGCTGAAGCACTCTTTCCCAACGGCTGTATCGGGTTTGCCCGTGTGGCCCCAGAAGTACAAATACTTTGCTTGGTAGCCTGCTGCCAGGTGAGCGAGCAAGCTTTCAACAGACCGAATTTGGGGAGTTGCTTTAAGAGCCATAGCGCAGGAAGAAGCCGGGATTTTGTGCGGGTAAGCAGGGCATCAAACCTAAACCTAAATCTGCAAACGGCAGTACACCCTAAGCAAACACCTTTCCCATTCCAAGCGCTGACCTTCCTATGGCTATTGACCCCAACAACCGCCCCGTGCGCGTTATCAACGACGACACCACCGACCAGGAACTGGAAGCCGGGCACATCATTCCCGGTGCCGACCCACCCAAGAACGAGGACGCCCGCGGGGGCTTCGGCAACCGCGACGGCAAGGAAGGCTTCGGCACCGACAGCGGCTCGGGCATCACGGCCGTGTCGGTGAACGAGAATACCGACGACCTGCAGCTGCCCAAAGACAACATTCGCAGCACCGACGAAGGCCGGCCTGACCGCCCCAACCAGGATTTGCCCGCCGACGAAGATCCTGACCTGGAAGCGCGCCGGCCCGTGGACGAACTGGATGCGGACGATGACCGCCCCGGCCGCGACGAGATGCGCAACCCCAACTCCCGCGTAGGGATGGGCCAGATGGAGCCGCGCACGGTTGACAACTCGGAGCTGGCCCGCCAAGGCACTAACGCCGACCTGACCGACCCGAACGCCACCGATACGGCCATCGACCAGTAGCCTTTTACCCGGCTTCCTATCCTTATGAGGGTAGGAAGCTGTTTTTTCTCACGCTAACCCAACTTCTGCCATGCCTTACAAAAGCAATAACACCAACCAGCAGTCGAAGGAAAACCACGGCAACCCCACCGGCGCCGGCCAGCCCAAAGCCGAGTCGTTGCCGGTAAACCAGCACGACCCCGAGTTGGAGGACCGCTTGGAGCAGGATGCGCTTGACGCGCCCCAACGCCACCCCAACCGCAACCTCGACAAGCCAGAGCTTGACAAGCCGGCCTACAGCTAATAAGCCAGTAACGTACTTTCAAGCACCTTCCGGTTTCGGAAGGTGCTTTTTTGTGCTACCTCCCGTTCAGAATTCCCAATGGCCCGCTACGTTACCACGGATATTCATGGCTGCCTGCGCACCCTGCGTCGGGCGCTGGAAGAGGTTATTCAGTTTACCCCGCGCGACGAGCTGTACGTGCTGGGCGACTACGTAAATAAAGGTCCCGACAGCAAAGGCGTGCTCGACTACCTGATACAGCTGCAGGCCCACGGGCTGGCGGTGCATTGCCTGCGCGGCAACCACGACCAGGAGTTGCTGGATGCTGCGCAAGGGCGCACCGCCGCCCTGTGGGCCTCTGCCCCCGACCGGGCGCAAACCCTGCGGAGCTTCGGCGTGCCTACGGCTGCGGCTATTCCAGAGGTGTATATCCGCTGGCTGGAAGCCCTGCCCTACGAGGTTGAGCTGCCCGATTTTGTGTTGGTGCACGCCGGCTTCGACTTCCGGCAGCCGCCTGAGCAGATGCGCCAGGACCACCACACCATGATGAACATCAAGCACTTCACCTTCGACGCCTCCCGGCTGCAAGGCAAACGGCTGGTACACGGGCATGTGCCCACTCCTGCCGCCGAAGCTAAGCGCCTGGCCCAGACCCACGCCCAAGTACTGAGGCTGGACACTGGTTGCGTATACCGGCACAACCCGGAGCTGGCGCAGCTAAGCGTTTTGAACCTGGATACCTATACGCTTCATCAGGTTCCTAATTGTGAGCTGCCCTATCCCATAGCTCGCCGCCCTGCTTGAGAACCGGCCCAAGTATGAGGGCTGTGCCGGGATAAAACAAGGCGGATTTGACGCTATTTGTGACATTGGTGGAAATAAGGTCAGCAAGAAAATTTATAATTGATATTCCCTGCGCAAACTGGAATATTCTGAGTAAAATTTCCTTTTCAACTGTAGCGCTGAAAAGGTTAAGTAATCTATTATTTGGGTTAAAAGACTTATAGTCATAAATTTGAAAATATTTTTTTCTTAATCAACTATCTGGATGAAGTGTGTTTATACATGGCTTTACACCAGAATTGACATGTGATTTTCGTTGGCTATATTTGTAAAGTTACATTTGGTTGATGAAGCCAACTGACTTGCCGTTGATTAGTGGATGGAGTTGTAATGCCCTGATTCTTTCTGGTGGCTCTTGAGCCTGCCGACTAGTGCTGCGCCCCGGCAGCTACCAAGCCTGATGCTCTGATTCTGAAGCGCGTTTTCCGCGTTTCCTGGCCTCCTGTTGAGTTTTTTGGCCGATTTTTTCCCGTTTTCACCCTTTTTTCTGAGTCATGAAACAGCTCTCCGCCCTTAAATCCACTCCCCAACTGCCGGCGCATCCGCAGCCTACTATGCGGTGGTTGCTGCTGGCCGGACTCCTGCTGTTCTTATTATTGGTGCATACCAGTCGGGCGCAGGCCCAGGTGGTGCGCACCGTGGGCAGCGGGGGCGAATACGCCACCCTGGCCGAAGCCCTGCAGGGTCTTTCAAGCACTGATGCATACGAAATCCAGCTCCTGAGCGGCACATTTACCGAGGACGTTACCATTACAGGTGCGTTTCCGGGGGCGGCAGCCCTGACCATTAAGCCTGGTGCGGGCAGCATGGTAGTGTGGGAAGGCACCCTGAAACTGGAAGATGGGGCTGTAAATGTGACAGTAGACGGAAACAACGGTACCACGGCCCGGGCCCTCACCCTGCGCCAGCCCGATGCCGCCCGCTCAACCGTTCAATTCGCCGATAACGCCCAGACGGTAGTCCTGCGTGACCTGATTATTCAGGGTAGCACGGCCAGTGCCGGAAGCGGGGTCGTTGTTTTTGGTACTCGCAACCGGAGTATTCAGCTATTGGGCAACCAGATCGGCAACGTACCCGGGGCTGCCCTACCCGCCAACCTGGTGTACACGGCCAGCACCACGCCTGCCACCCTCAACGAGCAGATTACCCTGCGCAAAAACGAGCTGTTTAACTTCTCCGCTACCGGTGTTCAGGTGGGCAGTGGCAATGGCGGCGGGTGGCTGATCAGCGAAAATAACTTCTACTACAACCAAACGCCGGCCCCCGCTACGGCCCAAACGGCCATCGACTTTCAGCCGGGCGCTACTTCGGATGGAAACACCATCACCTACAACACCATTGGCGGCCGCAACGTCACGGCCAGCGGCATCTGGGAAAATACCGGCGCTGACGACTTTCAGGGTATTGTAGTAAGCTGCGGAACGGGTACGGGTGCTTTAGTAAACACGCTCAGCAACAACGTTATCCGCAACATCAGTCTTACCCGCCAGAACACCAGCCAGGCCCTGACGGCCCTGCTCGTCGAAGCCGGTCGCGTGGAGCTGACGGCCAACACCATATCCGGGGTAGCCAACACGGGCTCCGAAGGGGTAAACAGCCTCGTGGCCCGGGGCCATGTGGTGTTGAGCGACTTCACCGTGAACAGCGGCCAGATCATGGCCGTAGAGCGTGGCTTGCTGGACGTGCAGAACAACCTGACCAACAGTGGTATTCTCAACCATACCGGCGGTAACATGCTGGTGCAGGGCAACTTCACCAACAACGGCACCTTCGCCCAAACCCAGGGTGACCTGGAAGTGAAAGGCGACATGGTGAACCGCAACATCTTTAACTGCACCACGGGCGCCGTGAAGCTTACCGGCAACCGCGACCAGAAAGTAAGCGGCGGCTCCTACTTCAACCTGGAAGTGAATGGCACCGGCACCAAAACCCTCACTGGCGGCCTCATCGTGTACAACGGCATTCAGATGACGCAGGGCATCCTCAACACCGGGAGCTTCCGCATCAGCCTGGGCTTGCTGGCCAACGTAGTGGAAACCGATGCCAGCTACATCCTGGGCAAGGTGGAGGCCTCGGGGCGGGCTCCCGAGGAAGGCAAAGCCGAGGACTTCGGCAACATTGGCCTGATCTTCACTCCACAGACGGGCGCTACCCTGCCCGGGTACATGATGGTGGTACGCACCACGGGCACAGCTGTGACCGGGCAGATTCAGCGTTACTTCGACCTGGAAGCCGACGTTATGACCGATTTGAAAGCGTCGATGGTCATCAAGTACCTTCCCCACGAGGCCCTGTTTCTGAACCTGGGCCGGCTGGAGTTCCTGCGCTCTACCGACAATGGGGGCACTTGGACGCCCGAGGGTATTACCAGCCGGGGTACCAACGTGGCCGAGCTGGGGTTGGTGACGGGCCTGGGGCGCTGGTCGCTGGGCGTGTTTGATAAGCCCCTGCCCGTAACCCTGACGGCCTTCCAGGTCCGCGCCGAGGGTGCCAATGCCGTAGTGACGTGGACTACCGCCACTGAAGTAAACAACCACGGCTTTGGGGTAGAAGTATCGACTGATGGTCGCACGTTCCGCACCCTGGGCTTTGTGCCCGCCGCGGGCCGGGGCCAGCAGTACCGCTTCGTGGACACCGAAAAGCAGAAGGCCGGCCTGCGCTACTACCGCCTGCGCCAGCAGGACGTAAATGGGCGCAGCACCCACACCGAAGCCCGCACCGTAGCCTTCGGTCCCTTGCGACTGGCGCTGGCCGCCTACCCCAACCCCTTTGCCGGTAATCTGGACCTTACTGTAACGACCCCCGCCAGCGGCGTGGCTACGCTCCGCCTCGTAGATGCCCTGGGCCGCACCGTCTGGACCAGCACCCAGCGCGTGCAGCCGGGCGCCACCCAGCTGGTGGCTGCTCCGGAATGCCAGGCCGGTACATACCTGCTCGAAGCGACCCTCAATGGCCAAGTGCTGCGCCAGCGCGTGGTGCGCCGGTAAATTTGGTTGCTGGGTTTTTCAGAAAATCAACCAGCAACTGGAAACCCAAGACTAGAAACTCACAATCAAACCCGCCTGGTACTTCCGGGCGGGTTTGTTGCTTTCAGGCAGATGCCAAGCCAGTTGGCAGTTCCCGGGCCCCGCCTTACCTTTGAAGCTATGGAAACCAAAGCCCCCGCACTAGCTCAGGACACGGCCGTGTTCGACCTTATTCGTCAGGAAAAAGAGCGCCAGACGCATGGTATTGAACTCATTGCTTCCGAAAACTACGTTTCGGAACAGGTAATGCGGGCCCAGGGCTCCATCCTCACCAACAAATACGCCGAGGGCCTGCCCGGCAAGCGCTACTACGGCGGCTGCGAAATCGTCGACCAGATCGAGCAGCTGGCCATCGACCGGGCCAAGGAACTGTTTGGCGTGGAGTGGGTGAACGTGCAGCCGCACTCCGGGGCCCAGGCCAACGCCGCCGTAATGCTGGCCATTCTCAACCCCGGCGACAAAATCCTGGGGTTCGACCTCTCGCACGGCGGCCACCTCACGCACGGCTCCCCCGTCAACTTCTCGGGTAAGCTCTACCGCCCCTCGTTCTACGGCGTGGAGCCCGAAACCGGCCTCATCGACTGGGAGAAGGTGAAAGAAACGGCCCGCCGCGAGCAGCCCAAGCTCATCATCTGCGGGGCCTCGGCCTACTCCCGCGACTGGAACTACCAGGCCCTGCGCGAAGCCGCCGATGAAGTAGGTGCCCTGCTGCTGGCCGATATTTCGCACCCCTCGGGCCTGATTGCCAAAGGCCTGCTCAACAACCCTTTCGATTACTGCCACATCGTAACCACGACCACGCACAAAACCCTGCGGGGGCCCCGTGGTGGCCTCATTATGCTGGGCAAGGACTTCGAAAACCCCTTCGGTTTGAAAACGCCCAAAGGCGAGCTGCGCATGATGTCGGCCCTGCTGGACTCTGGGGTGTTCCCCGGCACCCAGGGCGGCCCCCTGGAGCACGTGATTGGGGCCAAGGCTGTGGCTTTCGGCGAGTGTCTCAGCGACGCTTACACGGAGTACACCCACCAGGTTATCCGCAACGCTCAGGCCCTGGCCAAAGGCTTTACGGACCGGGGCTACCAGCTTATTTCCGGCGGCACCGACAACCACCTCATGCTGATTGACCTGCGCAGCAAGGGGCTGACCGGCAAGCTGGCCGAAAACACGCTCATCAAGGCCGACATCACCATCAACAAAAACATGGTGCCCTTCGATGACAAGTCGCCCTTCGTAACCAGCGGTATGCGCATCGGCTCAGCCGCCGTTACCACCCGGGGCCTGCGGGAGGCTGATATGGGGCGCATCGTGGAGTTTATTGACGACGTGCTGATGCACCACGCCGACGAAGCGCACCTGCTACGGGTGCGCCGCCAGGTAAACGAGTGGATGCAGCAGTACCCGCTCTTCGCCTAGTTTCGATGGGGGAATGGGGGAATGGGTGAATAAGCGTAGGAAAACTGTGGGGGCAACATCCCAGGGCAGTTCATTTCCGTTTGTTTGTTCGGCCCATTTGCATTCTGCTGGCTCATTCACTCATTCACTCACTTACGCACACTTTCATTGAATACTGAACCATCCCGGCTGGGCGACCACCAGGAAATGTCCTTCATCGACCACCTGGAGGCCCTGCGTTGGCATATTATCCGGGCGGCTATTGCCGTGGTAGCCTTTGCTACGGCCGCTTTCTTCGCCAAGGACTTTCTGTTTCACGACCTGATTCTGGGCCCGTCGCGCGCCGACTTCTGGACCTACCGTATGTTCTGCCGGTTTGGCCAGTGGGTGGGCGCCCCCGATCTGTGCATGGATAAAATCGGGTTCGTGATTCAGAACCGCGAAATGAGCGGCCAGCTGACCATGCACATCAGCACCTCGTTTATTGTGGGGCTGGTGCTGGGCTTTCCTTACCTGTTCTGGGAGCTGTGGCGCTTTATCAAGCCGGGGCTGTACCCGCACGAGCAGGCCAACTCCCGGGGGGCGGTGTTCTTCGTGTCGATTTTGTTTGCCATTGGGCTGCTGTTCGGCTATTACGTAGCGGCCCCGCTCAGCATCAACTTCCTGGCGGGTTACGTGGTGGACCCTACCATCGAAAACCAGATTGACATGCAGAGCTACCTGAGCACGCTCACCACCATGAGCCTGTCCTGTGCCTTCGTGTTTGAGCTGCCCATGATTGTATTCTTCCTAGCCAAGGCCGGGCTGATCACCCACGAAATCATGCGCATGTACCGCAAGCACGCCATTGTGGTCATTCTGGTCGTAGCGGCCGTCATCACTCCGCCCGACGTGTCGGCCCAGATTATTGTGACCATTCCCATCATCCTGCTTTACGAGTTCAGCATTCATATTGCCCGCGTGGTGCGCCGCAACAGCACCCAGCGCCTCAACGAGCAGCTAGCCCAGAACCAAGGCATCAGTTAAATGTGTGGTAAATGTGCTAATGTGACAAATGTGGTTGAATGTGCTAATGAAAGAACAACCATTAGCACATTCAACCACATTTGTCACATTAGCACATTCTTCACATTAGCAAAGCGCAGCACATTCAAATCACACTAGCCCATTCAACGATGAAAACCCTTGCCATTGGCGCCGACCACGCCGGCTTTGCTTACAAGGAAATGCTCAAAACCTGGCTCGCGGAGCAGGGCTACACTGTGCGCGACTTTGGGACCCACTCTGCCGACTCTGTAGACTACCCTGATTATGTGCATCCGCTGGCTACGGCCATCACGCAGGGTGAGTTTGAGCAGGGGATTCTGGTGTGCGGCTCGGCCAATGGCGTGTGCATTACGGCCAACAAGCACGCTGGCATCCGGGCGGCTATTGCCTGGGAACCAGAGCTGGCTGCCCTGGCCCGCCAGCACAACAACGCCAACGTAATTTGCCTGCCCGCCCGCTTTGTGAGCGAAGAAGCCGCCCGCGCCATCGTAGCACAGTTCCTGACAACCGACTTCGAGGGCGGACGCCACCAAACGCGGGTAAATAAGATTAACTGCTAAATAGCCAGTCACTTCAATTGATAAAGTCCCGGCGTGGCGGTGCGTGTATAGCGCCCGAACACGGCCGGGACTTTGTATTGCAGTTCCGGCATCAGGCGGGCCTGGTCGATGATGTAAGCCGGGGGCTGCGGACCAATGTTGCGGGCCAGACGGAACACGGCTGCGTACTGATCGAGGTGACCAAAGTCTACCTGGGCCAGCTGCCAGTCGAGGTAAGGCGTGGCCAGCTGGTTTTGCAGGTACGGGCGCCGGTCGGGACCCAGCACCAGCAGCCGCTGGTTTTGCAAGCCGGCGTAGGTAGGGTTGGGCTGGGCGGCATATTCGGCCTCCAGGGGCAGCGGCAGCACGTGGTCGAGTAGCAGCACGCCCCGGTAGCGTACTACCTCCACCACGGCCAGCAATACCAGCATGAGCAGGCCCGGCACCCAGCTCCGCTGGGACTTCTGCCAGAGAAACAAGCTGAAGTAGGATAGCGGTGCCAGCACCAGCGCCAATGACCCGGGCGCCGTGCCCCGCGTGAGCAGCAGCAGCGCCAGGGCCTGCAGTAGCCATACCAGCATCAGCTGCAGAAACTTCGCCTGAAAAACCAGCCCCAACGACGTAGTAAAGGTGCGGGCCAGGCTGGCCAGCAGCACAAGGCCGGGCACGATTAGCAGTCGTAGCTGCAGGTCGCGGGGCAAGCCATCCTGGGCGGCCGCCAGGCCCCGCATCATGGGCTCCAGGTGAAACTGCGCGAAGCTGGGCAGGGCGTCGGCGTAGAGGTAGAGCGTGGCTACCGCCGCGTAAGGAAATAGGAAGCCGCAGACCAGCAGCAAAAAGCTCCGAAACGAGTTGGCCGCGAAGATGATAACGGCGAACAGCCCCACCACCAGAAACAGCGCCAGGGGCAAGAAAGCCAGGGCCCCCAGACCAATCAGAAAGCCCGCCCGAAACAGGCGGCGGTTGTCGTAGCCTTCCCGCAGGGTGGGCAGCAGCGCGCTCAGTGAGAATACAATGCTGGTTTGGCCCAGCAGGAGCGGGGAGAGGGTGTCCAAATCAGTGCTGACGCTGGCTACCAACAGGTAGGTAAGCGCCACGATATAGCCCCGCTCGGGGTGTACGCCACTGCGGTTGAGCACAAAGTTGAAGCGCAAGGCCTGTGCCAGCAGGGCCCCAAAGGCCAGCAGCCGGTACAGCCACACCGGCCGTGAGGCTATGGCATCGAGCCCGCCCAGGAACCAGGCGACCAGGGGCGCGGTGCTGTCGTACAAGTCGCGGTAGGGCAGGGCACCCTCGTGCACCCGTTCGCCCACAAGCAGGGCGTGCAGCTCGGCTGGGGTGAGCGGGATACCCAGCGCGTGCAGCGGCAGCCGCAGCGCCAGGATAAGCAGCAGCAGCGCCAGCAGCCGGCTGGGAAGCGTGCTTTTAAAGAATTGGAGCACAGGACGAGAATGGAAACCTAGATGCGCAAAGGTACGCGTACCGGCTTATGCACCATTGCGCCGGCCGCTGCCCATACAACCCCCCAACTCCCTATCTTTGCCAGTTCTTATGGAAAGCAAACGACAACAGAAATTTGCCAGCTTGTTGCAGCAGGAGCTGGCTACCGTTTTTCAGCGGGATGTGCCCCACCTGTTTACGGGCCTGGCGCCGGGTATCAGCGCCATCCGGGTTTCGCCCGACCTGGGCTCGGCCCGCGTGTACCTGAGTGCCCTGCTGGCCGGCAGCGGCGAGCAGATGCTGGAACAAGTGCGCGATAACGAAAAAGTTATCCGCCTGGCCCTGGCCAAGCGCGTGCGCCAGCAGGTGCGCGTAGTGCCCGCCCTGCAGTTTTTTCTGGACGATAGCGCCGCCTACGCCGCGCGCATGGATGAGGTGTTTGGGGGGCTGAGCATACCGCCCCCGCCGGCCGACGACAAGGCCGAGCAGCCCGATGCCCCCAAGCGCCCCCGCCTATACTCCGACGAAGACGAAAAGTAAGTGCGCGGGAAAGTGAATGAGTGAAATGCTTGCTCGGTCACTTTTGCCATCTGTCACTCATTTCGTCATTTACTTATTTCACAGTGCATTACGACCCGATTAAGAAAACGCTGGGCCAGGTCTTCAACCGCACCCCCTGGCTGCGGCGCGTGTTTTATCACTTGCTCGACTTGCTGCTGCTGCGTACCTGGCACGTGCACCGGGAGCTGCGGACGTGGGCCAAAGGCCGCACGGAGGAGCCGCTCGTAATCCTCGATGCCGGCTCCGGCTACGGGCAGTACACCTACTGGCTTTCGGGCCTGAGTCGTAAGTGGCAGATTCTGGCCGTGGATGTCAAGGAAGAGCAGATAGCCGATTCCAACCAGTTCTTCCGCCAGATTGGCCGGCCCTACGTGCAGTTTGCGGTGCAGGACTTGGTGCTGTACCAGGAGCCCAACACCTTTGATCTGGCCTTGTCAGTAGATGTGATGGAGCACATTCTGGAAGATGTAGAGGTGTTTCGCAACATCCACGCCTCGCTCAAGGACGGTGGCATGCTGCTCATCTCCACCCCTTCCGACCAAGGCGGCTCTGATGTGCACGGCGACGGGGAGTCCTCATTTATTGAGGAGCACGTGCGCGACGGGTACAACATTCACGAAATTCAGCAGAAGTTGCGCACGGCGGGCTTCGAGCGGATTGAGGCCCGCTACAGCTACGGCGAGCCGGGGCAGATTTCCTGGCGCCTGAGCATGAAGTACCCCATTCAGCTGCTGGGCGTGTCGCGCTGGTTTTTCCTGCTGCTGCCGTTCTACTACCTCGTTACTTTCCCTTTCTGCCTGCTGCTGAACTGGCTTGATGCCAGCCGGGTGCATGACTCCGGCACGGGCCTGATTGTGAAAGCCTGGAAATAGCTGTTTCGGTACGGGTCCCGTATCTTAGAGCCATAAAAAGTAACAAAGCGTCCGGAAAAATTCATGCGCTGGCTCCGTTCCTCCGTATACCGCCTCACACCCCGTTTTTAGTTTTTCCGCGCCCTGCATGAACGTTCCGTTCCTCATTGCCCGGCGTTATTTTCTCTCGAAGAAGAAGCGCAACATCATTAGCATCATCTCCAACATTTCGATGGTGGGGGTAGCCGTGGGCACCATGGCCCTGATTATTGTGCTGTCGGTTTTCAACGGCCTGGAAGACTTGGTGCGCTCCTTGTACGGTAAGTCGGACCCGGATCTGAAGATTGCGGCGGTTGAGGGCAAGTCCTTCGTGGTAAATGAGCAGCTGCTGAACCGCATTCGGCAGGTGCCCGGCGTGGCCCTGGTAACGGAGGTAATCGAAGACAATGCCCTGCTGCGCTACCACGACCGCCAAATGGTGGTGAAGATGAAAGGCGTCACGGAAAACTTCTTTGCCCAAAGCAACATCGACTCGGCCCTGGTGCAGGGTGACCACCGCCTGCTGAAAGACGGTGCGGAGTATGCCCTCATTGGGGCCGGGGTGCAGCACGAGCTCAGCATTGCCCTCGACAACCGCCTGGCGCCCCTGCAGTTGCTGTACCCGCGCAATACGGGCAAGCGCACGTTGTCCTTTAACCCCGAAACGGCCTTTAATGAGCAGCCCATTCTAGCGGGGGGCGTTTTTCTGATTGAGCAGCAGATCGACGACAGCTACATTTTCGTGCCCCTGAGCTTTGCCCAAAACCTGCTGGGCTACGGCAACCGCCGCACCAGCCTGGAAGTAAAGGTGAGCGACAGTTGGGAAGTAGACCAGGTGCAGGAAGAAGTGAAAAAGGCCCTGGGGGCTAAATTCTCGGTGTTCAACTCCGATGAGCAGCACGTGAGCCTGTTGAAGGCCATTAAAGTGGAGAAGATGTTCGTCTTCATCACCTTCGCCTTCATCCTGCTTATTGCCTCCCTCAACATCTTCTTCTCCCTATCGATGCTCGTCATCGACAAGCGCAAGGATGTGGCCGTGCTGCAAGCCATGGGCGCCACCAGCCGTACTATTCGCAATATTTTCCTGTTTGAAGGGGCTATTGTGGCCCAGGTAGGCGCTATTACCGGCTTGGCTTTGGGCATCACCATCTGCTGGCTGCAGCAAACCTTCGGGCTGGTATCCATGGGTATGGCTACAGCCGTGGTGGACTCGTACCCGGTGAAGATGCAGGCCTCCGATATTGTCCTGACGGGTATTGCCATTGTGTGCATCACCATTGCCGTATCCATCCGGCCGGCCCTTAGTGCCTCCCGCCTCGACCTACGCGACAACCTCTAAGATGAGGGGCCAGCAGGTAAGCAGCAACTTGCTTACGGTTAGTTGGGAGTAGCATAATTCAGGAAGAACATTATGACTATTTATAGATAAAACTTGGCTTTGTGCCGAATTATTCGGTATATGGCATTTGTTATTACTTTCGATGCCGCTTCCGGCTATTGTTATGAAAGTCTCCACGGCGCAGCCATTTCAAATAGTATACTCCCTGCTGGAGCACGAGTTCCTGGGGTATCTGTTTGAGTCGTACGTGGTCCAGCGCAATAGCCGTGGTCAGCTTACCCTCCAGCACCAGAGCGTATCGGCCAAGAATGCCGCCGAATTTGCCGATGGTTTAGACCCCCTTGACTTCGAAATCATTGCCCTGACGGACCAGATTCAGCAGGACACCGTCATCAAGGAGTTCTGGCCGAAGAAAATCAGCCCGGCCGATTTCTTTTTCAAGATCTACGACCCCGAGAAGGGGGATAAAGGACTGCAGGACCGGATTTGCCAGTATGTGCAGCACCGCATGGGCCAGATTCTGGCGCGGCTGGCGGGCAAGTGCGTGTTTATCATGGGCAAGGACGGGGAGCCTACCTGGCGTGAAATTGACCTGGCGCCCGAGCCCGCCTCGGTGCTGTTTCACTTCCGGCGCAACGAAGACAACACCCACTATTTCCCCACCATCAAGTACCAAGGCCAGCGGCTGGACTTTCAGTTTAAAAATGCTGTGATGGTGTGCAGCCAGCCCGCCTGGATGCTGCTGGAAGGAAGGCTCTATAGCTTCTGCAACGAGGTAGACGGCCGCAAGCTGCAGCCTTTCCTGCAGAAGAAATTTATCGTGATTCCGCGACAGGTAGAGGAAAGTTATTTCCAACGCTTTGTAGCGCCCTTGGTCGAGTCGTTTGACGTGCACGCCCGGGGCTTTGATATTCGCTCGGAGCGCTACGTGGGCAAGCCCCATCTTACCTTCTCCGACGTGCCCGGCCCGGAACTGGTGGTCGAAGAGCGGCCGGTGGCCCGGGCCGCCCGCGGCCGCGCCGCCAGCGAAACCAGCGCCGTAGCGACCCTGGCGGCCCCGGCCGAGCATATCCACTTCGACTTGTCGTTTCGCTACGGGAGCCATACCGTGCACAACAGCTTCGACAAGCGCGTGTGCGTGAAGCTGGAGAAAACCAACGGCAACTACATCTTCCACCGGCTTATTCGCAACCTTGACCACGAGCAAGCCATCATCGGGGAGCTGCGGGAGCGGGCCCTGGAGGTGCGCAACGGCCGGGCCGTACTCGAAAAGGCTACCGCCTTCCGCTGGCTGCACCACTACGCCGAGGACCTGGAGCGCCTGGGCTTCACGGTGGAGCAGGGAAGCCATTCGGGCAAAGACTATTTCATCGGAGCCGTTACCGTGCAGGTGGGCATCACCGAAACCAGCGACTGGTTTGACGTGCACGGCACCGTGCGCTTCGGCGACTACGAAATTCCCTTTATCCGGCTGCGGCCCTACATTCTTAACCGCCGCCACGAGTTCCGGCTACCCAACGGGCAGATTGCCATCATTCCTGAGGAGTGGTTTACGGAGTATCTGGAGCTGTTTGCCTTTGCCGAGGAGCACCACCACTCGCTCACGCTCAAAAAGCACCACGTAGCCCTCATCAGCGACCTGCAGAACGGCAACCTGGCCAAGGTGACGATGAGCCGCAAGCTCGAAAGGCTCCGCAGCTTCGAGGCCGTGGAAGACCAGCCCATTCCGGCCGGGTTCCGGGGTGAGCTGCGGCCCTACCAGAAGGCGGGCTACAACTGGCTGCACTTCGTGCAGCAATACCACTTTGGGGGCTGCCTGGCCGACGACATGGGGCTGGGCAAAACCATTCAGACGCTGGCCATGCTGCTGAACCGCAAGGAAAGCGGGGCGGCGGGTGGGGCAGCTTCCCTGCTGGTGATGCCCACTTCCCTGGTGTATAACTGGATGACGGAGGCCTTTAAGTTTACGCCGGGCCTGCGCCTGCTCATCTACACGGGCACCTACCGCGACAAGGACGTCACCCAGTTTGCCGATTACGACGTGGTGCTGACCAGCTACGGTATCGTGCGCCTCGACGCCGACCTGCTGAAGGACTACCACTTCGACTACGTGATTCTGGATGAGTCGCAGGCCATCAAAAACCCCAGCTCTACCACGTCGCAGGCCGTGCGCCGCCTCAACTCCCGGCACCGCCTTATCCTGACGGGCACGCCGGTAGAAAACAGCACCATGGACCTCTGGTCGCAGATGTCCTTTATCAACCCGGGCCTGCTGGGGTCCCAGGCTTTCTTCCGCAAGGAATTTCTCAAACCCATTGAGAAAGAGAAGGATGAGCAGAAAACCCGGCGCCTGCACTCCCTCATCAAGCCCTTTATTCTGCGGCGCCACAAGGCGCAGGTAGCCCGGGAACTGCCGGAGAAGATTGAGCACCTGAGCTACTGCACCATGACGGAGGAGCAGGCCCAGTGCTACGAAGAAACCAAGAGCTTCTACCGCAACAAGATTCTGCAGAACATTGAGGAGCACGGCACGGCGGGCACCCAGTTTATGCTGCTACAGGGCCTCACCAAGCTGCGGCAGATTGCCAACCACCCCCGCATGGCCGACGAAAGCTACGAGGCGGAGTCGGGCAAGCTGCGGGAAGTAGTGCGCATGATTCGAAGTGTGGTAGCGGAGGGGCACAAGGTGCTGGTATTTAGTCAGTTCGTAAAGCACTTGGACCTGGTGCGGTCCTCCCTCGACGAAAAGCAAATCAAGTACGCCTACCTCGACGGCAATACCCGCGACCGGGCCCGCGAAGTAACCCGCTTCCAGGAAACGGAGAGCCTGCGCGTGTTCCTGATTTCGCTGAAAGCCGGGGGCGTGGGCCTCAACCTCACCGCCGCCGACTACGTCTTCATCCTCGACCCGTGGTGGAACCCGGCCGTAGAAGCGCAAGCCGTAGACCGGGCCCACCGCATTGGGCAGCAGCGCACCGTGTTCACCTACAAGTTCATCAGCAAGAACACCGTCGAGGAAAAGATCCTGGCGCTGCAGGCCAAGAAGATTCAGCTGGTAACCGACCTGATTACCACCGACGAGGCCATCATCAAGAGCCTGACCAAGGAGGATATTGAGGAGCTGCTTGGTTAAGTAACTTGGCAAGAGCTGCTCGCTCAACGAGTCAGAGAAAAAGCAAGGCGCTACTGGGCCGCGGCCAACGAGGGAACGGCTGACACGCCCGCCACAATGGTGGCTTGGTACATTTCGAGCGGACGATTGAACCGGGCGCTGAAGCCAGCCGCTACGGCCGCTTGGAAGGCGGGCACGTGCGCTGGCTCTATCAGATTGATGGTGCACCCCCCAAAGCCGCCGCCCATCATGCGGGCGCCAAATACACCGCGCTGCGCACGGGCCAGGTCTACCAGCACGTCCAGTTCCTGGCAGCTTACTTCGTAGTCGTCGCGCAGGCCGGCGTGTGAGGCGTACATCTCCTGCCCAAAGGCGGCCAGGTTGCCCGCTTCCAAGAAAGCGCAGGCCGTCAGCACTCGTTCGTTCTCGGCTATTACGTAGCGGCAGCGGCGGTATACTACCGCGTCCAACGCCGCGCGGTGCTCTTCCAGCATCGTGCGAGTAACATTGCGCAGGGTTTGCACCTGAGGGTAGTGTTGCCGTACCACGGCTACGCCCTGCTCGCACTGGCCGCGGCGGATGTTGTATTCCGAGTCGGCCAGGTTGTGCTTCACGCCGGAGTTGCAAAGCACTACCTGAGCGGCGGTAGTATCGAAAGGGAAGTACTCGTACTGGAGGGAGCGGCAGTCGAGGCGTACTACGTGTCCGGCCCGGCTCATCAGGCTGGCAAACTGGTCCATTAATCCGCACTGCACCCCGGCGAAGGTGTGCTCGGCTTGCTGCGCTATCTGCGCCAGCGCCAGGGGAGGGAAACCGAGGTTATACATCTGGTTCAGGGCAAACGCCAGCCCGCATTCTACTGCTGCCGAGGACGACAAGCCGGCGCCCATGGGAATGTTGCCCCCAAAGACGCAGTCGAAGCCGCCTACCTTGGCCCCGCGGGCTTGCAACTGAGCTACTACGCCCAGCAGGTAGTTGGCCCAGGGCACGGGGCCCGGTTTCAGGTCTTGCGTAAGCGCCACTTCGTGCCTTTGGTGCTTGTCGTGAGCCACCAAGCGGATGCGGTTAAGCGCGTTGGGGGCCACTGCAAAGTAAATTTCCTTGTCGATGGCGGCGGGCAGCACAAAGCCCCCATTGTAGTCAGTATGCTCCCCGATCAGGTTGACGCGGCCGGGGGCCCGCACCAGTAGCTCGGGAGCATGGCCAAACGCTTCTTGAAACGAACTGCTGACGGCATTCACTAGGCTCATGGCTGGAAAATTCTGGTGTTCAAGGGAAGCGGGTGCCTCCCACATGCAAGAAAAAACAGGCGATACTGCTCGGTTGCACTTAGTGAGCGGGGCGGGCCTAGTTCCAGGACAGTATGGCTGGTACTACGGTTTCGATGCACACTAGGCCCGCAGGCGGCAGTGCGGCCCCTATCATTCGGCTGTCTTTTTCTGTACGGCAGGCGCTGAGTCGCGGTTGAATAGCTTGACGAAGCGTAGTCGCTCGTTTTGTATAACCCTGGACGACCAAACGGGTGTCAGCTGGTAATTGCACGTCGCACCCGGCGGCTATTATTGTTTGATGAATTGCTGCGTTACGTGTTGGCCAGCCCGTTCTAGCTGCACCCGGTAGCTACCAGTTGCCAAGCCCGATACATCTACCCGCGGATTGGAAGCACTGCTTAGCTTTTTCGTCAAGACGAGCTTCCCCGTGGCCGTGTAAATGCGCACGGTAGTAGCCAAGGGGCCAGCCGGTAGCTTAAGCATTAGCATGCCACTAGTAGGGTTGGGGTAAATAGCGGCATCCACTGCCGCATCTTCGGGGCGCTGGCGAGAGGATGTAACCGCCGCTGCGAAAAGCTCCACATTATCCAGGCTGCACCAGTTGCCCGCATTGGCATCCGACCACAGCCCAACTTCGCACTGCCCATTCGTGACCTCAATATTAGGTAGTTGAATCTGCGTCCAGGCGCTGGTAACCGGCAGGGCAAGGTTCTTCTCCGGGCCACCGTAGTTTTTCGCGTACAGCTGGCAGGCTTTCTGGCCCCCGCCGTTCAGTACCCAAGCTCGTAAGGTGTAAGTGCCGTTGGGCAGGCCAGTTTTCAGCTGATAGGTGCTGGCCTGGTAAGCGGTGCCCAGCCAGTGTGTTAGGCGGTAGGTGCTGGCCTGGCCCCCGGTTTCGGTTTTGTCGGCGGCATAGTTGGCGGGGGCGTTGGCCCAGCTTGTCCAGCTGGAGGGCGTCTGGGTTGCGGCGCCGTTGGCTTCAAACCCGGGGTTCGTCAGCAGGTTGGTAATGGGCGTAACGGGTGGGGGCGTGGTGGGCGTTGCCAGAAAGGCATTCAGGGCCGGGGAAGGCTTGCCGTCGTTGTCCCAGGCGCTAAGCTGGTAGCCACTGAAGCTGCGGTAGCCTTCGGGCTCCCAGTAAAACACGCCCAGGCCTTTACCCTCCGGCACCGCAAACACCGCGTTCTGGACGGCCACCAGCATGTCGTACACGTTCTGGGGGGCGTTGGCGCAGTCGCCGCCTACCTCGGCCACTACTACTTCCTTGCCGTAGCGGCTGGCCATATCGTTCAGGTTGTACTGCAGGCCGCTGATGGAAGCCGTGTAGTCCTGGTTGAGCCAGTAAGGGTAATACGAGAGGCCAATCACGTCGTACTTGCCCCCATGGGCCGTGAGCTGGTCGAAAAACGAGCGGAAAGGAGCGTTGTCATTGCCCTTGTCGAGGTGAATGACCACCTTGGCCGTGGGGCTCACAGCCTTCACGGCCTCGTAGCCTCGGTTGAGGAGCTGCGTGAGCTGGGCGAAGTTGGCGGTGCTGCCTTCCGGCCACAGCAGGCCGTTGGATATTTCGTTGCCTACCTGCACCCATTCCGGGGTTACGCCGTTGGCTTTCAGGGCAGTCATCACGCTGAGCGTGTGGTCGTACACATCGGCTTGCAGCTGGCTGAAAGAATGCTGGGCCCAGGCCGCGGGTTTGGTTTGCTGCCCGGGGTCGGCCCAACTGTCGCTGTAGTGAAAGTCAATCATCACCCGCAGGCCCATGTTCCTGGCCCGCATGGCCATCGTCACCACTTCGGCGGGGCTGCAGTGCCCGTTCACCCAATCCACCATCGAGGGGTTCACCCACACCCGCAGCCGGATGGAGTTGATGCCTTTCGCCTTCAGAATAGCAAAGCAGTCCTGCTCTACGCCCTGCTCATCGTAGAACTTATAGCCGTTGGCCTCCATCTGCTGCAGCCAGCCGGTATCTGCGCCTTTGGCAAACGACTGGGCCAGTGCCGACGAAGAAAAAAGGCCAGCGGTGCACCAAACAGCACCCACCAGCAGCGCCTGGCGTAGGGCAAACGAGGAAATTCGGGTCTTCATCGGGGTAGGTTTTGAGGGCCGGCCTGGGGCTGCGCGGCCCGTTTGGGCGAAGCGGTTGGGACCCAATAGGTGCTGGCGCGTACGCAGGACGGGCCTCAGCAAAGCTAGCGGCTTACTCCGTGAAAATCAGGTTTCAACACTGCGGTTTTGCGTTCTGATCCTGGCTGCCTGCCCCATAACTGGGGCGTTGGCTCGGCGGGCAAGCCGCGCGGCTGCCAAACCGTGAGCTGCCGAATCCCCGATGGTCAGGATAAGGAGAAGAAAGACGGCAGGCCTTGGCCGGGAAATAGGACCAGGGCGAACAATGCGCCGCCGCTCGGGTTAGCACAGCCTATGCACCTCCTTCTTCGCACGCACGTAGCCGCTCCGCCCGCTCAGGTCTGGCAGGGCTTTACCCGGGAGCTGTTTCTGGCCCTGGCCCCGCCGTTTCCGCCCATGCGCCTGCTGCGCTTCGACGGCTGCCAGCGCGGCGACGAAGTGGAGATTGAGCTGGGCGGCGGACCGCTGCGCCGCCGCTGGACCTCGCTCATCACCGAGCACGGCGTGCAGCCCGATGGCACCTATTTCTTCGTGGATGAGGGCCAGGAGCTGCCCCCGCCGCTGGTAGGCTGGCGCCACCGTCACCTGCTGCAGCCCTCCGCAGATGGGGGAACCATCATCGTAGAGGATATCACCTACCACACCCGGTTTGCCTGGCTGGATAAGCTGATGTACCCCGTCATGTGGGCGCAGTTTGCGGTGCGCGGACCCGTGTACCGCCGGTGGTTTGGGAAGCCAGGGCCCACTGGGCGCTAATTGAACTCCGGACCCCGTAGATAACCGGCAGCGTAGTTGAGTTGATTGCCGTACAAGCACCACGTCAACGGGTATATTGCCGTTCATCCTGCTTTGGGTTATGCTTGATTCTACTTTTTTTGCGCGGCCTCGGCTGCGGCAGTTACGGCAGTACGTCGTGGTGTTTGTGGGGGCGTTGGGGCTGGCCGGATGTGCCGGTACGCGGGCTGCCTACCAGTTTCAACCCGCGGCGCAGCGTGCTTCTGCTGCTGATACGCCAACGGTGGTTAGCTCCCCGACTTCCGTATCACCCTCTAAAGGTCAGATTAACACTGCTTCCGTCAGCTTTTCACAACCCGCTCCCTCAATCCGACGGCCGCGTCGTCGGGTGGCCCCTGTAGCGCGCCGACAGATGATGGCCATAAGCCAAGCGCTAAATAAGCGTCCTGTGTTAGCCCGATCGGCCGCGCAAGCTGCCAAGAAGCACTGGGCTAAGCCAACGCAAGCTGAGGAAGTGGGCCTGGGTACTACTGTGCTGGGCGTATTGGGGCTAGTGGTGTTTCCACTCAGCCTCATTGGTCTGCTGATCTGGGGCGGGCCGGTGTGGGCGGTGCTGGCCGGGCTGGCCGCACTAGCAGTACTCATTGCCTGGCTCGACCCATTTGCATAAGCGGGTAGCCACTCGCCCGTTACAGGCCTTGTAAGTGGGCGTGCCTGGTAAGGGTCGTCAATCCTGCGCCCGGATGGCTACCTTTGTTGTCCATTTCTCTTGCTACTCGCTGCTATGCCTGCTTCTGTCACGCTCAAACCCGGTAAAGACCAGTCCCTTCGTCGCCTGCACCCGTGGGTGTTTTCCGGGGCCATTGGCCGCATGCAGGGCGAAGTGGTAGAAGGCGAGCTGGTGGCCGTACACGCCGCCAACGGCGAGCTGCTGGGCGTAGGGCACTACGCGCCCGGCTCCATAGCCGTGCGGATGCTGGCTTTCGGTACTGAGGCCCAGTGGCCCGATGCGGCTTTCTGGGAAGAGAAAATCCGTAACGCCTACCAGCTCCGCCAGGGTTTGGGCCTCACGGGCACCGGCAACACCAACGTGTACCGCCTGGCCCACGCCGAGGGCGACGGGATGCCCGGCCTCATTATCGACGTGTACGGCGACACGGCCGTGGTGCAGGCCCACAGCGCCGGCATGTACAAGGCCCGCCCCCTCATTGCCGAGGCACTTCAAAAAGTAATTCCTGGCCTACGGGCCATCTACGATAAAAGCGCCGAAACCGTGCCGGCCAAGGCTGCGCCCGATGCCCAGAATGGCTACCTGTTCGGGGAAAGCAGCGGCCAGGAGCACATTGTGCAGGAAAACGGCCACCCGTTCGCCGTAGACTGGGAAACGGGGCAGAAGACGGGCTTTTTTATCGACCAGCGCGACAACCGCAGTTTGCTGGCCCGCTACGCGCCCGGCCGCCGTGTGCTCAACACGTTCTGCTACACCGGCGGCTTCAGCTCCTACGCCCTCATGGCAGGAGCCGAACTGGTGCATTCCGTCGATTCTAGCAAGAAAGCCATTGAGCTGACCCAGCGCAACGCCGCCCTCACCGGCCACGATGACCGGCACGAGGCGTATGCTCAGGATGTATTCACCTTCCTGAAAGACCGCCACAACCAGTACGACCTGATTGTGCTGGACCCACCGGCCTTCGCCAAGCACCTCTCAGCCCGCCACAACGCCCTTATGGGCTACAAGCGGCTGAATGCGGCCGGTATCCGACAGATTGCTCCCGGTGGTTTGCTGTTCACGTTTAGCTGCTCGCAGGTAGTGAGCATGGAGCTATTTGAGGGCGCGGTGCTGGCCGCCGCTATCGAGGCTGGCCGCCCCGCCCGCATCCTGCACCGCCTTACCCAGCCAGCCGACCATCCCGTAAGCCTCTTCCACCCCGAGGGCGAGTACCTGAAAGGCTTAGTGCTGGCCGTAGAGTAGGGGGCTCAACTGCAGGAAATGTAGTATTGTTGAGTAGGCGGTGCTTCCACTGCCTTACCCCCAATGCGTAGATTTTCGTGTTTGCTGCTGACTGTCCTGCTGGGTGCTTGTGAGCAACGTCAGCCAGTTTCTACTGCCCCAGGAAATCCTCTGGCAGTATCCTCGGATAGTAACCGTTCTGTACCCGTGCCCGCTGCCCAGCCCGATACAACGGATGCCAGCCGAACCGTATTCGGTTACCGGGAAGGCCACGATACCACGTTCCTTATTGGCCGGCAGCGGTACCGCCTGCTACTGCGCGCCGAAACCGATTCAACGCAGCCACTCGTTACTACCACGGAGGGGATAGTAGGCGGGGCTTTTGCCGACGATACCACCACTTTTGCCCAAACCGGTCGGGTGCGCGGCTACGCAGGCCGCCAGATCATTACGCTGCTGGACTCAGCCGGGCGGCGGGTATTCCGGCGGGTGCTGCATAAGCCCGACTTCTACTCGGTAGCCAGCCGCGACATCATAACCGTGAGTAACCCGGCGCGGCCCGCTTTTATCGGCTATCAGGCGGCCAGCCAAATGCTGGGCTTCACGCTGCCTATCGGCATACCCTACAGCGACGTATGGCAGCAGGGCCTTATCCTGCTGGGACTCGACGGACGCTTAAAGCGCTTGGCAACCACCTACAGTTCTAGCTGGGACGCGCCCGACTGCGTCCCCCGCCTGCTGCCCGATGGCACCGTCCTGACTTGTGAGGAACTGCTGCTACCCAACCAGCAGCGGATGAGCCTGCTCAAACCTCAAGCGCAGCTAGTAGCCGCCTTGATGCTGACAGACACAACTTTGTGCACCATGTACCGGTACGGCCAATACAGGAGTCAGCCGGCTCTTACAGCCAGTGAGTCCGATGAAGAAGATCTTAGTGCAGACTTCCAAGGTCCGGAGTAGGTAGCGGATAAGCGCCGCCTAAACAGCCCCAATGCCTTTGTCCTCAATACCCGAGGGCAAGTACGCCAGTCGTTTCGCTACCATGGCTACCAGGGACAAATTGATTTCCAGGTGCCCCGGCACTACGTCTGGCAAACGCACACCTACTACCTGCTCGATGAAGAACGTGGGCTGACGGCACTCGATAAGCATAATGCCAAAAGCATAGCAACCATCTCGTTTAAGGAGATGCAGCCTTTTCAACCGCCCCGGTTACCAGGGGAAGTTCGTTTCCAGATGAAGACAGAAGGGCACAACTTCACGTTCTACGTTGACCCCACCCAGCCTCGGCGGTTGCGCTACCAGCGTCTTCCTCGCCGGGACGGCTAAGCTGACCCAGTTGGAGGTGGACGTTACTTGGCTGCGCCGGGTGCGGGGAGCTGCATCAGAAACTGGCCGCCGCTGCCGCCGGTGTAGGTGGGCACGTTGCTGCCCCCTTTCTCCCAGGCCTCAATCCAGCGCATCTGCACCAGTAGGGGCGTGAGCGACTGTTGCTGCTTCTGGTTGGCGTAAGCCTGGGCGTCGGCAGCAATGCGGATGGCTTTGGCCTGGCCCTCCGCCTCGGCAATGTTGATGCGGGCCTGGGCCTCGGCTTGGCGGATGCGGTTTTCCGTCTGCAAGCCGGTTTGCACGGCCGTGTTCTTGGCGTCGATGGCGGCTTTCAGGCTGGCGGGTGGTTCCAGCTTGGTGGTAATCTGCTGCACGGTAAAGCCCATGCTCTGGAGCTGGCTCAGGAGGTTGGCCTTCACCTGCGCCTCGTAGGAGCCCCGGTTGCTGATGAGCGAGTCGGCAGTGTAGCGGTTGGTAGCCACGCGGTAGGCCTCGTACACGGCCGTTTTCAGGAAGCCATTCTCGATGTCAGTGAGGGGGCGGCGGTACTGGCGGAAGATGTCGTCGACCTTGTCCGACTGGATAAAGTAGTTGAGGCTGGGGGCCACGCCAAACCCCGAGCCGTCCTTGCTCTGCACCTCAAACTCCTCGTACTCCTTGTGCTGAGTGTACACCGGAAACTCATACACGGCCGTGCTCAGGGGGCTGTAGAAAACCCAGCCCGTAGCGTAAGTAATGTCGTCGACGCCGCGGGCCGTGCCAGCCAGGTTTACCTTAATGCCCACGTTGCCGGCATCAATGCGCTCTACTTTGATTAGGCTGCAGCCACCCACCAGGGCCAAAATCAGCAAACCCAGAAAGATCAGGGGCTTCAGCCACGAGCGGCCGGGAACGGAATTAAAGGGAAGGGCCATCGGAGGGAGGAGTAAACGACTTGGAAGAGAAATACCGCGTGAGCCAGCGCCCTGCCTGGTACAGCGACAGCACTACCCCGGCTATCAGCAAAGCTAGGCCCGCAGTGCCCCAGCTCAGCCACCAGTTGGAGGCCCGGCTCATCCAGTCGAGGCAGCGGGGCAGGGCATAGGGTAGCAGGCCGCCGTAGAACAGGAGCCAGACCACTACCCAGCCGTAGGAAATGCGCGTTGCCGCCATAGCGTAAGGAGGTCCGCAAGGTACGCGGCCCGGCTCAATATCTGAACAATACGGCATTCCGGCACCACGCAGCGGCAGCGAGTTGGCTTGTTGTACTTTTGTCCGAACGGGAGCAGCCTATGGGCCCGGCAAACCAGCCTGTCGGGGGCTTTGGCCGCGCCGCTGTACCAACGCGGGCCTAGCCAGCCCGGCCGGGCAGAAGCTTTTTCTTTGTTGTTGCTGAAGCCATCCGCCGCCTTTCCAGGTTATAGCTACCACACCAAGCGTATTTGCCCGTGAGCCTGCCCCAGCCTCGTTCGTCCTCCCTTCCTTCGGCCGCTATTGTGGGCGCCGGTATTGCCGGCATTGCCACGGCCGTGCGGCTGGCCGTGCAAGGTTACCGCGTTACCGTATTCGAAGCGCAGGAATCCTTCGGGGGCAAGATGCACCAGCTGGAGCTACCCGGCGGCTACCGCTTCGATGGGGGTCCTTCCCTTTTTACGCTGCCGCACCTGGTAGATGAGCTGTTTGAGCTGGCCGGCCGCAACCCCGCCGACTACTTCCGCTACGAGCGGCTCGACCCTATCACCGAGTACTTTTTTGCCGATGGCACCCGTCTGACGGCCTGGGCCGAGGAGGCGAAGTTTGCCCGGGAGATAGAGCAAAAGCTGGGCGTGCCCGCCGCCGATGTGCTGGCGTTTTTGCGCCGCAGCGGCCAGGCCTACGCGGGTACCGCCGACACCTTTCTGCGCCGCTCCCTGCACAAGGCCGGGACTTACCTGCGGCCCGAGGTGCTGAAGGCGGTGGCCGTGCTGCCCCAGCTGGGCTTGCTCAGTACCATGCACCAGCGCCACGCCGCCGCCTTTGCCGATGCCCGCGCCGTGCAGCTCTTCGACCGGTTTGCCACCTACAACGGCTCCGACCCTTACCAGGCCCCGGCCACCTTGTCGCTGATACCGCACCTGGAACACGGCCTGGGGGCCTACTACCCGGAAGGCGGCATCTACGCCATTGCCGAAAGCCTGGTGCGCCTAGCCGAGGAGCTGGGGGTGGAATTCCGCTATCAGGAACCCGTACTGGAAATCCTGACGGCCGGCCCGCAGGTGAAGGGCGTACGTACCAGCCAAGGAGTCTACGATGCGGAGGTGGTGGTCAGCAACATGGACGTGGTGCCCACCTACCGCCGCTTGTTGCCCCACCTGCCCGCACCCGAAAACACCCTGCAGCAGCCCCGCTCTTCCTCGGCTCTGATTTTCTACTGGGGCATCGGGCGGTCGTTTCCGGAGCTGGGCGTGCATAACATTTTCTTTTCCGCCGACTACCGCCGCGAGTTCGAGGCCATTTTTCAGGAGAAAACCATAGCCGACGACGTTACGGTATACGTAAACATTACCTCCAAAAAAACGCCCACCGATGCGCCTGCAGGTCATGAGAACTGGTTTGTGATGGTGAACGTTCCCCACGACCAAGGGCAGGACTGGCCGCAACTGGTAGCGCGCACCCGCCGCGCGGTACTAGCCCGGCTGCAAAAAGCGTTAGGCGTTGATGTAGCCGCCAGCATCCGCGCCGAGCACGTGTGGGACCCGCCGGGGATTGAGGCCCGCACCTCCTCCCTGGGCGGGGCACTCTACGGCAGCTCCAGCAATAATATGCTGGCAGCTTTTCTCCGGCACCCAAACTTTTCGCGTAAACTCAATGGCTTGTATTTTTGTGGAGGCAGCGTCCATCCCGGTGGCGGTATTCCCCTGTGCCTGCTCTCGGCCGCTATTGTAGCCGACCTTACTTCTGCCTGATCTACTGCCCTGCACATGCCCACTACCGATTTCATGCCCCATCCGCCCGCGGCCCCGCCCGCCGTGCCCGCGCCTGGCAGCCGCCAGCGCCTACGCGTGGCGCAGGGCATCATTCTGCTGTTTCACGTCACCGGGTTTATCGGGCTGGGCTTTTCGCAGGCCCCCAGCTTCTACCTGCGTTTTGTGCCGCTGAACCTGCTGCTCACGGCTGCCTTGCTGCTGGCCTTTCAGCCCAATCGTTCGGGTGGGTTCTACGTCTTCTGCCTGGTAACGATGCTGGTGGGCTTTGGGGTGGAAGTGCTGGGCGTACAAAACAAAATCATCTTTGGCAACTACGAATACGGCCCGGTGCTGGGCTACGCGGTGCTGGGCGTGCCGCTGCTCATCGGCCTGAACTGGCTGATGCTTACCTACATGGCCGGGGTGCTGGCGCGCTACCTGCCCTTGCCCAACATTCTGCGGGCGGTGGTAGCCGCTCTGCTGATGGTGGGCATGGATGTGTGTATCGAGCCCGTAGCGGTACAGTTCGACTTCTGGCGGTGGATGGCCGACGTTATTCCCCTCCAGAATTTCAAGGGCTGGCTGGCAGTGTCCTTTATCCTGCAAATCTTTTTCAACCGGAGTCAGTTTGAGAAGCGCAACGAGCTGGCGCCCTTTGTTTACCTGGTACAGCTGCTTTTCTTCTTCGGACTGGGCCTGTTGAGCTAGCCTTCCGTTGTTCTATGTGCTAGCTTGCCGGTCCGGCGGCGAGGTCCTCGCCTCTACAGCCAGCTTATAGCAACGTATATGACTACACCTTCTCTGCAGCAAACGTTACTGGAAGAAACGCAGCAGCTGTTTCTGCAGCATGGCATCCGCAGCCTTTCTCTGGAGCGCATCATTCAGCTGCTGAACGTGTCGCCGGCTACCTTCCAAGGTATGTTTGCCGATAAGGATGATTTGGTGCTGCAGGTAGCCCGCCAGGATCTGCAGCGCCAGCGCAACGAGCATGCCACCTTGTTTACCCAGGTCAGCAGCCCGGTGGAGCGCATCCTGGTCCTGTTGCAGCACGGCATCGGGGAAATGCAGAAAGTGCCCGGCACCAACTACCTGGAGATTCAGCAGGAGCACCCCGCTACCTGGGAGTTGCTGATGGACCACCTGACCACGTATTCCTACCCCCAGATTCAGGGCCTGCTCAACGACGGTATCCTGCAAAAGCAGTTCCGGGGCGACATCAACATTGAGCTGGTTACGAAGATCATTCTGGAGCAGCTGCACCTGATTCTGAACCCCGTAGTATTTCCGCCCAGCCGCTACAACCTGGCCGAGGTGTTCCGCAGCGTGTACCTCTACTACATCCGCGGCCTGTGCACCGAGGAGGGTATCCAGGTGGCGGCGGCGCACTTTTCGCGCCTGTAGCCCGCAGTAGGCAGTTGCCTGGCTTCAATTAAGCGAATAAGCAAAAGCCCCGGCTGCCAATGTTGGCAACCGGGGCTTTTGCTATAGGGATTTTCGTGCCGACCCAGGTCAGCAGCCGGGTTAGTTCAGCGACACGCGTACTTTTTTGGTATACTCGCGCAGGGCCTCCTTAAACTCCATCTGGTGGTCCTGCATGTGGTTCAGGATAAAGATGGCGGCCAGCACGTGCGTGAGCTGCTCGCCTTCATCCTCGCCGGGCACCTCGAAAGCGGGAGCCTGCTCTTCCAGAATAGCTTCTTCGGCGGCTACCAGGTCGGGCAGTGTTTGGGTCTCTACCAGTTGCTTGATGGCTGGAATCTTCATTAACTACAGGCTTAGTTGAGGCGGTTGATAAGATTGGCTACGGCTTCTTCCTTGCTGGCCGATACCGTATCGAGCAGCTCCCCATCCTTGAAAATAGCGAAGAAAGGCAGCGTGCTTACGCCCGCCAGCTTGCGGGCCTCGGGGCTGGTTTCGGCGTTTACATCCAGAAACGCAATGTCCTGGTTTTGCTCTGCCTCCGAAAGGCGCTTGTATTTAGGCGAAAACAGGCGGCAGTTGCCGCACCAGTCGGCGTAGTATTTCACAACTACTTTTTCATTCGAATCGAGCAGCTGGCGGAAATCCGCGTCGGTTGCTTTAGTAACAGGCATGGTCAGAAACAAAAAATGGACGGGCAAAGATACAAGCCAGAGAAGAATGATTCTTATCTGCCGAGGGTCTTAACCGGACGGAGCGCGAAATGGTTGCCCGCAGAAAGCAAATTTTCGGGCATCAACCTTCGCCCCAGGCCCTGCGTTTGCCCTAGCGGCCCGCCCTTTCAGCGGGGCCAGAAGCTGTATGCAAGACCTGATTTTTTTTGGCGACTCCCTCACGGCTGGCTACCAGCTGCGCGCCGCCGATGCCTTTCCCGCCCTGTTGCAAACCCGTATCGACGCCCTGGGGCTGCCCTATAAAGCCTATAACTACGGGGTAAGCGGCGAAACCAGCGCCGGCGGCCGCCAGCGCGTGGCCTCGGTGCTGGCACGGCACCCGGTAGCCGTGTTTGTGCTGGCTTTGGGCGCCAACGACGGACTGCGGGGCATTCCCATCCGCGAAACCGTCCAGAACCTGCAGGATATCCTCAACCAGGTGCGGCAAAAGTACCCGCAGGCGCGCATAGTGCTGGTGGGCCTGGAGTTTCCGTTTGACCTGGGCCCGTTGGGCGGGCACCGTTTTGGGCAGTACGCCACCGAGTTTAAAGCCCTGTTTCGGGCGTTGGCGGAAAAGAACAGCCTGCCCTTTGTGCCCTTCCTGTTGCAAGGCGTGTTGGGCCAGCGCCACCTCAACCTGCCCGATGGCGTGCACCCCAACGCGGCGGGGCACAAGCTACTCGCCGACAACGTGTGGGCCATACTGGAAGGCGTACTGAAGAATTGAGGCATCGCAAGCTTATTAAGAAAATTTCTAAATAGGCTTGTGCAGTGCCAGTCCGGCTGGTACTTTTGGCGCAGTTTAGATTAATTCTAAAAAGCCGTTGGGAGTTCCCCTTCGGTTTTCTGCCGCCAACTTCCTATGACGCACACCTTCACCACCGGACTGGTCAGCTCTCTTAAAGCGTTTGCTGCCCTGCTTCTTCTGCTTGTTACCGCTCTGCTTCCCAACTCGCTGCTGGCGCAAACCAACGGCATCATTCGGGGCACCGTGCGCACCGCCGATGCCCAGCCCGCCGAGCAGATAAACGTAGCCCTGGAAGGCACTGCCCGCGGCACTGCCACCGATGCCCAGGGCGCCTATGTTCTCCGAGGGGTGGTGCCCGGTAGCTACACCCTGGTGATTTCGCTGCTGGGCTACGAGCCGAAGCGGGTGCCGGTAGAAGTGAAAGCTGCCGAAACCACCCGGGTACCGGAAATAGTGCTGGCCGAAAGCGCCCAGCAGCTGCGCGAGGTAGTAGTGAGCGGCAACCGCACCAATAAGTTTGCCCGCAAGCAGTCGGTAGACGTAAACAAGATGCCGCTTGATAACCTGGAAAACCCGCAGGTATACGCCACCGTGGGCAAGGAATTGCTGACGGAACAGCTGGTATTTTCGGTGGATGAAGCTACCCGCAACGCCCCAGGCCTGCAGAAGATGTGGGACGCTACCGGCCGGGGCGGCGACGGGGGCGCCTTTTATGCCGCGCGGGGCTTCGTTACGCAAAGTCAGCTGCGCAACGGCGTGGCCGGCAACGTGACCGGCAACATCGATGCGGCCAACCTGGAGAAGCTGGAAGTTATTAAAGGCCCCTCGGCTACTTTGTTCGGCTCGGCGCTGACTTCCTACGGCGGCCTGCTGAACCGTGTCACGAAGAAGCCCACCGACACTTTCGGCGGCGAAATCAATGTGGCAGCCGGTTCCTACGGCTTCCACCGCGTGAGTGCCGACGTGAACTTGGTGGATCAGAGCACCCCCGCCGACCAACCCAAGACCCTGGGCTTCCGCCTAAACACGGCCTACACGTACGAAGACAACTTCCAGAACAAGGGCTACACGGGCTTCAACAAGAACCTGGCCGTGGCGCCCAGCCTGCAGTGGCGCCCCACCGACCGGCTGACGGTCAACTTGGATGCAGAAGTTTTTAACGGCCGGGGCACGGGCAACCAGTTTATCTTCTTTTACTTCCCGTCGGCGACGCTGGGCTTCGACCGGGCCGACCAGTCGCCGTTCGATTACCGCCAGTCGTATCAGGGGCCGGGCCTGATTCAGGAGTCGCGCAGCACCAACCTGTTCGGGCAGGTACGCTACAGTATTTCGCCCAGCTTCACGGCCACCACTTACCTGACCAGCAGCAGCAGCTACTCGGACGGCAACTCGGCGTACTTCTACCTAACGCCTTCTACCCCAGGCTTCCGCCTCCGCCACCCCGAACTGCCCGCAGCCGACAACTACCTGGTTCGGGCCGACCAATCGACCGACAACAGCCGGCGGCAGCTGTGGGAAGCGCAGCAGTTGTTCAACGGCGACTTCCAGGTAGGCAGCTTGCGCAACCGGGTGGTGCTGGGCCTGGATTTCCTGCGCGTCGACTCGGATATCAATTTCATCGGGGGTAACGCCGATACCGTGGCCTTGTCCTCGCCTCGGCCCGTCCTGGACCAGTTCAACGGAACCAACATGAATGCCGTGTACGCCCGCGGCGGCGGTGGGCGCTACCTGGTTACGACCAAGTCGAATACCTATAGTGCCTTCGTATCGGATGTACTGAACCTGACGGAGCAGCTAAGCGTGCTGGCCGCCCTGCGCGTAGACCACGTCAGCAACACCGGCGGGCTGTTTTACTCGCCTGTGGCGGCCTATAAGCAGACTACATTTTCGCCGAAATTCGGGATGGTGTATCAGCCGGTGAAAGACCGGGTGAGTGTGTTTGCCAACTACCAGAACAGCTTCAACAACCTGGGTATCTACCTGGCCGAGGACGGCCGCCGCCCACTGGCCCGGCCAGAGCGGGCCAACCAGTGGGAAGGCGGGGTGAAGCTGGATGCCGCCGCCGGCCGCCTCAGCGCCACGGTGAGCTACTACGACATTCGGGTGCAGGACCGGCTGCGGCTGCTGGGCTACGCGCCCACCACGTTCGAAGCCGTCAATGCCCAGGATGCTACCCAGCGCAGCAAGGGCGTAGAAGTTAATATCACTGCTAACCCCATAAGCGGCCTGAATGTAGTCGGGGGCTTCTCCTACAACGACTCGAAGTTTGAGAACTCGCCCGAAGACGTGAACGGCCGCCGGCCCAACACCGCTTCTTCGCCCTACCTGGCCAACGTTTGGGTAAGCTACCGTCAGGCTGAGGGCGCGCTGCGTGGCCTGGGCGCGGGCTTTGGCGGCAACTATGCCAGTGAAAACCGCGTGTTGAACACGAACACCAACGTGTTTACCCTGCCCAGCTACACGGTGCTCAACGCCAGTATCTTCTACGACCAGCCTAAATACCGCATTTCAGCCAAGGTGGATAACCTCACCGACAAGCAGTACTGGACGGGTTATACCACCATGAATGCGCAGCGGCTGCGCAGCGTGGTGGGCAGCCTTGCCTATAAGTTCTAACGCGTAAACTGTCATTCCGAGCAAAGCGAGGAATCTGGGCTTCGTCAACCAGTACGCCAGATTCCTCGCTTTGCTCGGAATGACAGCCTTTTCCAGTCTCTCTCCATGACCCCATTTAAGAAAGCTGTTGGCAAGCTCCACCTCTGGCTCGGGCTGGCATCGGGGCTGGTGGTGTTTATTGTGAGCATCACCGGGGCCATTTTTGTGTTTCAGGACGACATCCGGGACCTGACGGAGCCCTGGCGCAAGGTGGCCGTGCAGAACACCGCGCCCGTGCTGCCCTCGCGCCTGCAGGCCGCGGCCCTAGCCGGCCACCCCGGCATCAAAGCCGCCGATACCTGGACCACTTACTTCGGGCCTGAGCGGTCGGCTACGGTGTTCTTCATGGCCAAAGATGGGGCCCTGATGCTCGTGTACCTGAACCCTTACACGGGGCAGGTGCTCCATAAGCAGGACCTGCGCACGCACTTTTTTACCATCATCCAGGAAATTCACATGCACCTGCTGCTGCCCGAGGCGGTGGCCAAGTGGGTGGTGGGTGGCGCCATCTCCATTTTCGTGGTGCTGCTGCTCACCGGCCTGGTGCTGTGGTGGCCCAAGCGCCAGCAGGAGCGTAAGCAGCGGTTCACCATCAAGTGGGGCGCGCGGTGGCGGCGCGTCAACTACGACCTGCACAATGTGCTGGGCTTCTACGTAGCCAGCATTGGGCTGGTGCTGGCGCTGTCCGGGCTGTTCATGATTTTTCCCGGGCTGCTCCGGTCGATTGTGTGGGTAGTAGACGGGGGCAAGCCGGCGCCGCCGGAGCTCATGGAAGCCAGGCTCGACTCGCGGCAGACCGCAACGGCGGCCAATCAGCCTTTGTCCGATATCGTGTACCGCACCGTGCGGCGGCTTTCGCCCGCCAACGAAATGGTGCTCATTGGGCCCACGGGTGCGGGCCAGGCGCCCGCGTTTTGCTGGACGTATAAAAAGGCCCTGCACTACTACCACCGCGACGAGTACGCCTTCCACCCGGTGTCGGGCCAGCTGCTGGAGTCACGTTTCCACGCGACCAAAAGCGCCGGCACCAGGTTTTCCGATATGAACTACGACCTGCACGTAGGGCAGATTCTGGGCTTCGGGGGCAAGCTGGTAGCCTTCTTGGCCAGCCTGATTTCGGCCAGCCTGCCCGTGACGGGCACCATCGTCTGGTGGGGGCGCCGCAGCAAAACCAGGAAAAAAGCCCGGCAGCTGGTAGCAGCCAGCTAAAAACCAAGCGGCCCCAACCATCCAATGTGGTTGGGGCCGTTGGCTTTCAGACCGGTAACCGCTACGCGTTGTAGAGCTTCTGGTAGTACTCCTGCGCCATCCGGCCCGACTCAAAGGTGGGCTCAACGTCGCGCATGGCGTTTTTCTGGATTTCGAGGAACCGCTCGGGCTGGCCGTAGTACACGGGCAGAATTTCCTGCTCCAGCACGTCCAGGATGCCGGTGGCTTCGAGGTCGTCCTTCACGTGCTCGGGCTCGTTAATGTTGGCCAGGGGAATGAGGAAGCTGTTTTCGCCCTCGCGCACAAACTCCGGAATCCAGCCATCGGCAATGCTCAAACTCACGCAGCCGTTCATGGCCGCCGTCATGCCGCTGGTGCCCGAGGCCTCGCGGGGGAAGCGCGGGGTGTTCAGCCAGATGTCGGAACCCTTTTTCAGGGCCGCCGACAAGGCCAGCTCGTAGCCCGTGAGCACCGCGCAGTTCTTAAAGCTCCGGGTTTTCTGGATGATGTCGTTGAACATGCCAATGGCGCCGTAGTCCTTGGGGTAGGGCTTGCCGGCCCAGATAACCTGCACGGGCCGCTCGGTATTGCTGATGAGCTGCACAAACCGCTCGAAGTGGCGCAGGATGAGGTCGGCGCGCTTGTAGCCGGCAAAGCGGCGGGCCCACACAATGGTCAGCACCTCGGGGTCGAAGATGTTGCCGGTCTGGTCGGCCACGATGTCGAACAGCTCCTTTTTCAGCTCCCGCTTGCGCTGGCGCAGGGCGGCATCATCGTTAGCCCCTAAGGCTTCGTGCAATTTGGCGTCGCGCCAGTAGGTGCCGTTCTGGGAGTTGGTAATGTAGGTGATGGGGCAGATGCCGGGGTTGGCGCCCCACATCTGATTCGCCACATCTCCGTGCACCCGGGAAACCCCGTTGGCTATGCGCGCCATCCGCAGGGCCGTGAGCGTGTAGTTGAGCCGGTCGTGTTCTACCCCCACCAGCTGCCGCACCTCACTGCCCGAAAACTTCCCGAAGAACGTCATATCCTCCAGCAGCTTCATGGGCTGCTCCTCGTTGCCGGCCAGCTCGGGCGTGTGGGTGGTGAACACCAGCCGCTTCTGCACCTCGGCCAGCTGGCGGCCGTGCTTTTCGTAGAGGTAAAACGCCAGGGGCAGGCCGTGGCCCTCGTTGAGGTGGTACACATCAACCTGGTGGCCGAGCAGGTCGAGGAGGGTGCCGCCCCCGGTGCCCAGCACCATGCTTTGCGCCACCCGGGCGGCCTGGTCGGCGTCGTAGAGGCGGTGGGTGATGGTGCGGGAGATGTAGTCGTTTTCGGGAATGTCGGTGGTGAGAAAGAACATGGGCGCCGTGCCGAACACCTCCGGGGCGAGGTACAGGGCCTTTACTTTTACCTCGGCGCCGTGAATGGTGATGGGGAACACCAGGCCCGTATCCTGCAGGAAGGAGTAGGCCTTGTGGCGGTAGTCCACGCGCATGGTCTGGTCTTCGTTGCGCGTCTGGTCGTAGTAGCCATCCGACCACAGGATGCCAATGCCGACCAGGTTCTGGCGCAGCTCGTAGGCCGAGCGCATGTGGGAGCCGGCCAGGAAGCCCAGGCCGCCGGAGTAGGTTTTCAGCGCCTGGTCAAGCGCAAATTCCATGGAGAAATAGGCCGCGGCGGTGCTGTACTCGGCCGCAGGCTGGTAGAAGGAGAACGTGAAAGCCATCAGAGAGTTGGAAGGGGAAAAGGCAGGAAAAGCGCGGAACGCTATGCAGCCGGGAAGGTGCAAAATTCCGGGGAGAAGTTACAGTGCTAGCGGCATTTCCACGCTATACGCCGGGTTTCTGTACGTTCTGCCCGGCCGGACCGATGCTGGCTTCCCGGTTTTTTATAACAATACCTTAATATTACCATGCGGCAAACGCTGGTTCTACCCCGCTAGCTTTGTCACCTCTCTTACTTCTTTTTTTTCACCACCCCATCTTTCCTTCATGCACATTGCCCGTTTGCTTACCGCCAGCCTGCTCGGCGTGGCCCTCGCCTGCACGTCCATCCAGGACCCCACGCCCCAGGCGCCCGTAGCCGCTGCGGCTGCCCAAAACGTCAGCGCCGCCGGCTTTCCCGAAGCGTTTGAGAGCGGGGTGAAGACCGCCTACACCACCGGCTCCGTCACGCTCGGCTCGGGCTCCTGGACGCTGAACGACGCCCTGCTCGGCAACACCACCGCCGACCGCAAAACCGGCACGCAGTCGGTGCGGGTGCGCAACGTGGGCTCCCTGAGCATGAACTTCAACACGACTACCGGCGCGGGCGTCATCACGGTGCAGCACGCCGTGTACGGCACCGATGGCAGCTCGCAGTGGGAGTTGTGGGCCAGCACCAACAGCGGCTCCTCCTACGCTAAAGTGGGCAGCACCATCACCACCAGCAGCACCAGCCTGAATACGGCCTCCTTCACGGCCAACCTCACCGGCAACGTGCGCCTGCAGATCCGGAAAATTTCGGGGGGCACCAACCGCATCAGCCTCGATAACGTGACCATTGAGCAGTACGGCGGCACTACTACCCCGCCCCCCACCGGCACGGCCAAGAAATTCCTCTTCGATGGCTCGCACGGGGAGCTGGCCGGCAACGCCGACTGGGTGCTGGACGTGAACAGCGGGGTGGCGTCGGCCATTCCTACCCCGGCCCAGAGCGGTATCACCAGCACCACCCCGGAAACGTACTGGACGGGCGCCATCTCGGCCTGGGGCGTGGCCCTGGTGAAGCGTGGGCACACCGTGGAGCAGCTGCCGGCCGGGGGCCGCATCACCTACGGCGACGCCAGCAACACCCAGGATTTGAGCAAGTACAGCGTGTTTGTGGTGGATGAGCCCAACGTGGTGTTCACGGCGGCCGAGAAAACGGCCATCCTGCGCTACGTGCAGAACGGCGGTGGTCTGTTCATGATTACCGACCACATCATCTCCGACCGCAACAACGACGGCTGGGACTCGCCCGAAATCTGGAACGACCTGATGCAGAACAACTCGGTGCAGGCTAATCCCTTCGGCTTCTCGGTGAATTTCGATAACATCATAGAAGACAGCAACAACGCCCTGGTGAGCAGCACCAACCCCATCATGAACGGGGCCCTGGGCACGGTGTCGCAGCTCTCGTTCCACAACGGCGCTACCATGACGCTGAACCCCACGGCCAACGCCACCGTGCAGGGCCTGGTGTGGCGCCTGGGCGCGGGCCAGGGCACCAGCAGCGCCATGGCCGCTTCCAGCACCTTCGGGACCGGCCGCGTGGTCATCATCGGCGACTCTTCCCCCGCCGACGACGGCACCGGCTCGCCCGGCAACACCGTGTACGACGGCTGGAACGAGAACGTAAGCCACGCCCGCCTGCACCTGAACGCCTCTCTGTGGCTGGCTAAGCTGTAGGAGGAAAGCGTAGCGTTTTAAAGCTCCCCGGGCCGTGCACTGCCTGGGGAGCTTTCTTATGTTGGAGTAGGCGCAGAAAGCAAGCAGGAACCCGTTGCTCGATTCGCTCCCCGGGCAAAAGTAACCCCTCACTTTCCCAGCGAAAGAGGCTTGCTTAGCGAATAGGATTTAACCCCGGCCAACGCCCGCGCCCCGCAAGTGGCGCGGGCGTTTCAGTATGGCGGTTTTAGCCCTCTGAAGCGAAATTTCGCCGTTTTTGCGACCCCAGGAATTGCGCCGTCGTTTTTGGATACTGGCAATTGAGCCGATATCTTGCCACTCATCCCACTGCCAAAATCCCCGGATGACCGGCTCTTCTCTGTTCTCCGGGGCGTTTGGTCGGGACCGGCTGGTTGGCCCGGCAGCGCTGGCCCGAACCCGGACTGCCCCCAACGAGCAACGAATATTTAGTAACTGCTAACGAATGCCTCAGCCTACCCTACGCGCCTGTATCTTCGACCTCGATGGCGTCATCGTAGATACCGCCAAGTTTCACTACCAGGCCTGGAAAACGCTGGCCCACGGCCTGGGCTTCGATTTCACGGAGCACGACAACGAGCGGCTAAAGGGCGTGAGCCGCATGCGGTCCTTGGAAATTATTCTCGAAATCGGCCAGCAAACGTTACCGGAAGACCAGAAGCTGGCCCTGGCCACGCGCAAAAATGAAGCATACCTGGAAGACGTGCACCGCATGACCGAGGCCGACGTGCTGCCCGGGGTGCGCCGCTTCCTGGAAGAGTGCCGCGCCGCCGGCCTGAAAACCGCTCTGGGTTCCGCCTCCAAAAACGCCCGCCTCATCCTCGACCGGGTAAACCTGCTGCCCCTCTTCGACGCCATTGTGGATGGCACCGACGTGGCCAATGCCAAGCCCGACCCCGAGGTGTTTCTGAAAGGGGCGGAGGCCCTGGGCGTGGAGCCGACTCACTGTGTGGTGTTCGAAGACGCCGTAGCCGGCCTCGAAGCGGCCCGCAACGGCGGCATGCACTGTGTTGGTGTCGGGGATGTAACTATCTTAGCAGAAGCCGATTTTGTGATTCCCGGCTTTGAAGACATGACGGTGGCCCGCCTCCAGGAATTAGAAGTCTGCCACTAACCCCTCCCCCGAAAACTCTCCCCTTACTTTCCCTTATCCAATGAAAGATTACATCAAAATAGACGAGTGGCGGATTATTGAAGAAGGCTTCGACCCGCACCTCAACAAAGTGTCCGAAAGCATTTTCTCGTTGGGCAACGGGCGGATGGGGCAGCGCGCCAACTTTGAGGAGCAGTACTCGGGCCCTTCCCTGCAGGGCAACTACGTGGCCGGCGTGTACTACCCCGATAAAACCCGCGTGGGCTGGTGGAAAAACGGCTACCCCGACTACTTTGCCAAGGTGCTGAACGCCGCCAACTGGATAGGCATTGGGGTGGAAATCGACGGAACGGAAATCGACCTGGCCAAGCTGCCCGTGGAGGACTTCCGCCGCGAGCTGAACATGCGCGAAGGCTACCTGCTGCGCACCTGCACCGTGGTGCTGGAAGAAGGCCGCAAGCTGAAAATTGAAGCTAAGCGCTTCTGCAGCATCGTCGACGACGAGGTGGGCGCCATTCGCTACGCCATTACGCCCCTGGGCTTCTCGGGCAAAGCCACACTCACGCCCTACATCGATTTCGACGTTAAAAACCAGGACGCCAACTACGACGAGAAGTTCTGGGAAGAAGTAAGCCGCGAAATGGAAGACGAGGCCGCCTACGTGACGGCCCGCACCCGCAAAACGGGCTTCGACGTGTGCACTGGCATGACCTTCGCCCTCACCCAGGCCGGTACGCCCGTCACGCCCCGCACTATTCCCATCGAGAGCGAGAAGTACACGGCCCACATCTTCACCGTCAGCATCCTCGACGGGGAAGAAACCGTGCTGACCAAGTTTGCCGCCAACATTTCCTCCGAAAACCACGACCGGAGCCTGCTGCAGGACGTTTGCCAGCGCGCCGTGCAGCAAGCCCGCGCCAAGGGCTTCGACAAGATGGTAGAAGAGCAGGCCGCCGCCTGGGCCGCCAAGTGGGCCGAGAGTGACATCATCATCGAAGGCGACGTGGCCGCTCAGCAGGCCATCCGCTTCAACATCTTCCAGCTCAACCAGACCTACACTGGCGAAGACCCGCGCCTGAACATCGGCCCCAAGGGCTTTACGGGGGAAAAATACGGCGGCAGCACCTACTGGGACACCGAGGCGTACTGCCTGCCCTTCTACCTAGCCACCGCCGACCCGCAGGTGGGCCGTAACCTGCTGCTGTACCGCTACAAGCAGCTGGGCAAAGCCATTGAAAACGCGCAGAAGCTGGGCTTCACCGATGGAGCCGCGCTCTACCCCATGGTGACCATGAACGGGGAGGAGTGCCACAACGAATGGGAAATTACCTTTGAAGAGGTGCACCGCAACGGCGCCATTGCCCACGCCATCTACGACTACGTGCGCTACACCGGCGACGAAAGCTACCTGGCCGACTACGGCGTGGACGTGCTGGTGGCCATTTCGCGGTTCTGGGCCCAGCGCGTGAACTTCTCCGAGGAGAAAGGCCAGTACGTGATGCTGGGCGTAACCGGCCCCAACGAGTACGAAAACAACATCAATAACAACTGGTACACCAGCACCATTGCCCTCTGGACGCTGAACTACACCCTGGAGGTGCTGGCGAAAATCAAGGCTGAAAACCCGGCCCGCTACGCCGTGCTCGACATGGAGCTGGGCCTGGAGGAAGGGCGGGAGTTCGGCACCTGGCGGGCTATTATCGACAACATGTTCCTGCCCGAGGACCCCAAGCGCGGCATCAAGCTGCAGCAGGAAGGCTACCTCGACAAGGAGCAGATTCTGGTGAAGGACCTGCCCGCCTCGGAGCGCCCCCTCAACCAGAAGTGGAGTTGGGACCGGATTCTGCGCTCCTGCTTTATCAAGCAGGCCGACGTGCTCCAGGGCATGTTCCTGCTCGAAGATCAGTTCGACCTCGACACTATCCGCCGCAACTTCGAGTTCTACGAGCCGCGCACCGTGCACGAGTCGTCTCTCTCGCCCTGCGTGCACGCCGTGCTGGCGGCCCGCCTGGGCATGGAGGAAAAGGCCTACGAAATGTACCTGCGCACCGCCCGCCTCGACCTCGACGACTACAACAACGACACCGAGGACGGCTGCCACACGACCTCTATGGCCGGCACCTGGATGGCCGTTGTGCAGGGCTTCGGGGGCATGCGCGTGCGCGACGGGCAGCTCCACTTCCGGCCCATGCTGCCGGCTAAGTGGTCGGGCTTCAGCTTCCGCATTCGTTTCCGGGGCGCCGTAGTGAAGGTGCACGTGGGCCGCAACGGGGTGCAGATTGAAGCCGACAAGCCGCTGACGGTGTTCGTCAACGACGAGGCCGTAGCCGTGGGCCAGACCCCGGTGACGGAACTGGTAGGTTAAGGGTTTAGTTCAGCGGTTAGCGGCTGGCTATTAGCTGTTGGCTTTGTTCAGGAGGCCAGCCGTTTGACAGGGGCACATCAGGCTCTATTTGAACAGCTAATAGCCAGCCGCTATCAGCCAAAAGCTAAAAATATGACGGATCTGACCAACCAGGTAGCCATTGTCACCGGCGCCAGCCGGGGCATCGGGCGCGCCATCACGTTGCTGCTGGCTATGCAGGGAGTGCGCGTAGTCGCCCTCGCCCGCGGGGCCGAGGAGCTGGACGATGTAGCGCAGTCGGGGCAGATTTTGCCTTTGGCAGCTACCGTCACCGATGAGGCCGATGCCCAGCAGGCCGTAGACATTGCCTTACAGCATTTTGGCCGGCTGGATATCGTGGTGTGCAACGCTGGTGTGGGGTCGTTTAACCTGCTGGAAAATATTGCGGCCACCGACTGGGACCAGATGTTTGACGTGAACGTGAAAGGCACCTTCCTGCTGTGCAAAGCGGCCGTGCCCCACTTCAAGGCGCAGAAGCGCGGCCACATCGTGGGTATTACCTCCGACGTGGCCCGCCGCACCTTCGAGCATGGAACCGCCTACGGAGCCAGCAAGTACGCCCAGGATGCCCTGCTGGGCTCGTTGCGCAAGGAAGTGCGGCCGTTTGGCGTCAAAGTCAGCACCATTTACCCCGGCTTGGTTGATACCTACTTCAACAACTCCCGGCCCGGTAGTGCTGAGGCCGAAGCCACCCACCTGCGCCCGGCCGATGTGGCTCAGGCCGTGCGCTACGTGCTGGAAGCCCCAGCCCATGTGGTGATAGATGAGCTCATGCTTCACCCGCTTAGCCAGGAGTGGTAGGATGGGAGGAAGACTGCATGGGAACCCGGCATTAGCGCCTTCGGTTTGGCAGCCATGCCCCTCTGTGTAGGTTCGCTGAATCGACCACTAAAAATACCGCCTCTAACCGGCAACTGCCTATCTTAGGCCACCCTATGAAGAAGTTCCTGCCGGCTGCCGGCGTTTTCCTGGCATTAGCCTCTTTTCAATCTGTTTCTCCGGCCGATTCGGCCCGTGCTGTGTCTACCGTTTCTTTCTCTGACCCCAATACCACCAACGAAGTCCCGCAGGACAACAAGATCATCATCTACCAGATGATGACGCGCCTGTTCGGGAACAAGTCCACCACCAACAAGCCCCACGGCACCATTGCCGAGAACGGGGTAGGCAAGTTCAACGACATCAACAGCACGGCTCTGCAGGCTATTAAGCAGCTGGGCGCCACCCACGTGTGGTACACCGGGGTGCTGGAGCATGCCACCATGACGGACTACACCAAGGACGGCATTCCGCTGGACGATGCCGATGTGGTGAAAGGCCGCGCCGGCTCGCCCTACGCCATCAAGGACTACTACGATGTGTCGCCGGACTTGGCGGTGAACGTGAAAAACCGCATGCTGGAGTTTGAGGGCCTGGTGAAGCGTACCCACGCCAACGGCCTTAAAGTCATTATCGACTTCATCCCCAACCACGTAGCTCGCACCTATAAGTCGGATGCCAAGCCCCTGGGCGTGGTGGACCTGGGCGAGCGGGACGACAAGACGAAGGCCTTTGCGCCCAACAACAACTTCTACTACCTGCCCGGCCAGAGCCTGGTCGTGCCGAAAGCCAACAACCCGCTGGGGGCGGCTCAGGGCCCGAAGGAAGATGGCAAGTTTGCGGAAATGCCCGCCAAGGTGACCGGCAACGACGTTTTCTCGGCCACGCCCAGCATCGACGACTGGTTTGAAACCATCAAGCTCAACTACGGGGTCGACTACCAGAACCACCGCCAGCTACACTTCGAGCAGGTGCCCGACACCTGGGTGAAGATGCGCGACATTCTGGTGTACTGGGCCAAGAAAGACGTGGATGCCTTCCGGTGCGACATGGTGGAAATGACGCCCGTGGAGTTCTGGGCCTGGGTGATTCCGGAGGTGAAGAAGGTGAAGCCGGACATCCTGTTCATGGCCGAAGCCTACAATCCCAAGGAGTACAAGACCTACCTCGAAAAAGGCCACTTCGATTACCTCTACGACAAAGTAGGCCTCTACGACGGGCTGCGCCGCCTCATGCGGGGCGAGGGCAATACCGAAGACATTACCCGCGTGTGGCGCGAGGAAAGCCGCGGCTTCTCTTCTCACATGCTGCGCTTCCTAGAAAACCACGACGAGCAGCGCATTGCCTCCAAAGACTTTGCCGGCGACCCCCGCACCGCTATTCCGGCCATGACGGTAACCGCCACCCTGGCCTCGGGCCCCGTGATGGTGTACTTTGGCCAGGAAGTAGGGGAGCCCGCCCACGGCGCGGAGGGCTTCTCGGGCGAGGACGGCCGCACCACCATCTTCGACTACTGGGGCGTGCCCTTTCACCAGCGCTGGGTGAATGGCGGCAAGTTCGACGGGGGCAAGCTCGACGAGGGCCAGAAGGAGCTGCGCAGCTTCTATGCCCGCCTGCTTAACCTGACCGGCTCCAGCGACGCCATCCGGCGCGGCAAGTTCTACGAGCTGCAGGACGCCAACAACCTGGGCCGCGAGTACGACCAGAAGCAGGTGTACAGCTACCTGCGCTACACCGATAAGCAGAAGCTGCTGATTGTGGTCAACTTCAGCCGCGACAAAACCCTGCATCCTACCCTGCGCATTCCAGCGGAAGCCCTGAAGGCCATGGGCCTCGACCCCAACCGCGTGTACACCTACACCGACGTGCTCAACAATACCCCCGCCGTTACGTCGCTGGCCCTCACGCTGGCCCCGCTCAGCGCCCACGTGTTCGAGATTCAGCCGCGCAAATAGGCCGGTCTTTTTTATTCTCTGATCTTTCCCCCTTATTCTTCCACGCATAAGCGAATGGCAACGACCGTAGCGCCCGTTAGTACCCGTGAAAAACCCCGGCTAAGCTTCTGGCAGATCTGGAACATGAGCTTTGGCTTCCTGGGCATCCAGTTTGGCTTTGAGCTGCAGAACTCCAACGTCAGCCGGATTTTTGAAACCCTGGGCGCGAACAAAGATGACATTCCGATTCTGTGGATTGCGGCCCCGCTCACCGGCCTGCTGGTGCAGCCCATCATTGGCTATTTCTCCGACCGCACCTGGCACCCATTCTGGGGCCGGCGGCGGCCCTACTTCTTCATCGGGGCTATCCTGGCTACGCTGGCGCTGTTCGTGATGCCCAACTCCTCGGCCCTGTGGATGGCCGGCGGCATGCTCTGGATTCTGGATGCCAGCATCAACATTTCCATGGAGCCCTTCCGCGCTTTCGTGGGCGACAAGCTGTCGAGCGAGCAGCGCACCAAAGGGTTTGCCATGCAGAGCTTCTTTATCGGGGTGGGGTCGGTTATTGCGGCCCTGCTGCCCTGGGTGTTCACCAACTGGTTTCACCTGAGCAATACGGCCGCCAACGGCGAGATTCCGCCCTCGGTCAAATGGTCGTTCTACGTGGGGGCGCTGGCCTTCCTGGCCGCGGTGATGTACACGGTGTTTACCACCAAGGAGTTTCCGCCGGAAGACATGGAGGAGTTCCGCAAGGAAAACGCCCAGGCCGGCATCTGGGATGGGATGAAGGAGTCCTTCCTGGGAATATTCCGCATGCCCGTGGCCATGCGCCAGCTGGCCCTGGTGCAGTTCTTCACCTGGTTTGCCCTGTTCTCCATGTGGATTTACGCCACCAACGCCGTCACGAGCAACATCTACAACATGCGCGTGACCACGCCCCTCTACCAACGCATTACCAGCTACATTGCTACGGCCGCCCAGCAGGAAACGGATGCGAAAAAAAGCAAGACGCTGGCTTCCCTGCAGAAAGACATTGACGAAATCAACCAGTTTCAGGCCGGCAGCGCCGACAAGACCCTCACCCTGAACCTGGCCAACTACTACCTCGACAGCGCCAAGCCAACCGGCGCCGATGCGGCGGATCTGCAGCGGGTAAAGCAGCAGTACAACGATGGCGCCGACTGGCTGAGTTTGGCCTCGTCGGTACGCAACGGGGTGGCCGCCATCTTCGCGTTTATCATTCCGCTCATTGCCAGCCGCACCAGCCGGCGCCGCACCCACATGCTGTGCCTGCTCACGGGTGGGGTAGGGCTGTTATCGTTGAAGTTTATTCAGAACCCCGACCTGATCATGGTTTCTATGGCCATGGTGGGCGTAGCCTGGGCCAGTATCCTGTCTATGCCCTACGCTATTCTGGCCGGCTCCCTGCCCGCCAACAAAATGGGGTATTACATGGGCGTGTTCAACTTCTTCATTGTAATTCCGCAGATTGTGGCTGCTACCATCCTGGGCTATTGCACCATGCACTTCTTCCACGGCAATACCCTCAACACCCTAGCTCTGGGTGGCGCCTCCATGATTCTGGCCGGCGTGCTCACGTTGTGGGTGCGCGACGACGAGAACGGGGCCAAGGCTGCGCTGCTGCCTGCTGATGCTCCCGGCTACGATACGCCCACAGTAGTGGTGCCGCGTACCTGAGTACGCTCCTGCGCAAGCACAACGCCCCGTCGATATCTGTTTCGGCGGGGCGTTGTGTGTTAATAGGAACAAGCAGGGCTTACGCCTGCAACCATTCCAATGCCGTATGCTCTTCCGTAAAAATGCGGAAGGCTACCGCCGTACGCACGGCGGCAGGAATATCGGGCTCCAACTCCGCGAGGCGGCCCAGGATAGTAGGCGCGTTGTTAGGCGTGACGAGGTAAGCAATGCGGTGCTCGGCCCCGGCAACGCCCTGCGCCAGCCGCGCCCGTACGTCGTGCACAATCCAGGCGAAATCCGCGGGGTCGGCCAGGCTGCGGCGGCGCAGGTCGATAAGCCAGCGGCCGGCCTGCTCCTGCCGGGCTAGCTCCAGGGTTTGGTCATAAGCCGCCCGCAGCTCCTGCGAAGTGGTTTGCCGCGTCCAGCGCAAAAACAGTACGCGCAGATCGGGGCGGTAAGCCAGGTCCATGTACGCGGGGGAGAGGTTGCTCATGCAAGGAGAGGACGTAAGAGTTGGGGCCGCGTCATCAAGGAGTGTGCCCGAATAGAAAAAGAGGGGCGCCGCCGGGAAAAAGTAGCGCCAATTCTGTTTTTCCGGGGCACCAGCATCCCACCGCCGAGGCCTTCGGGCCAGGGGCTGCCAGAAAGCCCGACCGTAAAACCAAATTCAATGCAAAAATGGCAGCCAGCCCCGGAAAAAATTAGGGCAATGCGTGGCGCTCAGCCAACCTCGGCACGCGTGGTGTGTCTGTTGTGCTTACATTCACCCCATCCATTCTCTTACCTCTTCCCCTTCGTATGAAGCTAAAACAGTTAGGCTTGCTCGGGCTAAGCGTGGCGCTGGCCATGCCGGCCGCTCTGGCTCAGCAAAAAACCGCTCCCAAAACCACGACCACCAAAGCCACCGGTGGCACGCGCCTGGTGGAAAAAGTAACCGCCAAGCCCGGGGAAGTGGTTATTCCCTACGAGAAGTACGTGCTGCCCAACGGCCTCACGCTGGTCGTGCACGAAGACCACTCCGACCCCATTGTGCACGTAGATGTGACCTACCACGTGGGCTCGGCCCGCGAAACCATCGGCAAGTCGGGTTTTGCCCACTTCTTCGAGCACATGATGTTCCAGGGCTCCGACAACGTGGGCGACGAGCAGCACTTCAAGCTGGTATCGGCCGCCGGGGGCACGCTCAACGGCTCCACCAACCGCGACCGGACCAACTACTTCGAAACCCTGCCCAACAACCAGCTGGAAACGGCCCTGTGGCTGGAAGCCGACCGCATGGGCTTTCTGCTGGATGCCGTAACGCAGACCAAGTTTGAAAATCAGCGCTCCACCGTGAAAAACGAGCGGGGCCAGAACTACGACAACCGCCCCTACGGCCTGGCCGGCGAGATGGTGTCGAAGAACCTGTATCCCTACGGGCACCCCTACAGCTGGATGACCATCGGCTACCTCGAAGACCTGGACCGCTCCGACGTAAACGACCTCAAAAACTTCTTCCTGCGCTGGTACGGCCCCAACAATGCTACCCTGACGGTGGGCGGCGACGTGAAGCCCGCTGAGGTGGTGAAGCTGGCCGAGAAGTACTTTGGCTCCATCAAGCGCGGCCCGGCCGTGCAGAACATGAAGCTGCCCGCGCCCAAGCTCACCCAAGACCGCTACGTGAGCTACGAGGACAACGTGCGCTTCCCCATGCTGCGCATGGTGCTGCCCACCGTGCCCCGCTACCACCCCGATGAAACGGCCCTCGACGCGCTGGCCGAAATCCTGGGTGGCGGCAACAACTCCCTGCTCTACCAGAACCTGGTAAAAAACCAGAAAGCCATTCAGGCCAACGCCTCGCACCCCACGGCCGAGCTGGCCGGCGAGTTTTCCTTCACGGCCGTGGGCTTCCCCGGCAAAGGCCTTGACAGCCTGGAGATGGTGGTGCGCCGGTCGTTGACGGAGTTTGAGAAGCGCGGCGTAACCGACGAAGACCTCCAGCGCTTTAAAGCCACCCGCGAAGCCCAGATCATCGACGGCCTGGCCAGCGTAAGCGGCAAAGTATCGGAGCTGGCCGCCGCCCAGACGTTTTCCGGCTCGCCCAACCGCATCACCCAGGACCTGAAAGAGCTGCGTGCCCTCACCAAGGCCGACGTGCTGCGCGTGTACAACCAGTACCTCAAAGGCAAGAAGGCGGTGATTCTGAGCGTGGTGCCCAAAGGGGGCAAAAACCTCGTGGCCCGCACCGACAACTACACCATTTCCAAGGAGGGCTTTACCATGCCCAAGGACGAGTACGCGGGCCTCACCTACGTGAAGCCTACCGACAACTTCGACCGTAAGCAGCAGCCCAAAGCGGGCACCAACCCCGTGGTGCAGGTGCCGGCGTTCTGGCAGCAGACGATGCCCAACGGGCTGAAGGTAATCGGCTCCCGCAACGCCGAGATTCCGAAGGCGACCATGCAGCTGACCATTCCCGGCGGCCACCGCCTGGCCCAGCAGAACCCCGGCAAAGCCGGTCTGGCGGGTCTCACGGCGGCTATGCTGGGCGAAGGCTCGCAGAAATACACGCCCGAGCAGTTTAGCGCGGCCCTGGAAAAGCTGGGCAGCTCCATCGACGTAGTGGCCGGCGACGACAACACGACCATCTACGTGGAGTCACTCACCAAAAACCTTGACGCCACGCTGGCCTTGCTGGAGGAAAGCCTGCTGCACCCCCGCTTTGATGCCCAGGATTTTGCCCGCGTGAAAAAGCAGACCCTGGAAGGCATTGCCAACCAGAACGTGCAGCCTGTGGCCATTGCCAACAACACCTTTGCTCGCCTGATTTACCCCAGCGGCGACATCATGCGCGTGCCCACCAGCGGCTCCGTGGCTACCGTGCAAGGCCTCACGCTGGATGATGTAAAGCAGTTCTACCAGCAAAACTACGCCCCCAACATCTCGAACCTGGTAGTGGTAGGCGACGTGGCCGAGGCGCAGGTACTGCCCAAGCTCAAGTTCCTGCAAACCTGGGCCAAGAAGGACGTGGCTCTGCCCGCCCCCGCGGCGGCAGCTATGCCCACCGAAAAGACGCGCATTTATTTCGTGAACAAGGACGGCGCTGCGCAGTCGGAAATCCGCATTGGCTACCTGGGCATGCCCTACGATGCTACCGGGGAGTACTACCGCGCCGGTTTGGCCAACTACCTGCTCGGTGGCGCCTTCAACTCGCGCATCAACCTGAACCTGCGCGAAGACAAAGGCTACACCTACGGGGCCCGCTCGGGCTTCCGGGGCAGCAAGTACGCCGGGCCATTCACGGCCCAGGCCGGCGTGCGTGCCGATGCCACGGCCGCCTCGGTGAAGGAGTTCATGAAAGAGCTGCAGAACTACCGCAACGGAATCTCCGACGAGGAACTGCAGTTTGTGCAGGCCTCCATCGGGCAGAGTGACGCCCTGCGCTACGAAACCGGCCGCCAGAAAGCCGCTTTCCTGGGCCGCATCGTGGAGTATAACCTCGACAAAGGCTACGTGCAGCAGCAGAGCGACATCCTGCGCAACCTGAAGAAGGAAGACGTGCAGGCCCTGGCGCAGAAGTACCTGCCTACCGACAACATGTACATCGTGGTAGTTGGCGACCGGGCCAAGGCTTTCCCCGGCCTCAGCGAGCTGGGCTACGAAGTAGTGGAGCTGGACCTGGAAGGTAACCCTGTGGCTTCGGCCGCCCCGGCTGCCGGCCCGGCTGCCGCTCCCGCTGCTGCTCCTGCCGCCGCCCCGGCTGCCGACCCTTCGACCACCATCAAGAAGGCAAAAAGCAAAACCAAGGACGAAGACGGCAGCAAGAAAAAGCGCAAGCAGAAAGCTGACGAAAACAGCGAAAAAATCAAGGAGAAGAGCGAATAGTTAATCGGCCTTCCACTTATTTGACAGCCCGGTTCCGCGAAGGAAACGGGCTGTTTGCATGATGGTTATAGCAGACTGCCAAGCGCCGCGCCGCCAAACCGTGTCTTGCGTTGTTTAGCAATTCTCTCCCCTCTAAAGTTACGTGTTCAGCACCTATGTTCCGGGGGCCTTTCGCGCTGTTGGGTTTCCTCGTGCTTCCCACCAAGGTCTTTCGTGATTGGCTAGCCGCCGGGGGCTGATTTACGTACCTTTGCAGACTTATTCGCTTCGCTTTTGCATGGCTAAAAAATCAACGGCTACTTCTTCTGTTTCTTCTTCGGTTGCTGCCAAGCCCAAGTCTGCTCCCAAGGCAGAACGTGCGGCAAAAACGGCCAAGCCTAAAAAAACGGCCGCTGCCGTGGCCGATAACGCCACTGAGCAGGCCACGGCCGCTGTGCAGGCGGTGCCCCTGGCCGAGCAGGTAAACGAAACGGTAGTGGAAAACTACGTGGCCACCCGTGGGCAGCTAACGGGACCCGCCGACCTGGAAGCCCCTTACATTGAGGTGTATGGGGCCCGGGAGCATAACCTGAAGAATGTTTCCGTTCAGATTCCGCGAGGGCGGCTGGTGGTGTTTACCGGCATTTCAGGCTCAGGTAAGTCCTCGTTGGCTTTCGATACGATTTACGCCGAGGGCCAGCGCCGTTACATGGAGACGTTTTCGGCCTATGCCCGCTCCTTTATGGGCGGCTTGGAGCGCCCCGACGTCGATAAGATTGAGGGCCTGTCGCCGGTGATTAGCATCGAGCAGAAAACGACCTCGCGCAACCCCCGCTCCACGGTGGGCACCATCACCGAGATTTACGACTTCCTGCGCCTGCTCTACGCCCGCACGGCCGAGGCCTTCAGCTACGCCACGGGCCAAAAGATGATCCGGCAGAGCGACGACCAGATCATCAACTACATCCTGAAAGAGTACGACGGCCGCAAGCTGGTGGTGCTGGCGCCGGTAGTGAAGGGCCGCAAAGGTCACTACCGGGAGCTGTTCCAGCAGGTAGCCAAGCTGGGCTTCACCAAAGTGCGTGTGGATGGCGAGCTGCTCGACATCACGCCCAAGATGCAGGTGGACCGCTACAAGATTCACGACATCGAAATCGTCATCGACCGGCTCGTGGTGAAAGAGGAAGACCGGTTCCGCCTTTCCGGCTCGGTGCAGAATGCACTTACCCAGGGCAAAGGCACCATGCTGGTGCTCGATGCCGACAAGAAGAAAGACAACACCCAGTTCTTTTCCCGGTTCCTGATGGACCCGGCCACCGGCATTGCCTACGATGACCCGGCGCCCAACACGTTCAGCTTTAACTCACCCTACGGCGCCTGCCCTACCTGCAACGGCCTGGGCGAGGTGCAGGAAATAACCGAGGACTCGGTGATGCCCGACAAGAGGCTGAGCATCAGCCGCGGCGGCATTGCGCCCCTGGGCGAGTACCGCGACATCTGGATTTTCCAGCAGCTGGGCCTCATCGTGAAAAAGCACAAAGCCAGCCTGAGCACGCCCATCGAAAAGCTGCCTGCCGAGCTGGTGGAGCGCCTGCTACACGGGGTGCCCGAAGAAGAAGACGCCGACCCCAAAAAGGCCAACTACGCCGAGCCCTTCGAGGGCATCATCCCGTTTCTGCGCCGCCAGATGGAGTCCGACTCGGAGAATATTCGGGAGTGGATTCAGCAGTACACCCAAGCCCAGGAGTGCCCTGAATGCCAGGGCTACCGCCTCAAAAAAGAGTCGTTGCACTTCAAGATTGCCAACCACCACATCGGGGAGCTGTCGGTGATGGACCTCAGCGACCTGGCGGCTTGGTTTGAGGGCCTGGAAGCCCGCCTCTCCGAGCGCCAGAACCTGATTGCGCGCGAGCTGCTGAAGGAAATCCGCAAGCGCATCGGCTTCCTGCTGGAAGTGGGCCTCGACTACCTGAACCTACACCGCTCGGTGCGCACGCTCTCTGGCGGCGAAAGTCAGCGCATCCGGCTGGCTACGCAGATTGGTACCCAGTTGGTCGGTGTGCTCTACATTATGGACGAGCCCAGCATTGGCCTGCACCAGCGCGACAACGAGCGGCTGATCAAGGCTCTGCAGCACCTGCGCGACCTGGGCAACTCGGTGATTGTGGTGGAGCACGACAAGGATATGATCATGCACGCCGACCACGTGCTGGACATTGGCCCCGGCGCGGGCATTCACGGCGGGCAGATTGTGGCGGCCGGTACGCCCACGGAAATCTTCAGCAGCGGCTCCCTCACTTCCCAATACCTCAGCGGGCAAAAGCACATTGAGCTGCGCAAGAAGAAGCGCACGGGCGAAGGCAACGAGCTGGTGTTGCGCGGGGCCAAAGGCCACAACCTCAAGAACGTGACGGCCAAGTTCCCCTTGGGCAAGCTCATTGCCGTGACGGGCGTGTCGGGCTCGGGCAAGTCGAGCCTGATTCACGATACGCTGTACCCCATCCTCAACCAGCACTTCTTCAACGCTAAGCGTGAGCCGCTGGCGTATGAGAAGATTGAGGGGCTGGAGTTCATTGATAAGGTGATTGAGGTAGACCAGTCGCCGATTGGGCGCACCCCGCGCTCCAACCCGGCTACGTATACCGGCGTGTTCACCGAAATCCGCCAGCTGTTTTCTTCGCTGCCCGAGGCCAAAATCCGCGGGTATGGGCCGGGCCGCTTCTCCTTCAACGTGAAGGGCGGACGCTGTGAAACCTGCGAGGGCGCCGGCATGCGCACCATCGAAATGAACTTCCTGCCCGATGTGCACGTGCCCTGCGAAACTTGCAAAGGCCGCCGCTACAACCGCGAAACGCTGGAAGTGCGCTTCAAGGGCAAGAGCATCACTGACGTGCTGGACATGACGGTGGAAAAGGCCGTGGAGTTCTTCGAGTTTCAGCCTCGTATCCTGCGCAAGATTCAGACCCTAAACGAAGTCGGCCTGGGCTACCTTACCCTGGGTCAGCAGGCTACTACGCTGTCGGGCGGCGAAGCCCAGCGCGTGAAGCTGGCGACGGAGCTCAGCAAGAAGGATACCGGCAAGACATTCTACATCCTCGACGAGCCCACCACCGGCCTGCACTTCGAAGACATTAACCACCTCTCCGTGGTCCTGCACAAGCTCGCCGACAAGGGCAACACCGTCCTCATCATCGAGCACAACCTCGACCTCATCAAGGTTGCCGACCACCTGATTGACATCGGGCCGGAAGGCGGCGCCGGCGGCGGCACCATTGTAGCCCAGGGCACGCCGGAACAGGTTGCCAAGTCGGGGAAAGGTCACACCAGCCGCTTCCTGGCCGAGGAGTTGAAAATAAGTAAGTACGCTGAAGCATAACCACGGCTACAAACACAGAAAACCCGCCGGAGAGCTTCTCTCCGGCGGGTTTTCTTATTATCCAGCAGGCGGTCAGCTTACATGGCCGCGTGCTGCTTGAACATGTTCAGGTGGCTCTGTACTACCGGCGTTACCTTCTGGATAAAGCCCTGCAGGTCCGCGTCCTTGGTCATCTGGGCATGAGCCTGCAGCGTGTTGAAGGTCTTCTGGTGGTCGGCCAGCATCTGCTCCATGTACTTTTTCTCGAAGTCCTTGCCCGAGAGCTTACGCATATCGGCGGCTATGGTCTTGTGCTCGGCGTCCATGTCGGTGGGTAGCGTCACGTTTTTCTTCTGGGCAATGGGCTTCAGGTCCGCCGTCGACTTGGTGTGGTCCTTAATCATCATGTTGGCGTGGTCTTTCACCATGCCCGTCACGCCTTTTTCAAGGGCCAGCTTGCTGAGCTGAATTTCGTTCTGGTCGCTGTGCGCCGCCGACTGCATAAACTCGGGGTCGGTGGAGTGGGGGGCCGTAGGGCCCGCAGCGGCAGCGCCAGCTGAGTCGGTATCGGCCGTCACGGTGGGGCCGGCATTGTTGTCGATAACGGTGGCATCGGCCTGGACGCCGCCGTCTTCTGCGGCTTTGTCCATATCACTCACGGCTTCACCGGCTGTTCCATCGGTGCGGTTGTTGGCGTCGCCGCAGCTGGTGTTCAGGGCTAGCAAGGCTACCAGGGGCAGCGTAGCAAACAGGGTCTTTTTCATGTTGGTTGTGTTGTGGTTGGAGGTAGAATAAAAGAGAAAGAGTAAGGCGCTAGGGTAGCTTTTCGGTCTGATCTACCAGTTGCTTGGCCTGGGTAAGATGGTCGTTCAGCAGGGGGTAGTACTTAGCGGCAAAGCCGCGGATGTCCCCATCATAGGCATCTTCGCGCATGTCATCGAAGGCATCTTCCTGCTTTTCGTGCAACTCGGTCAGCAACTCGGCATACTGCTTATCGAAGGCCGAGCCGGACGCGGCCGTCAGCTGCTGGTACTCTTCCTGCTGCTCACTGCCGAGGGCCTGGGGCACCGTAATGCTTTTTTGCTGGGCTACCGTCTGCAGGCTTTGCGTGACGGCTACGTGCTCTTTCAGGAGCTTGGCCGCGAAGTCGCGCACGGCCGGCACGGTGGCTTTTTGCTGGGCCAGACGGCTGGCCTCCGTGATAAGCTGGCCACGCACCGCCGCTGTTACCAGAAATTCGGCGTCCTGCTCCTGCTTGCGCGTCACGTCGGCCTCGCCAATGCGGCGTTCATTCTCGAAGCGGGCCGCCGCCACGGGGTCCTGCTGGCTGCTGTTGGAGGAACACGCTCCCACCAAAGCCAGGCTGGCCAGGGCTACAAGCGCGTGCGCAGAGCGGCGCGTTAGCATAGGTAGATGATACAACATGAGCTCCTATACGCGCTGGCTGGCTGGTTGTTATTTTGGAGCTTTGGCGGGAGGTAAGAAAATTCGGGCAGGGTGATTAAACCAACTCGCCTGGTGTCATTCCAAAGGCCGAAAAAAGTTCCTCACTCCTAACCTTTTGTTTATGAAACTGCTTACGCTCCGCGCCGCTCGTTTCTCGGCCTTCGCCGCTGCACTCCTCCTTACGGCCAGTTGCGCCAAAGACAGCGACCAGGCGGCGCCGCTGGAAAGTACCGTTTCGGCCGAAGACCAGGGAGCCGCCGAAGAAAGCGCCGCCGATTTGCTGAATTTGGTAAATGCTGCGGCCCCGGAAACTGCCGCCAGTGCCACCGGCACCGAGGCGGAAGCCGGCGACCTGGCCCGCGTAGCCGGCAACTGCCTTACCCGCACCTACGACCCCGCTACCCGCACCCTCACCCTCGACTTTGGCTCGGTGAACTGCGCCGGCCCCAACGGCCGCCTGCGCCGCGGAAAAATCGTGGCCGTGTTCAGCCCCCAGCTGCGCCAGGCAGGTGGCACCATCACGGTTACGCTGGTTGATTACTACGTAAACGACCGGCAGCACACTGGCACACGGCTGTACACCAATTTAGGCCAGGGCTCCTACTCCCTGGATGTGCAGGGCGCCAGCATCATCACGCCGGAAGGCACCGCTCAGTGGACTTCGCAGCGCACGTATACCCGCACGGCTGGCTTCGGCACCCGCGCCCTGCGCGATGATGCCTACTCTGTTACCGGCACCGCCACTGGCACCAACCGGAAGGGCGTGAGTTACACGGCCACTATAGAGCAGCCCCTGATGAAATCATTTGCCGAAGGCTGCGCCCGTCACTTTGTGGCCGGCACCGTGCGCATCACCAACAGCAAGGGAAAGGAGCTGCTACTAAACTACGACCCGGCTGGTACTGCCACCTGCGACAACCAGGCCAGCGTAACCGTCAACGGCCAGACCCGCGTGATTACACTGCCCTAAGCACCATACCGCGTGCATTTACCCACAAAAAAGGCTCCCGCAGGAGCCTTTTTTGTTTGGTTGAAGCTTTAGGACTACTGGCCCTTGAAAGCGGGCTTGCGCTTTTCGGCAAACGCCCGCACCCCTTCCTGGTAGTCCTCCGATTCGCCGGCAATCTGCTGGCACAAAGCCTCGTAGTCCAGCATCTGATCCAGGGTAGCGGCTCCCGATTTATTCAGCATCTGCTTGATGAGGCCAATGGATTTGGTAGGAGCCGAGGCGTAGCGGGCGGCCAGGCCGTAAGCCGCCTCATCCAACTGGTCGGCCGGCACTACCTGGTTTACGAGGCCCAAACGCAAGGCTTCATCGGCTGGGACTTTGGAGCCCAGGGCGCAGAGCTCAAACGCTTTCAGCGAGCCAACCAGCCGCGGCAGGAAGTACGAAGATCCGGAGTCGGGCACTAGGCCGATATTGATGAACACCTCAATCAGGGAAGCTTCAGCCGAAGCGACAATGGCGTCGCAGGCCAGGGCCAGGGAGCAGCCGGCGCCGGCGGCCACGCCGTTGAGGCGGCAAATGATGGGCTTCGGCAGGGCCCGCATGGCCCGAATGATGGGGTTGTAGCGCTTGTGCAGCGAGTCGTAAAACGAGCGTTTTTCGCCGCTGGTCGCACTTTTCAGATCCTGACCCGAGCAGAAGGCCCGGCCGGCCCCAGTCAGCACCACCGCCCGCACGCGCGCATCGCGGGCCACTTGCTTAAGCGCATCCTGCAGCTCATAGCTCTGCGGGTCGTTGAAGGCGTTAAAGACATCGGGGCGGTTTAGGGTGATGGTGGCCACGCCGTCGGGACGGACGTCGTAGAGCAGGCAGGTATACGTGGGCAGGGTGTCGGGCATGGGTAGGAAAGAGTGTGGAGCCGGCAAAATACGCCGAATAGCTTAAACCCGCCGCTACTCCGTCGGCTGCTCGGCCCGCAGAATGGCCTCCGCCACCAGCAGGTCCTCCGGCGTCGTGATTTTCAGGTTGCGGTAGTCGCCCTCCACCAAGTAGATGGGATGTAGGTCTTCCACCACGCTGGCGTCGTCGGTGAAAGTCGTTAGCTCGGGCAGCTGGTAGGCGCGCTGGAGCAGCTCCAGGTCAAAGCACTGAGGCGTCTGGACCAGGCGCAGTCGGGCCCGGTTCAGGGCATAGGAACCCTGCTGGTTCAGGCCTCGCACCGAGTCTTTGGGCACTACGGCGGCCACAGCGGCTCCGTGGTTGTGGGCAGCCTGAAATGTAGCTTCAATAACCGAGCGGGGCGTGAGGGGGCGCACTCCATCGTGTACCGCTACCACGCCGGCCGGCTGCCCCGTCAGGTGGGCCAGCCCATTGCGCACCGAGGCCCAGCGGGTAGCTCCCCCGGCCACGATGGTGTGCGGAATCTGCACCTGGTGCTGGGCGCAGAGCTGGTGCCAGGTGGTAAACTGGTCCTGCGGCAGCACCAGCACGCACTGCTGGATGCCCAGCGCGTGCTCCGAGAAGCGCCGCAGGGTGTGCAGCAGCACCGGTTCCCCCAGCAAGTTCAGAAACTGCTTGGGCTGGCTGGCCCCCATGCGCGTACCGCTGCCGCCCGCCACCAGGATGGCATATCTCGGAGGCTTGGAATCTTGGGATCTTGTGGTCTTGGGGTCATTCATACCGGGCGGGAAGACTGAAGGAAGGTTCGTGTAATGATAGGGCAATAAAAAACGCCGGATGCGCTAATGAAAGAGCATCCGGCGTAATCAGTAAGCCAAGTAAAACCTACAGCTAAGTCCCCTACTACAAAATCAGCATGGCGTCGCCGTAGCTGAAGAAGCGGTATTTTTCCTTGATGGCCAGCTTGTAGGCCTCAATGAGGAAGTCGTAGCCCGCGAAGGCGGCCGACATCATCATGAGCGTGCTTTCCGGCGTGTGGAAGTTGGTGAGCAGGCAGTTGGCAATCTTGAAATCATACGGAGGGAAGATAAACCGGTCGGTCCACCCTTCCGTGGGCTTCAGGCGCGCATTGGCCGACACCGACGACTCCATGGCACGCATAGAGGTGGTGCCGATGGCGCAGACCCGCTTTTTGTTGTCGAGGGCCCGGTTCACGATGGTGGCCGTACCGGCTGGCACCACAAAGTTCTCCGAGTCCATCTTGTGCTTGGTCAGGTCTTCCACGTCCACGGGCCGGAACGTACCCAGGCCCACGTGCAGGGTTACCGGGGCCATGTCTACCCCCTTGATTTCGAGGCGCTTCATCACCTCGCGGGTGAAGTGCAGGCCAGCCGAAGGGGCCGCTACGGCGCCGGTGTTCTTGGCATAGATGGTCTGGTACCGCTCCTTGTCGGCGGCTTCCGTATCCCGCAAAATGAACTCCTTGGGAATGGGCGTCTCGCCTAGGTCGTGCAGAGCCTTGTAGAACTCTTCGTCGGAGCCATCGAACAGGAACTTGATGGTGCGGCCGCGGGACGTGGTGTTGTCGATTACCTCCGCTACCATGTCCGACTCGCCGAAGTACAGCTTGTTGCCCACCCGGATTTTACGGGCGGGGTCAACGAGTACGTCCCACAGGTGAATTTCCTTGTTAAGCTCCCGCAACAGGAATACTTCAATTTGTGCCCCGGTCTTTTCCTTGTTGCCGTAGAGGCGGGCCGGAAAAACCTTGGTGTCATTCACGACCATCACGTCGCCATCCTCAAAATATTCAATGATATCTTTGAATACCCGGTGCTCGATTTTGCCCGTGCTGCGGTGGAGCACCATGAGGCGCGATTCGTCGCGGTTTTTGGTAGGATGCTGGGCCACGAGGGCCTCAGGCAGGTCAAACTTGAACTCGGACAGTTTCATGGGCCAAAAAGGGCAATAGGAGGGGAACCTAACGAAAAATTTGAGGGTGCGAAAGTACACACAATGGCTGGATAAATCGTTACTTTCCGCCCGAAAACGCTGAAATGGAGTAGGGGCAAAGCGGAGAAGTTATATTCTGTTGTCCAGCACCGCCCATTTCGTTCTGCACCCCCGCCACACGCCTGCTATGAAAACCATACGTCTGACATTTGAAAGTTTCCGGTTTGCTTGGCAAGCCCTTCGCGCCAACCTGCTGCGTACGGTGCTGTCGTTGCTGGGCGTCACGGTGGGCATCTTCGCCATCATTGCCGTGTTTGCCGTCGTCGATTCGCTGGAGGCCAACGTGCGGCAGAGCATGAGCTTTGTGGGCGACAAGGTGATTTACGTGCAGAAGTGGCCCTGGGCGTTTGGTGGCGACTACCCCTGGTGGAAGTACTTCAACCGGCCCAATCCGTCCGTTCAGGAGTTTCGGGAGCTGCAGCGGATGCTGTCGACGGAAAACCAGCGGGGCGTGGCCCTGTTTGCGGCCCGGGGTGGCAATACGCTCAAGGCCGGCAACAACAGCGTGGAAAGCATTGCCCTGCAGGGCGTCACCTTCGATTACCGTCTGGTGTCGGATGTGCCCGTGCAGGAAGGGCGCTACTTTACGGCGCAGGAAATGGATGCGGCGCGCAACGTGGCCGTGGTGGGGTACGATATTGCCCACAACCTGTACCCCAACGGCTCGGCCCTGGGCAAGGAGTTCCGCACCCACGGGCAGAAGTTCAACATCATTGGGGTGATGCAGAAGGAAGGCAAAAAGCTGCTGGACACGCCCAGCAACGACACCAACTGCCTGGTTCCGCTCTCAGCGTTTACGAAAATATTTGCCCTAAGCATCGGTAACTCGGGTGGGGCCCAGGCCACCATCGGCGTGAAAGGCGTTGACACCGACCCCGGCATGCTGAACCTGGAGTCGGAAATCCAGGGGGCTATGCGCACCATCCGGGGGCTGAAACCCCGCGAAGAAGACAACTTTGCCCTGAACCGCCCCGAAATGCTGGCCAATGCCATTTCCCAGCTGTTCTCCATCATCGGGGTGGCCGGGGCCGTTATCGGCTCGTTTGCCATCCTGGTGGGGGGCTTCGGCATTGCCAACATCATGTTCGTGTCGGTAAAGGAGCGCACCAACATCATCGGCATTCAGAAGTCCCTGGGGGCCAAGAATTACTTCGTACTGTTCCAGTTTCTGTTTGAGGCCATATTCCTGTGCCTGCTCGGCGGGGGCGCCGGTATTCTGCTGGTGTACCTCATTACGCTGATTCCGCAGGACGCCATGCCTATCTTCCTCTCGGCGGGCAACATCGCGCTGGGCCTCACCGTGTCGGTAGTAATCGGGGTGCTGGCGGGTATTATTCCGGCGGTGCTGGCCTCCAACCTCGACCCCGTTATTGCCATCCGCTCGAAGTAATTGGCTGGCCTGGTACGTGGCCGGGCCAGCGTAATAATTTGATGATTGTGCTAGCGTGATGTTAACAAACTGTTAACTTGCGGGTCGCTACTTTTGGTCGCCTTCCTTCCGTGAGGCGGCTTTTTTTTGCCTTTTTCTTTTTCCATTTACCGGGTGCCGGCCATTTCCCCCCTGCCGTTCCGAGCCGTTGGCCGGTGGCAGCCGGCACCTTATTTCCCCTTTGTAGCTCCTATGGCGAAGCTCAAAAAAACCAGCAGAACCAAAATAGCTGACCAGGTGCTGAATGCCGGCAGTGGCCAGACCATTGTGCAGCCCAACGTCAACGACAACAAGGTTAAAACCATCAGTGATATCCGGGAGCAAACCCACGGCAAGCGCACGGTGCAGGTCGACGACGAGCAGCGCATCCGAAAGGCGTTTGTTGATAAAGACTGGAATGAAATCAAGATTGCAGACTCCTGGCAGATCTTTAAAGTAATGGCCGAGTTCGTGGAAGGCTTCGAGAAGCTGACCAAGATCGGGCCCTGCGTATCTATTTTCGGCTCGGCCCGCACCAAGCCCGAAAACCCCTACTACCAGATGGCCGAAGAAATTGCGGCCAAGTTGGTGCGCCACGGTTACGGCGTGATTACGGGCGGTGGCCCCGGCATCATGGAAGCCGGCAACAAGGGGGCTCACTCCGAGGGTGGCAAGTCGGTGGGGCTCAACATTGAGCTGCCCTTCGAGCAGTTCAACAACATCTACATCGACCCCGACAAGATCATCAACTTCGACTACTTCTTCGTGCGCAAGGTGATGTTCATCAAGTACGCCCAGGGCTTTGTAGGCATGCCTGGCGGCTTCGGCACCCTCGACGAGCTGTTTGAAGCCATTACGCTCATTCAAACCAAGAAAATTGGTCGTTTCCCCATCGTGTTGGTGGGCTCGGCTTACTGGAATGGCCTATTTAAGTGGATTGAGGAAGTGATGCTGCACGAGGAGCACAACATCTCGCCCGAAGACATGGAGCTGGTGCAGATTGTGGACGATGCTGAGTCGGCCGTAAAAATCATCGACGACTTCTACAGCAAGTACCTGCTCTCGCCGAACTTCTAGGGTTGCTTTGGCTGCAGGCCATCTTGCTACACGTGGTATCCTCAACAGCCTAGCTAACGTCAAAAAGCCGCCTCCCAGGAAGCGGCTTTTTTGTTTACAACTGCTGAGACAGTTTGATATAAGAATTGTTAATCCTGCGGGCTGTATCATGCTGTCGTGTAGCTTCGCTCAACGAACTGTCCCTGGAATCCGTGCAATCCAATAAAACAGAGCCAAGCCGTGAGTATGACTACCTCATTGTAGGCGGCGGCGCGGCGGGCCTGAGCCTGGCCTACCACATCAGCCAGGCCCCGGCCCTGGCCGATAAGCGCGTGCTATTGCTCGAGCCCGAGGCCAAAAGCCAGAATGACCGGACCTGGTCGTTCTGGGCCGATGCGCCTACCTTGTTTGATGGAATTGTGGCGCACGAGTGGGAACAGCTGGCGTTTCGCAGTCCGGGCTTCGAGCAGGTTTTTCCTCTGCAGAACTACCGCTATAAGATGATTCGGGGGCTGGATTTCTACCAGTTTGTGCAAGCGGCCTTAGCTGGCAATTCCCAGTTTACCCGCCTGCAGACTACCGTAGAGCACCTAGAAAACACGCCGGATGGGGCCCGGGCCACCACTGCCCTGGGCACATTCACCGCCCGCTACGCCTTCGACAGCCGGCCTCCTAACCTAGCGCAGCAGAAACAACCAGAAAGGTACCGCTACCTGCTACAGCACTTTGTGGGCTGGGAAGTGGAAACGGAGCAAGACGTGTTCGACCCGGCAACGGTGGAGTTTATGGACTTTCGCGGCGAGCAGCGCCAAGAGGCTCGGTTCATGTACGTGCTGCCGTTTAGTCCCCGCCGGGCCTTGGTGGAGTACACGCTGTTTTCGGCCGCGCCGCTACCCAAGGCTGAATACGAAGAAGCCCTTCGGAATTATCTACGCGATACGCTGGGCGTTACGGAATTCCGCATTGAGGCCGTAGAAATAGGGGCCATACCGATGACCGACCACCCGCTGCCAGCACGGGATGGGCCGCATATCATCAACTTGGGTACGCGGGCGGGGCGGGCCAAACCCAGCACAGGGTATGCTTTTCAGCGCATTCAGGCGCACTCGACGCGGTTAGTAGAGGGGCTTGTTGCTACGGGCCAACCTCCGCGCGACCCAACCGGCGACCAGTGGCAGTTTCATATGTTTGATACCTTGCTGCTCGACATCATGCAGCGGCAGGGCGAGCAAACCCGCGCCATTTTCACCGAGCTGTTTCAGCGCAACCCCGTCGAGCGGATTTTTCGTTTTCTGGATGAGCGCACGTCCGCCTGGGAAAACTTTCAGATCATGAATTCGGTAACGCCCTGGCCCTTTCTGCGCTCTATCTGGCACGTGGTGCGGGGCCGGCCGGGGCAAAGATGAGTTGAGGGTAGAAGACACTCCTTCACCCGTGTGCCGCGAGGCTTTCTTCGCTTTCCAGAAACGCCCGCTCTGCCTCCACCACAGCCGCCGACAACACCTGTAGCGAAGGCACGGGCCGCGACAGGTTCAGCACGTAACCCGACAGAGCCGCGAGGTTATCCAGGTCGTGGGTGATGCAGAGAATGGTTTTCTGCTGTTCCACCACCCAGCGATGCAGGAGGGAAAATACCCTTCGCCGGTAGTACACGTCAAGCTGCTGGGTGGGCTCGTCGAGCAGGTACACATCGGCATCCTGCAAACTCAGCTGGGCCAGCCATACCAGCTGCTGCTCTCCGCCGGAGAGCAGAGTAAAGTCGCGGTGGGCGAGGTGACCAGCGCCTACGCCTGCTAGGGCTTCAGCGGCCAGGGCATAGTCGTGAGCGGAGTAGCCACCCAGGAAACGGTGGTGGCGGTAGCGCCCCATCACTACCAGCTCGCGCACCGCAATCGAAAAGCCCACCACATTGCGCTGGGGCAGGTGAGCAAGCAGCCCCGTAGCCGCCGGGCGCCGCAGGGTACGCAGGTCGTGGCCCGCCAGCTGCACGGTACCCTGGTACGGTAGCTGGCCGGTGAGCACGCGAAAGAGCGTGGTTTTGCCGCAGCCGTTGTGGCCGATAACGGCCACGAAGGCCGGCTCGGGCAGGCACAAAAAAAGGTTGCGGAGCAGAACACGCTGTTCATACCCCGCAACCAGATTTTCAATCTGTAGAACTGAGAGCTTAGACATCAGAACTGAGAATTAGGATAAAAGCACCTTCGACCAGATGGTCTAAGGTCTAAGCTCTTAGTTCTAAACTCTTATTTCTAGTATTCGTCTTCGTTGAACATGAAGTCTTCTTTCGTCGGATAGTCAGGCCAGACTTCTTCGATATTCTCATACGGTTGACCGTCGTCCTCCAGCGCCTGCAGGTTTTCTACCACTTCCATCGGGGCTCCCGAGCGGATAGAGTAGTCAATCAATTCGTCCTTGGTGGCGGGCCAGGGTGCGTCTTCCAGATATGAAGCCAGTTCCAGCGTCCAATACATAGTCGTGTGTGCTACAAAAAAAGGGTTGGCAAAAGAAGAAGTTCGTAAGCAGCTTCCTAACGGAAGGTAGGGGTTTTTGCTGCTTAACGACGACAACGTAAAATAACGTGCAAAGTTGGACTATGCAACCAAGCGCTGCCGCAACAGTTCAATTAACTCAGTCTTGGTGCGGATTTTTCGCTGGAAGGTGCGGATTTTACCCTGCAACATCGTGCGGAAGGCGTCGTTGCCGGGGGCGTTGCTCAGCTTGTCGAGGTTTTGCTCCAGCACTTCCTGCTCCTGCTTGTCCGACTTGATGAAGTCGCGCAGGGCCTGGACCCGCACATTGTACTGCTCTTCGGGCGTGCTCACGTCGAGGCCGCTGGCCTGGCGCTTGCGCACGAAGTGCTCCAGGGCGCTGAGCTCAAACACCTTGTCGCAGGCGGCCAGGAACTGCTCCCACACACGGTCCGACTCCTCGCCCCGCACCGGGCCTACTTGTTTCCAGGCAGCCTGCAGCTCCTTGGCCCGCGTCACGGCCTGGGCCATGGGCTGGTCCAGCAGGGCCGTGGCTTCGGCTACCAGGGCGCGCTTGCGGGCCAGGTTGTCTTCGGCGCTGCCGCTCAGGGCGCCGGTGGCTGCTTCGGGGCGGCGGGTGTTGATGTGCACCTTTAGGCGCTCGAAGAAGTGGTTGTGGGCGGCCCGGAAGCGCGTCCACAGGTCGTTGGCCTGCTTGCGCGGCAGGGAGCCTTGCACTTCTTTCCACTCCTGCTGCAGCTGCTTGAGCTTGCGGGTCGTTTCCTCGAAGTCGTTGGAGTTCTGCAGGGCTTCCGACTTGTGAATCAGCTCCTTGTACTTGTCGTACACGCGGTTGACCATGGCCTTCTTCTCGGCCTGGAACTGCTTGCGGGCAGCAAAGAAAGAATCAACCGCCGCCTGGAACCGGGTTTCCAGCTCTTCGGTGTGCTGCTTTTCCACCGGCCCGGTCTTGATCCAGATCTGGCGCAGCTCCTTCACCTTCTCGCTGGCACCGGCCCAGTCCACGGTGTTTTTCAGCTCCCCGGCTTCCTGAATCAGGTTGATTTTGGTGGCCAGGTTTTTCTCGCGGTTGCGGTTCACGGTCACCTTCACGCCTTCCTCGGCCTCGGTGAGGCGGCGGTGCAGGGTCTCAAAGTCGCCGAGGGCATCGTAGCTGGCTACCTGCTCTTTCAGGTGCTGGGCCTTCATCAGGAAGGAGCCTTTGTTTTCGGCTTCCTCTATTTTCTGAAGCAGGTCTTCCACCTTGCTCCGAAACAACTCAAAGCGCTGTGCAAAGTAGACCAGCGAAGCGTCGGCCGACTCTTTTACCTGGCCTACGCGTCGGGCCGGGAGCTGCATAAAGGGGCGCAGCCACACTTCCTCGCCTTCAACGTAACCGTAGCGACGTGCTTCGGCCAACAGGTACTCTTGTGATTCCATAAAGGGGGACTGAAATAGCGCGCGGGCGTATAGGTGGGTGTTCGGGAGTTCAGGGCAAAAAGTACTACAAGTTTACGGCTTGCCGCGCAAAGTCGGTGCGCAAGCCTGGCAGTAGCCGGTCTGGGAAAGCCGCCGGGGCCTGCCTACCTTTGAGCTACCGGGCCCGCGGACCCGGTAGTCTCGGCTGGTAGCTCCTGCCTCTGCTACGCGCCCGGTGGGCCGGCGGTTATGCCCCCGGCCGCCGGCTGCCGCTACCAGAGACGCATTTCAGCCAGCTAATCGTTGCAACGACCCGCCGCAAGGTCCATGCTTTTTGTTCTTCTTTCGCTATGTCCGACCAGCCCACCATCATTTTCTCCATGGCCGGGGTCACCAAGGTGTACCCGCCCCAGAAACAGGTTCTCAAAAACATCTACCTCTCGTTTTTCTACGGGGCCAAAATCGGCGTGCTCGGCCTCAACGGCTCGGGTAAGTCCTCCCTGCTGAAGATTATTGCCGGGGTGGACAAGCAGTTTCAGGGCGAGGTGGTATGGTCGCCGGGCTACTCGGTGGGCTACCTGGAGCAGGAGCCCCAGCTCGACGCCACCAAAACGGTGCTGGAAGTGGTGCAGGAAGGCACCGCCGAAACCGTGGCCCTGCTTAAGGAGTTCGACGAAATCAACGAGGCCTTCGGGGCCGAAGATGCCGACTTCGACAAGCTGCTGGAGCGCCAGGGTACCGTGCAAGAGCGCCTCGACCAGCTCGATGCCTGGAACCTGGACTCCAAGCTGGAGCGCGCCATGGATGCCCTGCGCACCCCCGCCCCCGATGCCCTCATCGGCAACCTCTCGGGCGGGGAAAAGCGCCGCGTGGCCCTCTGCCGCCTCCTGCTCCAGGAGCCCGATGTGCTCCTGCTCGACGAACCCACCAACCACCTCGACGCCGAGAGCGTGCTGTGGCTGGAGCAGCACCTGCAGCAGTATAAAGGCACCGTCATTGCCGTGACGCACGACCGGTACTTCCTCGACAACGTGGCGGGCTGGATTCTGGAGCTGGACCGCGGCGAGGGTATTCCGTGGAAGGGCAACTATTCGTCCTGGCTGGAGCAGAAGGCCTCGCGCCTGGCCCAGGAAGAGAAAACCGAGAGCAAGCGCCAGAAAACCCTGCAGCGCGAGCTGGAATGGGTGCGCATGGCCCCCAAGGCCCGCCAGGCTAAGAGCAAGGCCCGCCTCGCCGGCTACGACAAGATGGTGAACGAGGATGCCCGCGAGAAGGAGCAGAAGCTGGAGCTGTTCATCCCCGACGGCCCGCGCCTGGGGGCGCAGGTGATTGAAGCCGAGGGCCTCACCAAATCGTTTGGCGACAAGCTGCTGTTCGAAAACCTGTCGTTTAATCTGCCGCAGGGCGGCATTGTGGGCATCATCGGGCCGAACGGCGCCGGCAAAACCACCTTGTTCCGCCTCATCACCGGCCAGCTGGAGCCCGACGCGGGCACCTTCGTGGTGGGCCCCACGGTACAAACGGCCTACGTAGACCAGCAGCATGACACGCTGGAGCCCAACAAGTCGGTGTTTGAAACCATTTCGGGCGGCACCGAAACCATGCTGCTGGCCGGCCGCCAAGTAAACTCCCGGGCCTTTGTGAGCAACTTCAACTTCCGCGGCGGCGACCAGGAAAAGAAAGTCGGCTCGCTCTCGGGCGGGGAGCGGAACCGGGTGCACCTGGCTACCACCCTCAAGCAGGGCGCCAACCTGCTCCTGCTCGACGAACCCACCAACGACCTGGACGTGAATGCCATCCGGGCCCTGGAAGACGCGCTGGAGAACTTTGCCGGCTGCGCCGTCATCATCAGCCACGACCGGTGGTTCCTCGACCGCCTGGCCACCCACATCCTGGCCTTCGAGGGCGACTCGCAGGTGGTCTGGTTCGAGGGCAACTTCTCCGACTATGAGGAAGCCAAGAAGAAGCGGTTAGGTGACGTAGAGCCTAAGCGCGTGCGGTACCGGAGCTTGAATTAAGCGCATCGTGTAAATTGAAACGCGCCGCCGGAATTGTTTCCGGCGGCGCGTTTCAATTTATCCTAGCTAAGCAACACCACGTCGTTGCAAAGCTGAAGCAGCATTGCAAGGTTTAAATAGTTGCATTGGCTTCTGAAGGCAGGATATAGTCCCTGTTGCAAGTTGCTAAACGATATTGACGTACCGAGGAAGTAGAAGCAAGTATGGTATCTTTTATGGTTGAAAGAAGATGTAGTGTAGCGAGAAATACTTTCCTGTTGAAAACTGAGAAACCGTAGTCTTTTCTGGCTTTGCATAAAAGGGGCCGCTTACAGCGTAGGCTTGGCTGAGCCGGTCAACATAACCACATGCTACGCCAAAATCCAGCAGAAACTTATGACTTCTACCTAGCACTAGCCCACCTCCTGCCATCAGCCGAGGACGCACTTTATCCGACACTGCCAATCCAGGGCCAAAGCCAACGTGCCCCCCAAGCCAGCTGACCTCCTCCCAATTGCTGGACCGGCTAGAAGTAGAGCATCAGGCGGTTTGACCTCCTCCCAATTGCTGGACCGGCTAGAAGTAGAGCATCAGGCGGTTTGAAGCTCGACAGTAGCGGCGGCCGCCATTGCCTGATCGGGCGTTAAATTCTGTAACGAACTGTGTGGCCGGA